>URKV01000011.1 GCA_900548565.1 uncultured Collinsella sp.
ACGAGATGCTCAGGAGTCTCGTGGGCTCGGAGATGTGTATAAGAGACAGGGGCGAGCGTCCCGAGCCAATCCTGTCGTCGCGCACGACCGAGAGCGATGCAAATGGCAACACCCAGTCGCAGGATCAGCAGGCACAGACGGACGATACGCAAGACAGTTCTACCTCTGCCAATTCGTCCTCGAACACCCAAAACCAATCGCAGGGCACCGATTCCTCTACGGCCAACAGTGGCACGCCGTCTGGCACGACCGACTCAAGCCAAACGACTGACGGTTCGCAGCCGAGCACGGGCGGCCAGACGAGCGACACCACGTCGGGAACGGGTACAGCAGACAGCAACAACAGCAATTCGAGTGGCACCACATCGGGCACGGCATCTGACAGTTCAAGCCAAGGCACGACATCGGACAACTAGGCGCTGCATCCCCAGATAGGCAACCTGTACAACGGGCGCGAATCGATAGCGGTTCGCGCCCGTTTGCCTTGGGCGACGAGATGGCAAGCCCCGCGCGATGGTAAGATGCTTTGGTGTGTAAAGAGGAGATTTGCCATGAGCAAGACAATAGTTACGCCCACGCTTTCGCTGGGCAACCACATCTATCTGTATCGCCTGCTGCGCGATGCGATTGGATGCGGCAAGCAAACGTTTATGACGCAGGTCGAGGAGGCACTCGCCGCTGGTGACATGGCCGCTTATGACCTGGGCTTCGAGTCCACGCGCGAGCTGCTCGAGGAGCTCGACGACTGCATTAAGCTGACCGTCTTTAAGGGCGGTCGCCTGTATGCCACGGTCATCGCCAACGAGGCCTGGGATGCCGCCCTTGCCAAGGGCGAGGACAAGCCCAAGGCTGCCAAGGGAGCCAAGCAGTCCTACAAAAAGAAAAAACGCGGCGAGAAGGACCTCAAGGCCGTGCGCCCCAAGCACGTTAAGCGTCCCGAGCCTGAAGCCATAGTTGAAGCCGTGCCAGAATCCGAGCCCGAGGCAGAGATTGAAGTCGCTATTGAGGTAACGGCAGAAGCCGAAACCGAAACCACCGCCACGACTGATCCCGAAGTCATATCCGAGCAGGAAGCCACTGCGGAGCTCAACGAAGCTCCCAAGTCGACAACCGAAAAAACCGCCGACCAACCCGAGACGTCTTCGTTCCAAAACAGTGATGTCTTTAGCGACGAGGCCGAGGACGATCAGCCCGCCGATCAAGACGCTACCGAGTCGACGCCGAAGCCCGAGACGCCGCAGCCCGCCATCTCGCTCACGGTCGTCTATGACCCCGAGAACGCCAACGCCGGCATCACCACTATGGCATCCACGCCCATCGAAGCAAAGTCGAGCGTCGAGAATGAGAGCGCGATGCAGGTTGAGTTTGAAACTGCAGCTGTAGACGCGCCCGTCACCGTGAAGCCCGCAGATTCCGCAGTTAAGCCGGAACCGGTGCCTGAGCCCGCACCCGTCATCGAATCCGTGCCCACCTCTACTTGCGACCAAGTTCCCGCACCGGCACCGGCTTCGGTACCCGCAGCGGCCCCAACCCCCGCACCCGCAGCGCCCGCCATCCCTGAGGACTTCCCCGTCGATTTCGCAACCGAGGTCTTCTGCCCCGGCCCGCTTCTGCACCAGTTGTCGACCTATCTCCCCTACGGCGCCGACACGCTCGGCATTGTCGGCGAGTACTACTGGATCGCCCGCGAGCGCGGTACCATCGAGGCCGCGCGAAACCGCGCAAACTTCCCCCTGTGCTACACGCAGGCCGGCGAGCGCCGCGAGGTTACCGTGCGCATCCGCCGCAACACCACCGGCGGTCTCGGAGCCGCCTGGGCCATCGACAAGGTCGAAGCCCCGGTCGAGTAAAAAACGGCCTCGGATAGCCAATTGACCATCCGAGGCCGTTTGAATTCAGGCCTTTTAGTTGTCATCGGTGCATATAGACACCAGAGAAGCAAGCTCATCCTCAAGTTGCGGAGCAAAGTATCTAAAAGAAACCTGCGCTCCAGTCGGTATCGACTCAATCATATTCGCAGCATTATCTGAAACTCGGTACGATGCAGTTTCACCTGTCTTCAAATCCTCTATTGAGCAGACAGCGTCTTCAGCATCAATCGACCTAAGCACGCCTTTTCCTTGTAACATCACATCGGCATGCCCGCCAGCTATTTCTAATGAACCTGAGTCTGTCGCAGTCACTTCTCCGGAACCTCCGCGCGATATCTCTTCCTTTGTTGAACAGCCCACCAATGAAGCCATCAGCACCAAAGACAGAGCTAGACGAATCGCCCTACTTCGAAAAAGTCGTTCCATAAGTCCACGCATAATAGCTCTGATCATACTTCAGGAAGGATAAAGATGAATTCCAGCCGTCCGCTATGCCAATCATCTGCCTTGTCTCTCCAGTTTTCTTACCAGTAAGTGTGGCGTAAGCCTCCGCTGTTACAGAATGGGCTGATCCGTTGTACAAACTCGCATGTAAAACATTCGGTCTATTAGAGTTAATCTCATTTTGAATGCTCGCGATAGTCGGAGAGGAGACAGTGCGGGCGATAAGAGTACTTCCTCTGCTTGCGCAGTAATTTGTAAACCCCGTTGCACAGGTTGATATCGGCGTTCCACCCAAAACAACGCCGGGAACAGTCTGTTCTTCATCGGAAAGAGCATGGGTATTGGTGTAATTCCATATCTGCATATATTGCGAAGGGTCGCTATATAAATTGGCAATGCCATACAGTTCCGCAACGTTCGAAAAAGCTGTCACCATACAAGCATAGTGGGCGGTAAGCCTCTTAATCTCGCTTTCATCATATGACATAAACTGAGAAATGGAACGAAATCCAGATACTGTGTAATCCTGCATTTGAGTTGCGTAAATTACAACATCGTTCCAGCTTGAAGGTTTATTCGATAAAACGACAGGCCGTCCTTCTATGGAAACAGCCGGGATTGTTCTTCCGCAATTTGTTGTTATTGAACCGTCCAAAGATTGCACGCCGAATTCGAATGGATTGATCATTACGACTGGGTTATTGAACGAATAAGACTCGACACCAAGATCTCCTCCCCGATCCATAGGGCTGACTAAGCCGTCTCCAAAACGATATCCCGTAAGTATTTCATCATCTGAAGCATCTAAAACCAAATAGCCCGCGGCTCTATTGGATGTCACAACCGGAACAATGTAACCAAGCGGGGACCCATCAACATCTACAAAAGGAATAGGGTCAGAAGGCGTATACGAATAGCCGAGGAGTCCCTTTATATATTTATCGGCAAGCTCTTGCGCAATTTCAGAAGTAAATTGTATCTGCTCACCATCAATATTGCCCGTCGAAGCAAAAACCTCTTTCGGACGTGCGGCTAAGGCGACAATTGAAGACGCGACAAGTTGCAGAAAACGACGACGCGAAAGCATATGTTCTTCTTTCTAGAGAAGCGACTTATAAGGTACTCCTATTCTATAATCTTTTTTTTAACGTTACAGCACTGGTTATATTTCAATTCGATTTGCTTATGTCCTTGCAACCCAATGCGTCTTTACGTTTTAAACGGAATTAGAAAATCACTCATAGCAAAAACGGGCTTTAATCCCAAAGAGATGACTTTGATTATGAATCAAACCAGCAGCCAGGGCATAGCTGCAGTGCAATCGCTACAAGAAAGGCCGCCCTTGGTGGCGGCCTTTCTACTTGCTACTAGTCGCGCGTCAGCTTGCGGTGGATACGATGCGGTTGGGCTGCGTCCTCGCCCAGGCGCTCGATACGGTTGGCCTGATAGGCCTCGAAGTTGCCCTCGAACCAATACCAGTTGCCCGGATTCTCGTCGGTGCCCTCCCACGCCAGAATGTGCGTGGCGACGCGGTCCAGGAACATACGGTCGTGGCTAATGACCACCGAGCAGCCCGGGAACTCGAGCAGTGCCGCTTCGAGCGAGGACAGCGTCTCGACGTCGAGGTCGTTCGTGGGCTCGTCGAGGAGCAGCAGGTTGCCGCCCTGCTTGAGCGTAAGCGCCAAGTTCAGACGGTTGCGCTCGCCACCGGAGAGTACGCCGGCGCGCTTCTGCTGGTCCTGGCCTTTAAAGCCAAAGCTCGCCACATAAGCACGGCTCGGAACCTCGGTCTCACCGACCATCATGTGGTCCAGGCCATCCGAGACGACCTCCCACAGGTTCTTATCGGGGTCGATGCCGGAACGGTTCTGGTCGACGTAAGAAATCTTGACGGTCTCGCCCACCTCGAGCTCGCCCGAAGTCAGCGGCTCCAGGCCCACGATGGTCTTGAACAGCGTGGTCTTGCCCACACCGTTGGGGCCGATGACACCCACGATACCGTTGCGCGGCAGGGTGAACGATAGGTCGTCGATGAGCACACGGCCATCGAACTCCTTGTGCAGGTGATGAGCCTCGAGCACCTTGTTGCCCAGACGCGGTCCGACGGGAATGCGGATGTCGGTCCAGTCGAGCTTCTGGCTTGCGCGGGCCTCGGCCTCCATCTCCTCATAGCGAGCCAGACGGGCCTTGTTCTTGGCCTGACGGGCCTTAGGGCTGGAGCGTACCCACTCGAGCTCGGCCTCCATGCGCTTGGCGAGCTTGGCATCGCGGTTGCCCTGCGCCTCGATACGGGCGGCCTTGGTCTCCAGATACGTGGAGTAGTTGCCCTTGTAGGGATAAAGGTGGCCGCGGTCGACCTCGCAGATCCACTCGGCAACGTTATCCAGGAAGTAGCGATCGTGCGTGACGGCAAGCACCGCGCCCTGGTAGTTGTGCAGGAAGTGCTCGAGCCACAGGATCGATTCGGCGTCCAGGTGGTTCGTGGGCTCGTCGAGCAGCAGCAGGTTGGGAGCCTCGAGCAGCAGCTTGCACAGGGCCACGCGACGGCGCTCGCCGCCGGAAAGTACGTTGACCGGCATGTCGGAATCGGGCAGCTGCAGGGCGTCCATGGCCTGGCCGAGCTTGGAATCGATATCCCAGCCGTCGGCGGCGTCGATCTCGTCCTGGAGCTTTCCCATCTCGGCCATGAGGGCGTCCATGTCGCAATCCGGGTCGCACATCTCCTCGCCGATCTTATTGAAGCGATCGACCTTGGCGATCATATCGCCAAACGCCATGCGCACGTTCTCGATAACGGTCTTGTCGTCATCGAGCGGCGGCTCCTGCTGCAGGATGCCCACGGTGTAGCCGGGGGTGAGCCTGGCATCGCCGTTGGAGACCTCCTCGATGCCGGCCATGATCTTGAGCAGGGTCGACTTGCCCATGCCGTTGGGACCCACGACGCCGATCTTGGCACCGGGGTAGAAGCTCAGGGTCACGTCGTCAAGGATTACCTTGTCGCCATGGGCCTTGCGAGCCTGATACATCTGGTAGATAAACTCCGCCATTTGCCTGTTTTATCCTTTCTACCTGTTGTTTCCCTATTCTTGATTCGCTTTAGTGGAAACGAAATGAGGGAACCAGCTCTGAAACGTAACGAAAAGGGGCATGGTTGCCCACACCCCCTAATACTACCTGGGAAAAGTCCCCCAGAACATACTATGAACTGCGTACGCTAGTTTTCCGCAACCTTAACGAGCGGCTCGCTGCGATTTGCGCCACAACAGATACGAGTAGACGTAGACGGCTCCAACCGAACCAAACGCCAGAGCCGCAATCACCGCGGCGACGACTTCACTCGAAAGCACGCTGCCCGCCACGCCCATCACAATCAGGCCAATACCCAGCACCATAAAGCAGGCGCCGCCAAAACGCTGCGTACGGCGCCAGTTCTCGGGATCGGCAAGCGCCCAGGGTGTCTTGATACCGAGCGTATAGTTCTGCTTCACACGCGGCAAGTAGTTGCCTACGCCGATGAACAGCAAACCGACAACACCGGAAATCAGCACGTTAACCGAACCGACCGCCGGCACCACGCCCCAGACCGTAAGCTCTCCCAGCCAGCTTATGGCGCACATGAACAAGGTGAAGGCGATTACGAAGCCCTGGTAGAACTTGCCCGAGGTTCGATATGCCTCACCTTTGGGGTCGATGCGCGGCACCATGCGGAACATTGCGAGAAGCGCCAGAGGCAGCACGCCGAGCGCGGAGGCCATCCAGCTAGGACCCCAACCGTCGACGGCGCCGTTCGCGCCCCAGTGCGTGGGAATCTGCGTAGGCAAGCTCGGCATCACCATGAGGTGCGCTACGACATTGGCGACGCACAGAGCGACCAGCGCAATCCACACGCGCGACGATACCCCCGTGGGGTGAATGCCCTTGTTTTCGTTATTCATCCTTATCACCTTCAGTGTTTGTAAAGCCCATAAACCAGCCAATTAAATCCTGCATGACGGTGGTGTTTAAGCTGTATACGATGTTTTGGCCATGGCGCTCGTCGGTCACCAACCCGGCGTTTTTGAGCATCGCCAAGTGATGGCTCAGCGACGGCTTACTGATATCGAAATGCTCGGCAAGCTCCCCCGCCGTGCAATTGCCCTCGCGCAGCAACTCCAAAATGCGCCGTCGCGTTGGATCGGCAAGCGCCTTAAAACCCTCTCCCGGCATAAGACCTCCTCTCATCATCTCTCATGACGTGCACACTATACTCAATATTTAGATGTTTGTCTAACTATCTAATCGCAATGCTTCAAACCACATCAAAGCAAACGCCATCGCAACCTATGGGCGATTACCTATAATGGCGATAGCTAAAACACGACCTGCTTCCCCATCGGAGGATATTTATGACTGAAACCGCTGCCGCAGCCGCCATCGAGACACGCGACACCAAGCTCGAGATTATCATGGGCCGCGAGGCACTCGATAAGCTCGCCGATGCTACGGTGCTAGTGCTCGGCTGCGGAGGCGTGGGCTCCAACTGCTGCGAGGCACTCGCCCGCGGCGGCATCGGTCATTTCGTCATTCTGGACAAGGACATCATCGCGCCCAGCAATATCAATCGCCAGGCCATCGCCTTTCACAGCACCGTCGGCAAGCGCAAGGTTGACGTGATGGAAGCCATGATCCACGACATCAATCCCGCCGCTGCCGTCATCAAGCGAACTGAATACTTGCTGAGCGACAACATCGATGATTTCTTCGCGAGCGTTTTGGAGCAGACGGACGGCAAGCTCGACTACGTCGTCGACGCCATCGACACCATCTCGGCCAAGCTCACCATTGCCAAATATGCTCAGGACCACGACATTCGTTTGGTTAGCTCCATGGGCGGGGCCAACAAGCTCCATCCCGAGTGCCTCCGCTTTGCCGACATTTTCGATACGGTACGTGACCCCATGAGCCGCATCATGCGCAAAGAATGCAAGAAGCGCGGAATCAAGAGCCTGCATGTACTGTTTAGCTGCGAGGAATCGGTTAAGACACAGCCCCGCGACCCTTCCAACATCCACGAGCGCACCGAGCTGGGAACCGCCAGCTTTATGCCGCCCATCATGGGCCAGATGATTGCCGGCGAGGTTATCCGCCAGATCAGCGGCCGCGGCACTGAGCGCGTACGCTCCGATGGCCAACGTCTGGACTAGCGGAGCGCACCGAGATGGAGCCCCGGTTATTTGATGCACACTGCCATCTTGATTTAATGGCTCACCCGGACGCCGTTGCCGATGAGGCGACGGCGCTGGGCTTGGGTCTATTTGACTGCGGCGTCAATCCGCGCGACTTTTCGGCCGCAAACGAGCGCGCCTGTCGCCAACCAGGCATCATCGCCGGCGTTGGGCTTCACCCCTGGTGGCTCGCCGATGGCCACTGCGGTTTTGTCGAAGTCAATCTGCTTTGCGAAGTTGCTGCCCAAGAACGCTACATCGGCGAAGTCGGACTCGACTTTTCCGCGCGCTTTGCTGGAAGTGAGCCGCTACAAATACAGGCACTTAACCGGCTCTGCGATGCGCTCGTGCAGCATCCTCTTACCGGGCGCGTGATATCAATTCACGCCGTTCGTTCGGCAGGAGCCGTACTGGACGTCCTCGAATCGCATGGACTACTCATCCCAAACCCCGACTCCCCCGTTATCATCTTCCACTGGTTTAGCGGTACTTCGGACGAACTCGTCCGCGCGCGTAATGCGGGCTGTTATTTTTCCGTCAACGAACGCATGCTCGCGTCTAAACGAGGACGCGAATACGCACGACAGATTCCACTCGATCGTTTACTGCTCGAGACCGATTCACCAGCCGAACCAAACACAGAAACAAGCGCACAGTCGCTCATCAGATCGCTCACAAGGACCTCGATGCGCATTGCCTCACTCAAAAACTGTGACGCAAAGCGCATCGAGTCGGTAGTTTTAGCAAATGCGCACGCTGTTTTTAGCCTTCGCTAACCCCTGTGGTCAAAAAACGTCAAATATGAGTACTGCTAGCGAAATGGATACATTACTCTGAGCTTTCCGACCACCAGAATAATCTACGATTGTCCATTAACTAACACTTTTACAGTCACCCATCCTGCATTTTCGCAATCTTAGACCCCTCCAAACGCTCAAATCACGTCTGAAGGGGTCGATTTTGCTGCGACTAAATTAGTCACAGTACTCATATTTGGCTTTTTTTGACCACCGAGTCACGGGAAGGCACCAATACAGCTCCCCGGGACAGCTCGGCTATTCGACGATTGGTGCTCCGTGGCCCCAAGAACCTTCCATGCCGCACACGGTCGAGGCAAACCCGGCAGCAAAGTCGAGCGCGCGCTCGATGGCCTCGGCGCCATCCTCACCACGCTTGGCGGAATCGAGATAGCACATCAAAAACGAGGTGAGGAACGAGTCGCCCGCCCCCATGGTGTCCTTCATGTCCGTTACCGGTTTAGCCAGCTGGCGGTAATAACGCTCGCCGTCGTAAGCAATGCAGCCCTCGGCGCCCGCCGTAGCCGACACAAAACGCGGACCCAGGCCCTTCACCCATGCCAGACGCTCGCGAATCTCGTCCTCACTCGCGGCATCCGCCGCACTAAAGAAAGCGAAATCGACGTAGGGCGCAATCTGCTCGTAGTACTCGTCGGTGGAGTCGTCCGAAAAGTCAAAAGAGACCGTGACGCCCGCAGCCTTCAGCTTGGGCAGCTCGCGCTCGGTAAAGCAATAGTTGCCCGAATGAACCACATCGAACTGCTTCATGTACGAAAGGTCAAAGCGATCGAGGACATAGCGCGCATCGCCACGGATACCGCCCTCGTTGGAGCCGAGGAAGACACGGTCACCGTCAACGACGGTCACGCGAGCCGCTCCGTTCTCGCCAATCATCTGCTCGCACTTGTCAAGCTCGATACCTTCATCCTCGAGGCTTGCAATGACATGCTCGGCAGCGGCGTCATTGCCAAAAATGCCCATGTATGCGGAGCGTGCGGCACCGCATTTCTTGGCATAAACGGCGAAGTTCACCGCATTGCCGCCGGGATACATGGTGTGGATATGCTCGTAGCGATCGACGACGTTGTCGCCAAATCCGAGCGCGTTAACGTTAAATGCCATGGCCTTTGCCCCTTCTAGTACTCGACAACACCCATATAGCGACGGAAATCGGGATCGTGATCAAACACCTTGCCGCGTGCAGCACGCAGCTCGCAGTTCATGGCGTAGAACAGCACCGGGTCCAGATAGGCACGGACGCTCGCCGGCACGGCTTCCATACCGTACTCCTTGGCATCGAGCACCATCAGCGTATCGGTATGCGTCTTAAGGAACGCCAGGGCGCGCTCGTCCATAGCACGGCACTCGCTGGAGCCCATCTGCAGGAAGTAAAAAACGCCATCCTGAGTAGCCTCGAAGGGGCCATGGAAGTACTCGGCAGAGTGGATGTAGCTGCAGTGCTGCCACTGCATCTCCATAAGAGAGCAGATAGCGAAACCGTAGGTCTGGCTAAAGTTGGGACCGCTGCCCAGAATATAGAAGAACTCGTGCTCCTGGCAAAGCTTGGCAAAGCGATCGCCCAGCTCGGCATTTACCTTCTCGCGTGCCGGGGGAAGAATCTTATCCATCTCGGCGATACCGGCATACATATCGGCAAGATCGGCGTAGCCCTCCTGCTGATCGAGCAGCTCTGCCGCAAGCGACAGCGAAATACCAGCGGGGACCTCGGCCTGCGGCACACCCTCGCCCCACGGGTAGACCCACGTGGTCCACTTGCCGGAGTCGATCTTAGATCCAGCGTTGTCGGTCTGGGCGATCACCGTAGCGCCGGCAGCAAGGGCAATCTCGCAGCCCTCGACGACCTCGGGGGTGTTGCCACTGTGGCTACAAGCGATGACCAGGGACTTCTCGCCCAGACGACGCGGACGCATGATATCGAACTCGCGAGCCGTATAGATATACGAAGTGAAGGTGGTTGCCTCGCGCTGCAGAAGCTCATGGGCCGGGATCAAATCGATCATGGAGCCACCGCAAGCAATCCAGTAGACGCTGTCGAACTTGCCCTTCTCGGCAATTGCCTCTTTGATCAGATCGTGTGCGTTCATATCCAGTTCCTTTCTTGTTTGGCCGCAATCAATGACGTTGGCTGCGTGGCCGATAGTTGTTTTAGTCAATCAGATATTTCTCGAATGCGGCCATGTTCTTGGCATCTGCCGCCGCCGGGTCATCGTAGTAACGACCGTCCGTGATTTCCTGGCCCAGCATGCCGTCGAAACCATGGGCGTTGAGCGTGGCGACGAAGGCGTCCATATCGTGCTTGCCATCGCCCCACACCAGATGGCCATACGGGTCACCGTCGATAAAGTGCATCTCGTGAATTGCCCCATCACCAAAGGCGGCAAACCAGTCCTCGAGCGTCTCGCCTGCAACGCCCATCGCGGTTGTATCAACCATGGGCTGTAAGTACGGGCTCGCGACCTCGTCAATCATGCGCTTCGCATCGGAAACCGTCGTCACAAGGTTGCTCTCCTCGGGACGCAGGCTTTCCATCGTGAGCACCAGACCGTGCTCGCCGGCATACTCCGCCAGAATGGACAAGTGCTCGCGGCTGCGCTTCCAGGCTTCCTCGCGGTCCTCGTCCCAGTCGCCCCAGCCCGAGTTGATGGACATGCGGTCGCACCCAAGCACCTCAGCAAGCTCAATGCCGTGCTTAAAGTACGCCAGGCTGCGCTGCTCATGCAGCGGTTTGCGTGCGCAATACTGCCAAGGATAGACAACATTCTCGGGGCACAGAGTACGATACCTAAGCCCACGGTCTGCAGCCTTTTTCGCCAGGACCTCAGCCTCAAAGTAGCCCGTGTGGTCGAGCGTCACATGCGGCTCTGCGCACCACAGCTCAATGGACTCAAAGCCCAAGCGCTGCTGCACATCAAGGAAGTAATCGAGCGACCACATGATGTAGTGGATATTCATGCCCGCAATCTGTTCGCGGTGCAGCGTCGGTTTGGATTCAGACATCTTATGCCTCCTTATTTCGATCGAACACGATTTGTCCATCCGACATCGTCATATCAACCGCAAGATCGCGTGCGTCGCGATAATCGAGGTCAAACACATCCCGATCGAGCACGCAGATATCGGCAAGCTTGCCAACCTCAAGCGTACCCAGCTCGTCTTCGCGCATCAGATCGTACGCGCCCCCGGCAGTCCAAGCGCGCAAGAGCTCGACAAGCGTCAGCGTGTTGACCTCATTCACGGGCAGTCCGTCGGCGAAGAATCCGCCGCACGCGCTGTAGATTGACTCGCCCAGGCTCGGAATCAGCAGCGGCAGATCCGTGCCGCAGCACACTGTGCATCCGGAATCTTCCATGCCGCGGCGATTCCAGCTGTGCAAAAGTCGCGTCTCGCCAATTTGTCGACGCATCATCGACAGGCAATCCTCGCGCCGGTCCAGCGTCAGAATCTGCGGATAGACCTCGCAAATTCCACCTAACTTGCCAAACTCGACAAGATCGGTCGGGTCAGAGTTCTCGAGATCGGTAATCGCATGGCGGCGAAGCATCCGTCCATGCTCGTCTCGAGGCAGCGAGGCATAGAGCGCCACGGTGCGACGAACGGCGCCATCGCCCTGGCAATGCAAGGAATATCGGAAGCCGTCAGCATCAATTGCACGCAGCTCGTTCTCAATCAGATCCCACTCTGGCTCCTCGACGACCGTCTTGCCGGCAGCGCCCGCATCGGCCGTGTCCTCATAGGGGTCAATCATCTCGGCAAGCCCCGCCCATACGCCGCGATCGGTCATACGGTTGAAGCCAGAAAAACGAACGAACGGTCCCCGGAAGCGCTCTCGCGCCTCGCGGGCATATGCCAGATTTGCACCGGCGCCCACCGGCTGCGACATCATAGAGACGCGAACCGTCAGCTCACCAGATTCCTCACGGCGAGCCATTTCGTCGGCAAAGCCGTAGTAGTCATCAAACGCCATTTCCTTGATGGCGGTAACGCCGCGCTCGTTAAGCATGCTCATGTAGTCCGAATACCCGGCACGCACCTCGGGCAGCGCAAGGAAATCGCTCATCATGCGCCAGATCTTCTCGGCATAGCACGCCTGGGGTGTAAAGCCGTATCGCGCACTGGCGGCAGCGTTGAGAACGCAGGTCTCCGCTCCTGGTGTAAAGCAGACGACGGGGATATCGCCAAAACAATCGTCAAACACAGCTGCCGTATTTGCGTTCTCGACATCCGATGCCAACGTTTCGGGTAGGTTGTGGCCAAAAGCCGCCGCGCAATCCGGATGATCTTCTTTCCATGCACGCAAGAGCGACACGGCCTCTTTGGCATCAGCGATGCCGGACAGATCAGACCCCAATGTCCGCAGCGCCCAGCCTGTATAGAAGGTATGTACATCGATCAGGCCAGGCATGACGGTGCGGTCGCCCAGGTCAACTACCTCGTCCGCCTGGGTCAAATACGAAGCTACCTCACACTTGGTGCCAACAGCCTCAATTCGATTGCCACGGACCGCTACGAAACCTTCAAACGGCAGGTCCCCCGTACCGGTAAAGACGCTCTTAGACGTCAGGACCGTCAAACGATCAGACATCACAACCACCTACACCGGAAGCATGCCAGAGATTGCCGTTACAATCACGCCAAAGACGACCATGAAAATGAAGAACTTCCAAATGGTCTTCCACCATTGGCCAAACGAAATCCTAGCCACGGCAAGACCGGCGACCGTCATGCCCGCCACGGGGCTGATGGTGTTGATGGTCTGGTTGGCAAACTGGAGCGCGGTGACGGCCGCCTCGGGATTGAGGCCCATGAGCTCGGTCAGGGGGCCCATAACGGGCATGGTGAGCGCCGCCAGGCCAGAACTCGAGGGAACCAGCAAAGAGAGCAGGCCAAGGACGACATACATAAACGTGGTGTAGACGGCGGCGGGTGCACCGGCGAGCGCAGTAGCGAGCGCCTGGAGGATGGTGTCGATGATCATGCCGCCCTCGGCGATGACCAGAATACCGCGAGCGATACCGATAACGACGGCAGCGTACGCAAAGTCGGCGAGACCCTTAACGAACTCCTCTGCGATCGTCTGCTGGTCAAGGCCGCCCAGGATACCGGCAAGCAAGCCCATACCAAGGAACACGGCGGAAATCTGATTCATGTACCAGCCCTGGGTAACAAGACCCCAGACGATAATGCCCATACCGCAAGCAAAATCGATAAGCACGAGCTTCTGACGGATAGTGAACTCTTCCTCGATGGAGGCATCGGTCACGGAAAACTCAACACGTTTGAGCTTATCGTCCTCGTACACAATGGACGACTCGGGGTTTTTCTTGACGCGCATGGCGTAGCGCATGGCCCATGCGATACCGACGGCAGTGAAGATGACCCAAGAAACGGCGCGCAGCCACAGTTGCGGATTACCTTCGATGCCAATGATGCCTTGGGCGATCAAAACATTAAACGGGTCGATGGTCGAAGCACAATATCCCAGGTTAGGACCAAGGAAGCAGATGATGAATGCCGTCATCGAGTCATAGCCGATACCCATCATGATGGGAATGAAGATGGCATAGAACGGCAGGGCTTCCTCAGACATGCCAAACGTAGTGCCGCAAATGGACAGCAATGTCATCGTGATGGGAATGATGAGGATGTCCTTGTTCTTGAGCTTTTTAATCACACGGCTCATGCCGGCATTCAAAGCGTTGGTCTTGGTGATGATCGCGAACGATCCGCCAATCAATAAGACGAACGCAACGACGTCGGCAGCCTCCTGGATGCCCTTAGTGGGCGCTTGCAGGACCGCGAAGATATCCTGGCCCAGATTGATGGTCTCGCCGGTCTCGGAATCGGTGTAGTTCTTATCGACCTGTTCATAGGTTCCAGCAACGGCGACCTCACGCTCGCCCGCCGCTGTCGAAATCGTCTTGCGCTGATACTGACCAGAGGGAACGATCCAAGTCAAGACCGCAAAGACAACGATCAGCAAGAACATAATCGTATAGACATGCGGTAATTTGAACTTAAAACGTCTGTTTGTCTTCTTCGCCTTCGTATCTGACATAGATACCTCCAAAGAACTCGAGACTGCATCGCATCTCGCTTCAACGTTTGCACAATGCAAACGTTCTATGACGTCCCATAGATTACCAGCAGCTTTTTCCTTCATCAAGATAATTTCAAACTGATTGCCGCAACGCGGTTGAACGGTTGTGTTCGCGCCGTGAACGGTATGGAAACGCCCGGTGAGATGATCCACCGGGCGCTTCCATTCGCAATGTCCTAGATGTCAAAAACGTAGCGAGACCCAACGATTCGCTGACGACCGATGATAAACGGCCGCCGCTGCTCATCGAAAAAGAAGGCTTCCATATAAAACAAGGGTTCGCCAACGGGAACTGCCAACAGTCGAGCGACCTCGGGCGACGCGCACGCGATCTCGAGCGTGCACGGGTCGGTAAACGCGGGCGTGCGGCCCGTCCGGTTGCGCACGAACTCAAAAATGGATTGGTTAGATAGAGGTGCCGTTGATAGATAGGCGTTGTCCTCGTAAACGTATATGTTGTTCTCGAGCATGACAGGGACGCCATCGGCAGTACGCACGCGCTCAACGCAAATCAAGTCAGTTCCAACGGGAACACCAAAGAACTGCGCTTCAGTGGAATCCGCCGGCAGTATCTTTCTCGAAATGACGCACGCCCCCGGCTCCATTCCGTTAACGCGGCATGCGTCCGAAAAACTCTGGACGTCATCCTTCTGGCGAATCTTGCGCTTAAGCTTGGGGGCATTGACAAACGTGCCTTTCCCCTGCCGCTTCGTTAGATAGCCCTGTTGGACGAGCTCCTCAATAGCGCGTCGCACGGTAACGCGGCCAACTTTATAGCTCTCAGCCAATTCGAATTCGTTGGGTATCCGCGCGCCCGCCTTGTAGGCGCCGGAGTTGATTTCGTTTTTGATGATATCAATAACCTGTTGGTACAGCGGTATCGCTGCTTTACCGTCAGTTGGCCCTTCAGTCGGTGGCATATACCCTCTCCCAGCACAATTAATTCTAAAACGGGCTTAAGGGTATTCAACAAGCCCTTAAGCCCGCATTAGCTTAAAGTATGCTAGGTGCCGCACCAAAATGTTGGCTATTTACTCATCAGACCCGAAAAACGCGCAACTACCGCGCTCCTAAGAAAGCGTGAGCAGCTCCGGCAGCTGGTCGATAATCTTGTCCGCGGCATCCTGGCTAAAGCCAAAGCGTTCCTCGCGCTTGGCAATGACTGTCAGGCCGGCTCGCTTGCCAGCGGTGATGCCAGGCACCGAATCCTCAACGCAGCAGCAGCGATTCGCGGGCAGCCCCAGCAGGTCCAGCGCATGCAGGTAAATGTCGGGCTCGGGCTTGCTCTCCTTAAACTGCTCGCCACTCACCACATACTCAAAGGCATCCGACAGCCCGCATGCGTTGAGCACTTCCTCGATGCTATCCATGGGAGACGAGCTGGCAAGCGCCACGCGAACGCCGCGGAGCGGCAGCTCTCGAATCGTATCCACGGCGCCTGGGTTAATCAAAGCCTGATAGTCGCGCGGACGCTTATGCGCCCACTCGTCCCAACGGGCCAACGCTTCCTCGCCAGTTAAATGCCCCTTACCGGCGCGCTCAAACCAATCGACCAGCATACGCAGGAAGAACTGATGCGAGGTACCAACCTGCCCGTTCAACTCCTCTTGAGTCAGGTTAAGCCCAAGCTCCTTGGCAAACGCGGCAGTCTCGCCCAGGTAGTAATACTCGGTATCGACAATGACGCCGTCCATGTCAAAGATAACGGCGTCGAACGGAAATGCGGACACGGCACCCTCCCTAACAAAAGGGCGCCCGCAAGCGGACGCCCGAGCCATGCACTATCGGCGATTCTAACCCAGCAGCTTGTCCAATGCCACCGCAATGCCGTCTTCGTTATTATTGGCGGTCACCATCTGGGCCACAGCCTTGACCTCATCGACGGCGTTGCCCATGGCAACACCGGTTCCGGCCCACTCAATCATGGACTTATCGTTCTGGCCGTCGCCAAACGAGACGACCTCGCTGGCATCGATGCCGAGCTTGGGCAGGGCACCCTCGAGCGCGCGGGCCTTGTCGATACCAGGCGCCGTGTACTCAAAGTACCAGTCGGCCGTAAACATGCCCGAAAGCGTCTGCTTAAAGGGCGCATACATCTCCTCGTGATGCGCCTGCAGGTAGGCCGGATCGCCCGCCGTCAGCAGCTTGTCCACGGGATAAGCATCCGCCACCTCATGAAGGCTCTCGACTTCGCGAATCTTAAGGTCGCAGGCATCGCGCTCGTATTTGACGATGTTTTTCCGCGAGCCATCCGGCAGCGTAATCATACAGTGGTACGAGTCCTCAACATGCAAGTCGCGACCAAGCGAGATCATGGGGATCACATCATAGTTTTGCAGGTGATCAATCAGACGGTGCAGTTCGTCAGCCGGCATGGCCTGGTCAAAAAGGACCTCATCGGTCTGAGCGTCGACCACATGCGCGCCATTGAAAGCGACTAGCAGACCGTCATGGTTTTGAAGGTCGAGCTCCTGCGCCAAGGCGTGCAGTCCCCATGCGGGACGGCCCGAAGCCAAGATGAGCTTAATGCCCGACTCCTGCGCCGCGAGCAGCTTCTCGCGCGTACGCGGGCTAATCACTTTCTGATCGTTGGTGAGCGTACCGTCGATATCCATCGCGATGGCTTTGATTGCCATATATGCCTCCCTGTCATTGAACAACCTTGTCTGAGCCATCATACAGAACACCCATCGCGACTCCGTTTACAACGGGAAAAATGTCATATTGTCCCGAACATGAACGGCGTGTGGTCGTGAAGCTTTATCGCTCAGGTCAAATACGTCTGCTAGCGACGCTCATCCGTCGGTGCGCCCTCGACGATCGCGATGCCCGCCGATGCACCTAACGCGCTGGCGCCGGCCTCGATGAATGCGCAAGCCTCTTCGTAATTATGGATACCGCCCGCCGCCTTGATTGCCACGGCATCGCCGAGCACCTCGTGCATCAGCCGCACGTCCTCGAGCTTAGCACCGCCAAAGCTTCTGCCGGTCGATGTCTTAAGGAATCCCGGCTTGGCCTCCAGCGCGATCTCGCATACACGGCGCTTGGCGGCGTCGTCGCCGTCCAGCTTGCACATCTCGACGATTACCTTGTCAGTGATGCCATGCGCACGACAAAAATCAGCAATGGTAGTCATCTCGCGCTCGATGGCATCAAAATCGCGGTTCTCGATCGACCCCTGATTCAAAACGTAGTCAATCTCGGTAAAGCCACACGCAGCGTATTCCTCAAACCTCGCAAGCTTCTCCTCAAGCGTCATAGTGCCCTGGGGAAAGTCGATAGCGCCGGCAAGGATGATGTCAGAGCCCTCGAGCATGGCGCGGCCCGTCTCGTACTCCTGCAGGTTCGCAAATACGCAGCGAAAGTTGTACTTTAACGCCTTCTCGACATACTGCTCAAACGTGTCCTCGGGGGCATCGATATAGTCGATGTATTTATTGATGGGTTTGGCAAGCGTCATGCTGGGCCTCCTTGTTCAGGGCTGACAACCGATTCGTGGTTTCACGCGAAAAACCACGTTCAATGTACGCCCGGCATGCAAGGACAGCGTCCGCATTCCGACAAGTGGTATGAAATTAGCCGTAGACGTATAATTTACGGACAGCGAATGGCACCGCACGCGGATGCCGACAGCAAGACATCCCCCCCCTCAATACACCCTCATGCCCCTTTACTGTTTGCGACCAGAAATGATGGGCTGCGCAACGTCGTTAGCGGTCGAATTCGACCTCTGACGATGTCACGCGACCCATCGTATCTGGCCGACAACAGAAAATGGGCCCGTATCCCAACGGATACGGGCCCCTTTCGGCCATGACCTATCTCAGCAACAAAGACTACTTGCGGTGAGCGCGGTAGAACTCGATCGCACCATCTTATCCGAGCCGGGGCACGTTCGCATAGCGTGGCGCGTGACGGTTGCAAAACCACCCCATTTGAAACAAACGCAAAAAAGTACTTGCAAAGACGCGTTCCGACATATAAGTTGATAAAAGACCGCCGTTGCGGTTTTAAATAGATCGAGCATATGAAGTTTCAGTTTTCAGCGTGTAAGAGAAAGAAGATCGGCAAAGTACAACCCCAAACGCAATGACAACTTAATGAGGTAACTGCCACATGTGAGGCGCCCAGGGCATTGCTGTCTCGATTTTGAGCACGATGCCTTCCGCCTTGCGTGGGCCGTTCCATCCCGCCCCTGCAGCAACTGCCTCACGGGCTCATTGAAAACCGCATAGCACCCCAACGTCAGTACATCACCCACGGCAAGCACATCACTCATGACAACCAACACATCAACAAACAGCACGAACATCAACCGATTGGAGAAGCTATGACAAACCACCACGCTGAAGACGGCGATAAGAAAAGCATTCTGGATGCCCGCATTGAGCGAGCATATGCAAACGAATATGACGCCGCCTTTGCCGCCGCGACCATCAAGAACTACGCGTCGCTACCGCTCGCGACGATCTTGGCCGACCACCCTCAACTGCTGAAGCGCTGCACAAAGATCATGGGCGACCCCGACATTCGCAAGCTGACAGACCCCTATGCCCCAAAACGCGACAACGATTCGTACGTTCTTACCGTAGGCTGCCTAGCCCACATGCTTACGGCGCTCGACACGAAACTCAAGCTCGAATGGGAACCCGACGAGCGTCATGAACTCGAAAGCAAGCGGAACACCCTGCGCACCGCACTGTTCCTTCCGTTGGACGGCCTCAAGCGCTGCAACGTCGAGCTCAATACACAGGCGCGGCAAAAGCCCGGGGCCACAGGGCAGAAAACTCCAAGACCCCATGCGGCCATCGTCGACCGCAACCGATATAACCGTATGACCGCGCACTTTTCCGCCGAGGGAGCAGCCATAAGGACGCTGATCGACCTGCTGTGCCTCCTGAGCATCAACGAGCTATTTGAGGGCTATCTCGCCCTTGTTCCCGCGACGGCACCCAAGTCGGTAGCAAAGATCATCGAGACCTGCAGACGCCAGTTTGAGCGCCATCGCAATGGCAGCGAGATGAACGCCAGCATCGCGCAGTACTACGCGGCTCATTACAAAAATGACGGATGTGCCCCCGTCGAGCATCAGCTGCGGCTCGCCTACACCACGCCCGCCGCAACGCTCTATCGCTTTGGAGCCCTCGGCGCTTGCGAGCCGCACGAACAGGCAGCCTGCCCCACAACCGAGCTCGATCTCAGGCTCGGACGAACCCTGTAGCCCGCCAGCCCCTCCGCGGGCAACAATCCTATTCCTCCACAACACAACCAACAGAAAGGAGTCCTCATGGACACCAATCATTCCCCCATCATCAGCCCCCTCACCATGCGTGAATCCGCCCGAGGCATCACGCTCACCAGCATTTACGATGAGATGCTCGCCCGTCGCGAGCTCTCCGTCATGGGAAACATCGAAACCCCGATGGCCCACGACCTATGCCAGCAGATCCGCCTGCTCGATGCCACCGACCCCAGCCGCCCCATCACCATATTTGTCGCCAGCGCCGGCGGAAGCGTGCGATCGGGTCTTGCGATCTATGACGCCATGCGCCTCGCATCGTGCCCCATCCGCACCGTCTGTCTGGAATTCGCCGCGTCCATGGGCGCCGTGATCTTTATGGGCGGCGACGATCGCCGTATGGCGCCCCATGCAGAGCTCATGATTCACGACCCGCTGATCCCCCAGGGGGCAGGCGGCTCGGCACTTGCGCTGCAGGAAACCAGCCGGCGTCTCATGCAGACCCGCAAGACCCTCACGCAAATCCTCTCGGACCGCAGCGGCCTCACGCCCAAGCGCATCCAGTCCCTCACTGCAAAAGACACCTACCTTTCGGCCGAGCGCGCCGTCGAGCTCGGCTTTGCCCACGAAATCCTCTCGACCACCAAGGAGGTCGCCCATGTCTAACCTCGCCAGCCGCCTCGCCGCATCTGAGTCCGCATCGTCCACCATCCTCGCCAAGGATCGAACGCTTTCCTGCGACACCCGCCAAACGGGACTCAACAACAACGCACTTGTGATCGGCCCCTCGGGAGCCGGCAAGACCCGAAACGTCCTCAAGCCCAACCTGCTGCAAATGAACGCAAGCTACATCGTGCTCGACACCAAAGGCACGCTCTGTCGCGAAGTGGGACCCGTGCTGGCAGCCCACGGTTACCGCGTGCAATGTCTCAACTTCGCCGACCTCAACACCGTCCCGGCCCTTGCGCCCGGCATCGAGCGCTGCGGCTACAACCCCCTGAGGCACATTCGCCGCAAGGCGGACGGCAGGCCCAACCAGCAGGACATCCTCTCGGTGGCAAAGGCCATCTGCCCCATCGAGGACAACAACCAGCCTTTTTGGGATCATGCGGCGGCAAACCTGCTGTCGTGTCTTATCGCCTACGTCACCGAACAGCTACCCGCCGACGAGCAGACGATCAGCTCGGTCATCAAGCTGATCGAGCACCTGCAGGACGGTGCCACGGGTCGATTGTTTGACGACCTGATCACGACCGACCCCCAAAGCTATGCCCTCTCGCTATGGCGGCGCTACGCCATTACGCAAAATGCCGAGCGCATGCACGCGAGCATCGTCGGCATCCTTACCGAAAAGGTCATGTGTCTGGGATTCGACGGTGCGGCACAGCTCTATCGTGAGTGCCATCAGGTGGACTTCGCTTCCATGGGACACACCCCCTGCGCCCTGTTTGTAACCGTGAACGATATTGACCGCAATCTCGATCCGCTGACCGGCCTCTTTATTTCGCAGGCGTTTATGGGCCTCATTCGTGAGGCCGATAGGCAGCCCGACGGCAGCCTGCCCGTGCCCGTGCGCTTTATGCTCGATGACTTCGCAAATCTGCAGATCCCCCAGATCGACAACGTGCTCTCGATTATCCGAAGCCGCAACATCTGGGCAACGCTGCTGCTGCAGTCGACCAACCAGCTCGATGCGCTCTATGGCGAGGCACGCGCACGCTCCATCATGGGCAACTGCGACACGCATCTGGTGCTGGCGTTCCAGGATCCCGAGAGTGCCCGGGTGTTTTCCGACCGCGCCGACGCGCTGCCCAGCACGCTCATGGCGACGCCGATCGATCGCTCGTGGCTCTTTGTGCGCGGTCGCACTCCCGAACAGGTCGAGCGCTTTAGGCTCGAAGACCATCCGCTCTACGGGGAGCTGCCCGAGGCGCAGCGAGGCCATGCGGAGGCCGAGATCTAGGCGCAGGGTTCTCGCAGCGCGCGGCGCCCCGGCGATGTTCCACAAAGGCCGTGTGCCCTGGGACCACGACAAAGCAAAGGGGCCCGCATCCGATAGGATACGGGCCCCTGACTATAAGGCGCGATGCGTTAACAGCAGCGACTACTTGCGATGCGCGCGATAGAACTCGATAAGCGCCTGGGTCGAAGCGTCCTGCTCGGCCTTTGCGGCGTCGTCGTGGAAGGCCGGGGTAATCTGCTTGGCAAGCTGCTTGCCCAGCTCAACGCCCCACTGGTCGTAGGAGTCGATGCCCCAGACCGTGCCCTCGACAAACGTGATGTGCTCGTACAGTGCAATGAGCTCGCCGAGCGCAAACGGGGTCAGCGTGTCGCCGAAGATCGAGGTCGTCGGGCGGTTGCCCTCAAAGCAACGAGCCGGGACGATCTGCTCGGGCGTGCCCTCGGCACGAACCTCGTCGGCCGTCTTGCCAAAGGCGAGCGCCTTGGTCTGGGCCAGGAAGTTGCCTAGGAACAGCTCATGCACGTCCTGGCCGCTATCGGTCGCAGGGTTGGCGGTATTGGCGAAGGCGATGAAATCGGCCGGAACCACCACGGTGCCTTGGTGCAGCAGCTGGTAGAAGGCATGCTGGCCGTTGGTGCCGGGCTCGCCCCAGAAGATCTCACCGGTGTCGGAGGTCACGGCGCTGCCGTCCCAGCGGACATGCTTGCCGTTGGACTCCATGGTGAGCTGCTGCAGGTAGGCCGGGAAACGGTGCAGGTACTGGCAGTACGGCAGCACGGCGTGGCTCTTGGAACCGAAGAAGTTGACGTACCAGACGTTGAGCAGGCCCATCAGCGCGACGGCATTGTTCTCGAGCGGCGTGTTGCAGAAGTACTCGTCGATGGCGTGGAAGCCCTCGAGGAACTGCTGGAAGCGCTCGGGGCCGAGCACGACGATCAGCGACAGGCCCACGGCGGAGTCAACGGAATAGCGGCCGCCGACCCAGTTCCAGAAACCGAAGGCGTTGGCGGGGTCGATGCCGAAGGCCTCGACCTTGTCGAGTGCGGTGGAGACAGCGACGAAGTGCTTGGCCACGGCCTCGGCGTTCTGCTCATCGGAGCCGTCGATGGCGCCCTGAGCCTTGAGCTGCTCGAGCATCCAGGTCTTGACCTCGCGGGCGTTGGTGAGGGTCTCGAGCGTGGTGAAGGTCTTGGAGACGATGATCACGAGCGTGGTCTCGGGATCCAAACCCTTGAGCTTCTCGGCCTGGTCGTTGGGGTCGATGTTGGAGATATAGCGGCAATCGATACCGGCGTCGGCATAGGGGCGCAGGGCCTCGTAAGCCATGACCGGGCCCAGGTCGGAGCCGCCGATGCCGATGGACACCAGGTGCTCGATCTTCTTACCGGTTACGCCCTTCCACTCACCGGAGCGCACGCGCTCGGCGAAGGCATACATGCGATCGAGGACCTCGTGCACGTCGGCGACGACGTCCTGGCCGTCGACGATGAGCTGGCCCTTCTCGCTTGCCGGGCGGCGCAGCGCGGTGTGCAGCACGGCGCGGTCCTCGGTGGTGTTGATGT
>URKV01000012.1 GCA_900548565.1 uncultured Collinsella sp.
CTCAGGAGTCTCGTGGGCTCGGAGATGTGTATAAGAGACAGGAGCTGCTTCCACCGGAACCGCCACCACTCGAACCACCATCGCCGTTTGCTGTCATCGGGGCGTCGTGAAGTCCTGTCGTATCCGCGCTGCCGCATACGCCGACCTGAACTTCCGAGCGCTCGCATGCCGCGTCGGGCACATGAAGCTCGTGCAGTACGGCACCCAGCGCCGAGTTTGCGCCCGGTCGAATTTCCTTAAGCGTTACGGGATCGAGCGCCACCAGGTCACGCGCCTTCGCATACAGCGTGACGCGTTTGCCCACTTCGTCGCTCCAACTCTCGGGGATGGCGAAGCTCATGCGGAACTGTGCCGTGCAACCCGGTGCCAGCACGGCGTTGCCGTTGTCGGCAACCAGCGGGTGCGTTGCAAAACGTGCGCCCAGCGTCTCGAGCGCGTACTTCACGTGTGCCATGTCGTTGGCCGAAGCGTCCTCGGCAAGCTCTGGATCAAAGATCGAAGCCATGCGTGCGTTTACTCCGAATCCGATGGATGCGCTGGAGAACGGCTGGCTGGAGCCCTCTCGGTACAGATCGATCGTGCCGGCGGTCAACAAGGTGTTGCCGTCGTTTCGCACCGTGACCATGAAGGATTCGCCTGATGCTCCGGGCACCACCGCGCCCGAGGTAGCGACCGCGCCCGTCGGAGTGGCACACGCCACCAAGGGCACTTCGATGCCGTGCAGCTCTGCCTCGCTCTTCTCCGCGCTCACAATGTGCGTGGCGAGCGCGGAGAGCATGCCTCCCGACGTCAAAAAAGTCGTTATCTGATCGACGGGATGGTCCAGCTCGCACATCACGAACGGTTCCGTGAACAGATCGCCTGCCAAGGTGCTGGCGAAGATGCGGAAGTGCTTGCCCATCACTGCTACCGGGTTGCCTTCTTCGTCGTAGGTTTGTCCCACCTTGCCATCGGTGTTCTCTACATAGAGCACGCACCTGCCGTTGTTGCTTACGCTAAACGATGCCGGGCCACAGCCTGCGGCACCCACGGGCTGCGTTGCAAATGCCGATGCGCCTCGCGTCCAAGTAATATGCTGCAGTTGCTCGTTGACGGTTGCCAAAAAGCCCGAATGTTGTGGCCACGGTACCGCACGGGGCACCGTAGCGTCTGGTGACATAACGCCCCAGCCCGCAATGGACTGGCCAATCACGGCGTACGATGCGCAGCCACAACCGCCTGCAGTCTCGTATACAACGGGCACCACCATTTTGCCGCTGATATTCTCGGGCGCGCCCAGTTCGATACTCGACGGTGCCTGCGGAAAGCGGAGGACCTGACGGAACGTGAGGCTGTCGCCCAAATCATCCGACCACAGGGTAAAGCACTCCAGCGTAACCTCAGCCTCGCTGCCGAGTGCCTTTTCTGCGGTGGTTCCGCGACGGTGGAGGTAGGCACCCGACAGACGTCCGTCGACAAGCGTCTTGCCCACCGTGATGCGTGGACACTGCAGACAATGGTAACCGTCCTCCTGCAGGCGGCCGCGCGAGATGCTGCGCCACGACGTGTGCGATACCACGCGAACTTCGCTATTGCTTATGCGCAGGCGCACAACGGACAGTATGCCGGCTGTGCTTGCCGTATCGAAAAGGGTGCTGTCGCCGTCGGGGCGCTCGCCCGAGACCAACAGCACGTAGGCGTCCTGGTTTCCTCTTCCGTCCGTATATTCCGCTACGTCGAAGTCGTAATCGTATATGCCGTCGCGCTCCACGTCTTCCTCGCCAAACCCAAGGGGAAAGTCCACAGGCGTGGGAGCGGACCACGTTCCGTTTGCCTTTGTGTGTACCACCAGGCGCGAGCGACCATTGTCGCCGTAGCGCACCGAGGCGATACGGAACAGGCATTCTACGCCGGCAATCATTGCCAGCTTCATGTGGGCTTCGCTGAGCACGCCAGCAAACAGCACGTTGTCGCTCGAGGGCTTGATGCCGCCACGCTCGTCCTCCGACACGCCGGCAGAATCGGCGTTCGGGTCGGCAACGGTGTTCGTTGCCTGACCGATGTAGGTGTACTCATACATCGGCGCGGCGTTTTCGTCGTTCTCTATCAGTGCATGGACGAAATGCTCGATCTGTCCCGTGTCGTCGCTTTCTGCATCCGCCTCGAGCTCAATGCGCGTGACCGCTTGATCCCAATCGCGCACGACAGGCGCGGCGTTTACGGCAGTGGCCTTAACCTCGGCGCGTGCGAGCAGTTCGGCGTTGGTGACGATGGTGGCCGATGCGATAAATTGCGGCACGCCGCCCGCCTCAATGTTGCCGGCCGAGCCGAAGCGGGCATCCAGCGTATAAGGCGTATCTCCACCCAATGCGAGCTCAGAGCGCTGGAGCACATACTGGTCGCCATTGTTCACCGACATATTTCACGAATCGATGAGTGTGGGCCACGACCCCGACCAAGCCTTGGTGGTCCACTTGAACATTACGAACTGGAGTATCACATCGACATCGACGTCCGCACCCACGCGCAGTCGCGGAAGCTGGTGTCCATCTGCCTTCTCGTACCCAATGAACAGCGTGAGGGATGCAGCGCCGCGCACGGCAGACGAAGCGACGCCTGCAACGCCGGCGCCAAAGGTGACGGCAAGCCCGATCTGGATGGTGAACGAGCCCGAGGTGTTTGAATAGTCGAGCGAAATGTTTTTAAAAAACGCCGCGCCGCTGCCGTGCGTGTGGGCACCCACGGCGAGCGCCAGCTTCGCCAGCACCCAGGGGTTGACGTTTAGGAAAAACGGCACCGGTCCTAGGGTAAACTGCTCGGTCCAATTGAGGTCGGTTCTTATCTGGAAGAGAGCCTTGATATTGCCGTATGCGGGGTCGTTGTTGTTACCCCAGGTTTTGCCCACCCAATCGTAGGCGAGCGAGCCGTACAGCTGTGTGGCGATATCCATCGTGAACAGCAGCGTGCAATGGTGGCGAAGGAGCTTGGTGTTTCTTGGATCGGTACCCGAACCGGCACTCATACTCTTATATTGATTCCACTTCCCCTCCATCTCGTCGAGGTAGCGGTTTGCCTGCTTGGCACCCGACTCGCGCGGCGATTTCTTCCAGTATTCCGGATCAGGGTTGCCCGAATCGTTCATATAGCTGGCTGGTTTGTATCCTCCGCCAAACAGCACGTACCCGGCAAACGAGAAATCGAAGAGAATCGGAAATGTGGGCATCCAGCACGTGAACTTATTGCCGCCGATGCCGGGAAACGCCGCGGGGAAATCAAACGGGGTGATCTCTTGGTCCATGGTGGTGGGGATGATAGTCGTCGAGCCCGATTCCGCCTTTGCGGCCGGCGCGGTGACAACGGCCATGGGGGAGGAGAGCGTGTAGGTTTTGCCCTGGTAGTCGAGCGCAAAGCGCAACTTGCATCCTTCCTCCAGAAGGTTTGACGCTGCATCGAGGAACTTGTCTTCGAGCGTGAACGTCGCCAGATTATCCGCGCCCGGTGCGCTGGCCTTGACTTGGCCAATCTGCGTGACGGTTTCGGGCGAGCTGCCCGTGGCGGGCATTACCTTGTTGATGCGCAGCGTTGCCCGCCCGCCCTGCGGCAGATGCGCCTGCACGGTAAAGGCGTGCGTATCGGGCTGCTCGTTTGCCGTGTCGTCCTTCGGCAATGCCATGAACGTGGCTTCAGCGTACTGGATGTCCCATTCGTCGAATGTGAGCTGGCGGAAGTACGGCTCGCCGTCGGAAAGCGGACGCGTGGGCGCGGTTATGGCGGTGCCGCCCTGGATACGCGCAAGGGGAATCTCGACATCACGGTAGCCCGCCATGCTAATGGAGATGCCGCCGTTAAAGTCGTACGCGTCGAGAAGCGTCGCCTCGTCCACGTAGCCTTCCGAAAGCGGCGCGACCTCAAAGATGGCCGTGCCTTCGTCATCGGTCGTGGCGGTGAGCTGCTTGTCTGTGGCATAGCGCGATGTGAGCGTGACCTGGGCACCCGCGATGGGCGTATTCTTGTTGGCGACGTCGACCACGACCACACCAAACATGGTGCGCGAGAGAACGAGCACCCTGAAGGGGTCTTTTTCGTCGGCATAGGCTTCGGTGGGCGCGAACGGCAATATGAAGGCATTTGCGCTTCCCGGCACGCGCGGCAACATAATGCTCGCCAGCGAGGATGCTCCGGCAACAAGTAACGAACGGCGATCAAGCATCTTTGGCTCCCATCCCGCAGGTATCGGTGGAAATAATCCAATTTTGCGAGAAGGTGCCCCGTGGCGGTAGTGCCGTTCGGGGACCAAAATGTCCAATTTGAGCGCGCGAAAGCGTCAGCCCCCCCGGAGCGCTTTCGATACGCCGGGCAGTCTGGCCGCTAGCGCAACATGTGGGCAATCAGCTCGGCGCGAGTTCCGATACCAAGCTTGGCATACACTCCTGATAGGCGGTTTTTAACGGTGCCCGGCGACACACCCATATGGCGTGCGATTTCGGCGTTGGTCCAACCGCGGCAGGCGAGCATAGCCATGGTGAACTCCGTGGTCGTTAAATCGTCGGCCACGTCCTCGCCCGAATCGGGGTTGTGGATGCGCCGCCAGCCGTAGCTGAATCGATACGTAATCTCGATGATGCGAGCGAAATCGTCGGGGCATTGCGATTTTAAGCATGCCTCGATGAGTCCCTGCAAAAGGCCGTGGTGCTCGCCAATGAGCTCGATAAGGCCGTCGGGGCGCGCAATGTCCCAAGCAGCTCCGAAGTGCGTTTTTGCGGCGTCGATGTCCTTGAGGCTCATACATGCCATGGAAGCTGCCAGGTGCAGGAATAGTTCCGAGATGGGATAGCTTCCCTGTTTCATAATCAGGGCGTTTTCCGCCATGCCTAGGCTGCGGCCGTATTCGCCGCGCAGATACAAGGCGTGCGCCATCACGTAGCTGGCGAACAGGCGCAGGCCTTCGGGCAGATGCGCCGCAAGTGGATAAAACTCTTCGGCAGAATACGGGGAAGGCAAGTGCAACAGGACGCTCGCGGCCGAGGCGAACAGGATATACGTGGCGTGGATGGCGGGCGATTCTTTGTCGGCTGGCGTATCGAGGATGCCCGCAAGGCACCGACGGGCGTCGGCGATACGGTTGAGCGACAGACTGGCATATCCGCAGATAAAGCATGCGGAATAGCGCGGTGCGGGATCGGTGGCGTCAAGATAGGGGCGCGCCGTCTTGGCAGCGAGGGTGGCCTGTCCGCGAAAGTACAGCGCTTCTGCCGTGGCGATGGCGCGTGAATCGGGGTCGGAAATGCCTGCAACCGCAGCGTCAATCTGCCCCGGCACAAAGGCGGTGCACATCAACGGCATGGGAACGCATGGGTAGCCATCGCAGTCCATCTTCCATCTCCCAACAGCTGGCAACAATGCAGCAATTGTACCCCTGTTGCTCGGGACCCCTTTCGTTTTACTGTTCGGTTGACGCTGCGGATCGTTTTGGAAGGCTTACGAGCATGGTGGTCCCGTTCTCGGAACTTGCTTCGACCTCTACAGCGCCACCGTGAAGCGCTGCAATCTCCCAAACGAGCGCTAGCCCGAGTCCTGCGCCGCCGTATGCCCTGCTGCGGGATTTGTCTAGACGAAAGAACGGCTGGAAGATGCTCTCACGGTACTGCTTGGGTATTCCCGGGCCCTGGTCCTCGACTCGCAGGAACACGTGGCTGTCGTTGTCGCAGATGGAGACGGTAACGCTCGAGTCGGTGCGGCTATAGCGGATAGCGTTTTCGACCAGATTAAACACCAGCCGATAGAGGAGCGTGTCGCTCCCGATTACTAAAGCGTCTCCAGCACAATTGAGGGCTATGCCTTTATTTTCGGCAAGTGGTGCAAGGTCGGTGAGGACCTCTTCGGACAAGGGGCCGAGTTCAACAGCGTCCCCGCAAGGGACGCTGCGAAGCTCACTCATCTCGAGCAATACCTCGGTCATTCGAGACATGCGCTCGGTTTGTTCTTGTAGCAGGCCGAGCAGCTCGGCTGTTTCGGGTTGCAAACCGGAGTGCTCGGAGATGAATAGTTCAATCTGTGCTTGCATAAGGGCGAGCGGGGTGCGCAGCTCGTGTGCGGCGTTGCCGGTAAACTGACGCTGCGCAGAGAACCCTTCGCCAAGACGGGCGATCATGTCGTTGAAAGAGGCGCTGCATCGCTGTAGCTCGGTGGGCACATCTTCACTGAGTCTGATTTCGCTTAGGTTGTCAGGCTGCACACACTCAACCTGGGCTGCAAAAGCCCGTAGCGGTTTGAGTGCACGGCCGCTCACAAAGTATGCCAGCGCGCCGCCAAGGAGTGTGACTCCAGCCGTGATGTACCAGGCTGTCGTGCCAAAAGACTCTTGCGCGTCGTTTACGACGATCGTGACCTTGTCATCGAGGGCCGCTTTCGTTGGGTCGAACGCCCGGAGCGAATCTTCGCCGGTTGCGTTAAAGGCCGAGATGTCGCTGCCGATGGCATCCATGTAGCGCATGCCCGTATAGCCGACCAGACAGTTCGTCAGCACGCACGCCGCACACGTCAGCAGTGCCGTCATAATCGTTATGCGCCATTGCAGCGAAAGCCTTTTCATTCGCTATCCTCCATAACGTAGCCCTCTCCAATCCGATTGCGAATCGGGTCGTATCCCAAAGCGCTGCGTAGCTTTTTGCGGAGTGACGAGATGTGAACGCGGGTTGCGTTGCTAAAGCTGTTCACGCTGCTATCCCAAACGTGCTCGATAAGCTCCTCTTGGCTTACCGGTCGCCCCTGATTAAGCATCAGGTATTCCAAGATTCCCGTTTCCTTGCGTGTAAGAGATAGAGCCTCACTGTCCACGGAAGCGATGCGCGCCTTGGTGTCAAAGCTGAGCTTTCCGCAGGTTAATACTATGTCGCTTTGTGCGAAGCGCCTGAGGGTAAGGCTGCGGATCCTTGCCGCAAGTTCGTCCAGATGAAACGGCTTGGTAAGGTAATCGTTGGCGCCGGCATCGAGTCCGGCGACTTTATCGGATACTTCGCCACGCGCGGACAGAATCAGTACCTTAGTCTCGCAATCGGTTTTCCTAAGTTCCCTGAGCACGGTCATGCCATCGATACGGGGAAGGTTGAGGTCGAGTACCACGAGGTCAAAGACTTCGACGCTCAGCAGGTCGAGCGCCTCCTGTCCGTCGTGGCAGCAGTCGACGCTGTACGCCAAGTTTCGCAAGCTGCGCGCGATTGCATCGCACAGTGCTCGCTCGTCTTCGACGATCAAAATACGCATAACAGTCTCCTTGCACATTCCAAATCGCGCTTAACACGGATTTTATAGTCGATATGGTCCAATGGTCGCGTAACGAAAGGAGTGGTTGGGTTGTTCAAAGCGGTAAAACCCGTGGTACAGGTCGCTTTGTTGATCGTCGGAATTGCCATGGTGTGCTTTGGTGTTATGCGTGGCGAGGCGGATGCCGTGCTGGCCAAAGCGATTAGGCTGTGCTTGGAGTGTATCGGAATTGGATAAAAGAGAAAACACTGCGTCGCATGTTTTGGCCCGATTTCGCGGATTCATTCAGGCGGCGGCGACGCTGGTCACCAATATTCACCTGCCAAACTTTGCCAAAGGAAGCATCTATCAGGGCGCGGGAAAAACAGTCTGCGTACCTGGACTTAATTGCTATTCGTGCCCCGCGGCATCGGGTGCGTGCCCCATCGGGTCGTTCCAGTCGGTGGTAGGTTCATCCAAGTTCAACTTTTCTTACTATGTTACCGGTACGCTCATTTTGCTCGGCGTGCTGCTGGGGCGCTTTGTATGTGGCTTTCTGTGCCCGTTTGGCTGGCTGCAGGAGCTGCTTCATAAGATTCCCGGCAAAAAGTTCTCCACGAAAAAGCTCAAGCCGCTCACGTACATCAAGTACGTCGTGCTGCTGTTTGCCGTGGTGCTGCTGCCCGTCTTGGTGGTTAACGACGTGGGCATGGGCGACCCGTTCTTTTGCAAGTACATCTGTCCACAGGGTGTGCTCGAGGGCGCCATTCCGCTGGCCATTGCCAATGCCGGCATTCGATCTGCGCTGGGACATCTCTTTACTTGGAAGCTTTTCATTCTCATTGCCGTGGTGCTGCTGAGCGTTTTGTTCTATCGCCCCTTCTGCAAATGGATTTGCCCGCTCGGCGCATTCTATGCGCTCATGAATAAGGTGTCCCTATTGGGAATCCGGGTCGATGCATGCAGATGCGTCTCGTGCGGCAAGTGTTCAAGGGTTTGTCAGATGGACGTTGATGTGGTCCGCGCGCCCAATCATGCCGAATGTATCCGGTGCGGAAAGTGCATCGGGGCCTGTCCCGTCGATGCCATCAGCTATCGCTATGGCCTGGATGTGTCGGCGGAAAAGCTCCCCTTGACCGCCGATAAAAAGTAAACAAGCTTCGACAAAACGGAGGAATGACCATGAAGCTTTCTAAGATTGCGGCCCTGTTTATGGTGCCGGTATTGGCCTTGTGCCTTGTGGCATGTTCGGCGCCCGGTGGCAATGCGGGCGAATCTACGAGCTCCGATCCTAAGATCGCAGAACTCACTGCGCAGAAGCCGACCAATGCCGACGAGGCCGCCGAACTGTATGCGAAGCTCATGCAGAAGGAGAACGAGATCTTTTCGAGTGATAACGCGCTGTGGGAAAAGGTATTCAATGCGGCAAATAAAGACTCGGCAATGATTGAGGACGGCAGCAATTACGGCGATTTCCTGCTCAAGACCATCGACGGCGCCAAGGATGAGTTCACGGCGGATGAGCTTAAGACGCTCAAGGCCGGTGCGCAGCAGATCAAGGAGATCGAGGACAAGCTCGAGAGCCTGGAGAAGGAGTTCCCCGGCTGTGGAAGCACGCCGAGCTCAGGCGAGAGCGTCGACGCTTCGACCGCTGGCATGACGGCTGGTGCCAATGCTTCGAGCGAGGCGACGAAGTTCCCCAGCTTTACGGGCAAAGACCTGGATGGCAACGACGTGAGCAGCGACGAGCTGTTCGCTAAGAACAAGGTCACCGTCATGAACTTCTGGTTCACCACTTGCAAGCCGTGCGTGGGCGAGCTGGGCGATCTTGAGAAACTGAATAAGGAGCTTGCCGAGAAGGGCGGCCAGGTCGTGGGCGTCAATTCCTTTACGCTCGATGGCAACAAGGGCGAGATTGCAGATGCCAAGGACGTGCTGAGCAAGAAGGGCGTGACATATAAGAACATCTGGTTCAAGTCGGATAGCGAGGCCGGTAAGTTTACGTCAAATTTGTTCTCGTTCCCGACAACGTATGTCATCGATCAGAATGGCAACATCGTAGGGGATCCAATCGTGGGAGCTATCAGCTCCGCCGAGCAGCGCGCAGCGCTCAACAAGCTTATCGACCAGGCGATTGCGAATAGCGAGCAGTAAAAAACGCGTAAAGCATAGCGTGGATCGTGTGTCGCTGTACAAAGTAGTCCGCTACCTTTCAAGATAAGCTCCACCATATAGAGGTCCCGCTCGGGACCTCTTTTTTGGGCACTGCCCCGTTCGTTTTTTGGCGCGGTTCGTTACATTCCTCACTGGTTCCGGCAAAAAATGGGGATAGAGTAGGACAAACGCGTCGAATACGAACGGCGGAGGAGAGCGGGCAAGTGCGCCCGTGCAGGAGAGGTTGCCGTCCATGCTGGAGCTCAAAGGTATTTGCAAAAGGTACGTCATTCAGTCGTTTACGCAGGTGGCGCTCGACAACGTAAGCCTGTCTTTTCGCGATAACGAGTTCGTGGCCATTCTGGGTCCCTCGGGCTCGGGCAAAACTACGATGCTCAACGTTGTCGGTGGGCTCGATCATTTCGATTCCGGTGACTTGCTGATCGACGGCATATCGACCAAGGACTTTCACGATCGCGATTGGGATGCCTACCGCAACAACCGCATCGGCTTTGTGTTCCAAAGCTATAACCTCATCCCGCATCAGACCATTTTGGAAAACGTGGAGTTGTCGCTTACACTCACGGGCGTGGGCCATACCGAGCGCCGCGAGCGTGCGCGCGAGGCGTTGGAGAAAGTCGGCCTGGGCGAGCACGTTAACAAGCGCCCGAGCCAGCTTTCGGGCGGGCAGATGCAGCGTGTGGCCATCGCCCGCGCCCTGATTAACGATCCCGAGATTGTGCTGGCCGACGAGCCGACCGGCGCTTTGGATTCAACGACATCCGTACAGGTCATGGATTTGCTCAAGGATGTTGCACGCGACCGCCTGGTCATCATGGTCACGCACAATCCCGAGTTGGCATACCAATACGCCACGCGCATCGTTAACCTGGCGGATGGCAAGATCACTGACGATTCCGATCCTTTCGATGTCGCTGACGCCACGCGCCGCGAGGCCAAGCCTACGTGCAAAACCTCGATGAGCTTTGTGACGGCGCTGGGGCTTTCTGCCCGAAACCTTATGACCAAAAAAGGCCGTACGGCCATGACGGCCTTTGCGGGGTCGATTGGCATTATCGGTATCGCGGCGATTCTGGCGCTGTCCAACGGCGTAAACGGCTACATCAAAAAGGTCGAGGAGGATACGCTCTCGAGCTACCCGCTCACCATTTCCAAGCAGGATTACGACCTGTCATCCATGATGGGCGGGCAGGGGGCTGCGGATGATGGCTCGCCTGGAAACGTGGATTCGTCCGACGACAGCGCCGGCGGCAAAGCTAAGGGAACCGATAAGATTCCCGTGGTCACGGCCGTAAAGGATATGTTTGCGAGCGTTAAGTCCAATGACATGACGAGCTTTAAGGCATGGCTCGATGCCGGTGGCGACGGCATCGATAAAGAAGTCAACGCCATTCAGTACGGCTACGGTGTATCGCCGGTTGTCTATCGTGCCGGCAAGGGCGATGAGAAGCCTGTCCGGCTGGTGCCCAACGCCATGACCGAGGCCATGAGCGGCGGCGCGAGCTCAGCAGCAACGGTGAGCATGGAATCCATGGGAACCTCGGTCTTTAACGAGATGATTGACGACCAGAGCCTGCTCGACAGCCAGTACGATGTCGTCGCCGGTCATTGGCCCACGTCTGCCAGCGAAGCCGTGATGGTGCTTTCGAGCCGTGGCACGGTGGGCGATTACACGCTCTACAGTATCGGTGCGTTGGATATCGATGAGCTCAACGACCTGGTTAACAGTGCTATGACGGCTAACGGTAAGATCGAGACGTCCGAGGCCGGTACTGATTTTACCTACGACGATGCGCTGTCCACGACGTTTAAAGTGCTGTCGCCGGCCGATGCGTATCGCAAAAACGAAGAGACCGGCATGTGGACCGATATGTCTGGCGACACCGACTTTATGGCCGCCAAGGTTGCCGACGGTATCGACGTACACATTGTGGGCGTGGTGCGGCCCAATGAGACGGCCAACGCGAGCGCATTGACCCCGGGCATCGCCTATACGCATGCACTGACTCGTCAGCTTATGGAACGCGCCGCAAATTCGCAGATTGTGCAGGAGCAGCTTGCTCACCCCGAGACGGATGTCTTTACGGGCAAGTCTTTCGATGAACTGCAAGGCGAGGCCAAGCAAGGCGTGGATCTGGGCAGCATGTTTAGTGTGGACGAGGCGGCGCTGAAGAGTGCGTTTTCGTTCGATACATCTGCGCTCTCGGGTGCGGCCGGCGGTATGGACCTGTCTGGTCTTGACTTGTCCGGGCTGGACATTGACCTTTCGGGCGTTGGGGAGGATATCGACTTTAGTGACATCATCGCCAAAGCGCCAACCCCAGATTTCTCGGGCGTCTTTGACGGTCTGGAGCTCACGCCCGAGCAAATGCAGCAGGTGGGAACGCTTGCCAACCAACTGTTTGAGGGCTTTTTGCAGTCTGATCAGTTTAAGGCCCTGACGCCCGAAGATCTTAAGGACGCGTCAAAGCTCGCTGCCGCATTCTCGGCATATCTTGAGCATGATGCCGCAGCCCGGCAAATCCTGACCCAGCTCAAAGCGCTCGGCGGCGATGCCCTGGCCGAGCGCCTGCAGCAGGCGATGACCGATTATGTGCAAAAGCAGCTGGCTCCGTATCTGCAGCAGGCTATGGATCAGGTGATGAAGGCAATCAGCGAGCAGATAGCATCGACGGTATCGTCCCAGCTCAAGGCGGGCGCAGCAGGGCTTATGGATCAGATAGCGACGCAGATGTCTTCGAGTTTTGCCAACCTGGCAAGCGCCATGCGCGTGGATGCGAGCGCCTTTGCTCGTGCGATCCATTTCAACATGGACGCCGAGGACCTGAGTTCGCTCATGATGAGCTATGCCAAGGCGTCGAAGCTCACCTACGATAACAATCTGACCACGCTGGGGTATGCGGATGAGGCAGACCCCATCTCGGTCAAGATTTTCCCGCGCGACTTTGAGGCCAAGGAGCGTGTGCTCGATCACATCGATGCGTACAACAAGCAGGTCAAAGCCGCCGGCCACGATGAGCAGGCAATCTCGTACACCGACTACATGGGCATCATCATGGGTTCGGTGACCGACATCGTGAACACCATCAGCTTGGTGCTCATCGCATTCGTGAGTATCAGCCTGGTGGTGAGCTCCATCATGATCGGTATCATCACCTACATCAGCGTACTGGAGCGCAAAAAGGAGATTGGCATCCTGCGCGCGATCGGCGCGTCAAAGCGCAACGTGGCCAACGTATTCAATGCCGAGACCTTTATCGAGGGCCTCATTGCCGGCGTCTTTGCCATTGTCGTTGTGGTGCTTGTGAGTTTCCCGGTCAACGCTTGGGCACTTGCGGCCAAACAGGTCCCCAACCTGATGAGCCTGCCCGTGCAGGATGCGCTGGTGCTCATCGCGATTTCGGTGCTGTTGACGGTTGTCGCCGGCTTACTGCCTGCCCGCAGCGCATCCAAAAAGGACCCCGTGGAAGCCCTGCGCTCCGAATAATGTGACAAAAGGACGGCCCCTTTGTCACATTGAGTGGCTTGTAAATCGAGGTCTAATACTTTTCCAAGAAGTGAACGAGTAAAAACGGACCCCCGAAGCATCGACACTTTTGAGATGCAATTTCCTGCGGTTTTGTCAGCCAAATCCTGCGGTTTTGACGTCAGAAAATGTCGATGCTTCGAGGGTCCAAAAACGGTCGTTCACTTCTCGGAAAAGTATTAGACCTCGAGATATAGACGGCGTTTGCGAGCGGAAATCAGAACGTAAGCCCCTAATGCTTCTTTGCAGAGAGCATGAGCCTAATTTCCGGATGGGTGTACTCGTCGAACTCTTCTTTGGGATCGGTGTCAAAGGTGTAGTACGACTTGATGGATTCGTCCTCTGTCTTGATGCTGATTTCTTCATATAGGGATCCGGCTAAAAATGCCTGTTTAAATTCATCCGACAGGCTGCATGGCGTGAGGAGGCCCGGTGCGGCAACGGAAATGTCCAGCCCGTTGAGCGGGGCGCAAAGCGTCGCGATATCCTGCTCGGCGCGAGCGAGGTTGTCTGCAAGGCTTGCCTCGGGGTCGATCTGACTGGTGTAATCGACGTCCGTGAGCATGCCGTCTGCATCAAAAGAAAGGTAGACATAGGCTGCTTGAGCGCCAAGGTCATTATTGCGCAGATAGCCGATAATGCGGTAGCCGTAGTCGTGATACGACTCATATGGGTCGTCTGCCGCGACACGTCCGCACACGGGCTCCAAGGCATCTTGTACGATGGCGAGCTGCTCGGCAGCTGCAGCCTTTCTTATCTGAAGCTCGTTATTTCCCCGGACAAACTGCGGGATGTAGACGCCAAGCAGCACAATGGCGGGCACCACTGCGAGAGCTATGACCTGCTTCTTGACGCTTGGAATCGTCATACCGTATGCGTTTGCCATGGCCTCGGCATTGCTCGAGGTCTCGGCCAGCACGTCTGCCGCCGTGGCGACTGCCCCCACGGCGCCGGCGACCTCCGCGGCGCCGCCCAGGTTGCGCGCGACATCGTTATCGCTGTTCTTGAGCAGGCGACCGGCAGCTTGCGCGGCGAGCACGCTGGCGACCTCCGCGGAACGGTCCTTGTTGGTCTGGGCTACCGCAAGCCTGCTCTGCAGCTCCTTCCACTGTCTGCCCTGCATTCCAAAGCGCGGCGCAAGAGCGCAATAGCAAAAGATGACGAGTTCGATTACGGTGAGTGCGATGGCGGTATATATGCCCGCGGGTTGGAATTCCTTTTGGTGGAACGCGATATCGTTGATCATTTGGAGCGGCAACATCAACAGGCATGCTACGAACGACATGACGAGTGCGGTCGCTGCGATCTTGGGGTACGTGCAGTACCGCTGGATGCGTTTCTTTTCTTGTTCGGTGAGCTGCTGCATGGGGGCCTCGACTCTCATCGTTTTTGGGCGATGCGCACACGCTCTTGAGTATAGATGAGTGGAGGGTATCTGTTGTTCAAACATGGTGTCAACGGCGTGGTGTTGGTGGTCATCGTGATCATGAACGTCGTTTTTGGAGCATAGAGCCGCTGTCGTGGGGCGAATGACGCACAAGGGGGCTGCCGTGGGACAGCCTCTCACTGTTTGTGAGCATCGGCAAATCGAGGGTGAATGGTTTTCCGAGAAGTGAGCGACCTATTCTGGACCCCTGAAGCATTCGCACTTTTGGATGCAAAAACCGCAGGGTTTGAGCGACAAAACCGCAGGAAATGGCTCTCCAAAAGTGTCGATGCATCGGGGGTCCGATTTTACTCGTTCACTTCGCGGAAAACCATTCACCTTCGTTGTATGGGGTGCGGCTGGAGGATGGTCATCGTCCAGTAGTTAGCTCTTCCTTGTGAATCGCCTGAAGCACAAGGCATAATGCATGTGACAAAGGGACTTCCCCTTTGCCGCATTGATCTGAGAGTAGATGTAGATGATTCTATCGCTGGCCCCTATGGAGGGGATTACCGGGCATGTGTTCCGTCGCGTGCATGCGGAGTGTTTCGGTGCGCTCGATTGTTATTACACGCCGTTTTTGCCGCCGCCGCGCGTGGGCAACCGCTTTGGCGGCAAGGCGTTTAAAGAGGTCGATCCCGCCAATAACCAGGGGCTTAACGTGGTGCCTCAACTGATGTCCAAAAACGCGGACGAGTTTGTGTGGGCGGCGCAGGTGCTCGCCGACATGGGTTACCGCGAGGTCAATCTCAACCTTGGCTGCCCCTCGGGCACGGTTGTCGCCAAGGGGAAGGGTTCGGGCTTTCTGCGCAACTTGGATGAGCTCGAGGCGTTCTTGAGCGACGTGTGCGAGCGCTCGCCATTGCCCGTCTCGGTCAAGACCAGGCTGGGACTGGAGAACGACGAGGAGTACGAGCGCGTGCTCGACCTCTATTGCCGCATGCCGCTGGCAGAGCTGATCGTGCATCCGCGCGTGCAAAAGGACCGCTATACGGGCTCGCCGCGCAAAGAGTTTTACGGCGAGACGTTGGAGCGCGCGCCGTTTCCGGTGGCCTACAACGGCGACATCTTTGATCTTGAGGACATAGATGCGCTGGTGGAGGCCTATCCCGGCACGCGCCATGTAATGCTGGGGCGCGGCTTGCTCGCGAACCCTGCGCTGGCTCGCATGGTTGCAGGCGGTCCTGCGGCCACGGCAGCTGAACAGCAGCGCTTCCACGACGCGCTGTTTGCGGCCTATGCAGAAGAGATTGGCGGTAACGCGGTCTTTCGCATGAAGGAGTGGTGGTTCTATGCCAAGTGCGCCTTCGCCGATCCCGCTACCGTTCACAAGATCGTGCGCAAGACCAAAAAGGTCGACGAATACCGCGCCGCCGTCGAGCGCGTCTTTCGCGAGCAGCCGCTCGCGCCAACCGCCCGCTTTCGCGGCTAAATGTAGTCGTTGGGGACGTTCTTAAACGACTAGTCATTCAAGAACGTCCCCAACGACTACCTGCGCAAAAAAGTTGTACGCCAGCATCCGAAGATGTCGAAAAATGTCGACTTTGGATGCTGGCGTACATGTTTGGGTTCGGCGGGGGACCAGTTATTGGGGACGTTCTTTAACGACTACTCATTTAAGTACGTCCCCAATGAGTGCAATGAGTGCTAGAGCAGGTTCTTCTGTACCCACGCGATGATGTCGCCCGACTCGTAGAGCGGCGCGCCGTCAATGAACAGGCAGGGAACCTGACGCTTGCCGCCGACGGCGATAAGCGTCTGCTCGGCATCGGAATCGGTCAAGATATTGCGCTCGGGGATGGTCACGCCGTTATCGGCCAGGAAGCGCTTGACCTTCATGCAATACGGGCAGCCGGTCATAACGTATAGCTCGAGTTCGTGATTAGTAGCCATGGGTCTCCAATCGGTTGAAGTTTTGATTGAGATACCCAAAGCCGTCGCGGTCTATGCGCGAGTTAGCGATGACTCGATGGCCTGAACCAAAAACGCCGTGGCTCCGGTGCCGCAGGGCTTGTCGTAGTAGTCGATAAAGCGCTGGTCGGCCAGATAGCCGTGAGCGAGGCCCAGGTATGCTTCGTCTTGGGGCTGGTGTCCCCAGTTAAGGCCAATCCATCGACGGTGCATTGCGACGAGCTCGCGGGCTTCGTTGCTCTCTGGGTCGCCTTCGCCCATGGCGATCGAGAGCTGGCCCAGAATAGCGCGTTCAAGTTCTTTCATGTCGTTCCATGTCTCGGGGTCCATGTCCAGCAGCGCTTCGTTTGCCGCATCGATGGCTTCGTTGCCATAGCGCGCCCGCGCCTCGGCGCCGTAGCGCTCCTCGTTTTCCTGCACGGTGCGCCAGCGCTCCAGTTGCGGCAGGACGGCGCCCATGAGTGAGACGGCTTCGTCGAGCGACATGCCGGTGTTTTGCGCCAGACGCGGGGCACAGTCCTCGATCATCGCCTCCATCGTGGTTTCGTAAGTGTACTCGCCGTGGTCGTAGCACCACTTGCAGTAATGGTCGTTCGCGGTGCCCGCGGCGTCGGTGCCGCAGTCGTCGGGCGTGAGTAGCATGCCGCAGCTCTGACAATAGTGCTCGGGCATTTCGAGCAGATGAGACAGTGGCTCGCCGGTCACGGCGGCAATGAGCTTCATCATATCGATGCCCGGTGTGACCTCGCCGCGTTCCCAACGGCTGATGGCCTGGCGTGTGACGAAGAGCTTGGCGGCGAGCTGCTCCTGAGTAAGGTGATGGGCGCGACGGACAGCGATAAGCTTTTCTGCAAAGGCCATAACGGCTCCTTTCTGCTGGTTGATGGGTTAAGCATACGCGGCAGCAGGCGCCCTTCCAAGCAACCGTTGGTTGCACGACGGGGGACCGCGGCGAAGAATTGCGTGCCACGCCCCACACCTTCATGCCGTACAATGACCGTCATGGAACCTATCGCACGCATACATACCGACCTGCCGCAGAAGTTCGGCATTCCGCGCAACAGCTTTTTGGCGCCTCATCTTGAGGGGCGCATTATCTTTGAGCCGGAGTTTGCCTCTAACGCCGCGGTTGCAGGGCTCGAATCATTCTCGCACCTATGGCTGCTCTGGCGCTTCGAAAACGGAACGCCCGGCGGCACGGCTAAGGATATTGCCACCGATGCCAAAACACAGGACAAAACCGGTACCACTGCCAAGTGGTCAAAGACCGTGCGTCCGCCGCGCCTGGGTGGCGCCGAGCGCGTGGGCGTGTTTGCCACGCGCAGCCCGTTTCGCCCTAATCCCATCGGCCTTACCTGTGTGAGGCTCGGTCGCGTTGAGCTCGCCGACAACGGCCCCATCATCCACGTGTTGGGAGCTGATCTGCGTGACGGCACACCCATCTACGACATCAAGCCCTACATTCCGTTTGCGGACTGTCACCCGGATGCGACGGGCGGCTGGATTGAGGACACTCCGTGGCAAGAGCTCGACGTCGAGTTCCCACAAGCGCTGCAGGATATGGTCCCGCCCGCAAAGCTCCCTGGTTTGGTCGAGGTCCTTCGCCAAGATCCGCGCCGCGCGGGCAGCAAGCACGAGCCAAACCGCGTTTACCATTTGGCTTACGCCGGGCTTGACATATCGTTTACGGTCGACGGCGCCAGGTTGACGGTAACCGCCATCAACGACGCGCGGGACTAACCATCCGTCCGTATCCGTCAAAAACAACGCCTAACCCCGCTCCAAAACCGCCCACGCTGGTGGACAATAACGCCTACCAAAACAATCACTTTGCACGGGGGCTCAGCATGAAATACGACTTTAGCTCGCTTATCGACCGCCACGGCATGGACTCCATCGCCGTTGACTCCTGGGGCGAGATCCCCGGTATGGCTCCGAACGCACCCGACGAGGGCTTCGACCGCATTCCCATGTGGGTGGCCGACATGAATTTTGCCACGGTGCCCACGGTCCAGGAGCACATCATTCAGCGCGCTCAGCACCCCATGTTTGGCTACTTCAATCCGCGTCCCGAGTACTTCGATCGCATCATCGAATGGCAGAGGCGCCGCAATGGCGTTGAGGGCTTGGCACCGGAGCATATCGGCTACGAAAACGGCGTGCTGGGCGGTGTCGTGTCGACGTTGCGCGCGTATGTCCAGCCGGGCGATGCGGTGCTGGTCCATAGCCCCACCTACATCGGCTTTACCAAATCCATCGAAGCCGCGGGCTATCGTATTGTCCACAGCCCGCTTAAGCTCGACGATCAAGACGTGTGGCGTATGGACTTTGAGGACATGGAGCACAAACTCGCCCAAAACCACATCCATGCCGCGGTGTTCTGCTCGCCGCACAATCCCTGCGGCCGCGTATGGGAGCGCGACGAGATCGAGCACGCCATGGACATCTATCGCCAGCACGATTGCGTGGTGATCTCGGACGAGATTTGGTCCGATATCATCCTGCCGGGGCACAAGCATATCCCGACGCAGTCGGTGAGCGAGGACGCCCACATGCGTACGGTTGCCCTCTACGCGCCCAGCAAGACGTTCAACCTGGCGGGCCTGGTCGGCAGCTACCACATTGTCTACAACGAGACGCTGCGTGACCGCATGTGCGCCGTGTCCGACAAGACTCACTACAACGAGATGAATGTCCTCTCCATGCATGCGCTTATCGGTGCCTATCAGCCGCAGGGCTACGAGTGGGTGGACGAGCTCAACCAGGTGCTTGCCGGCAATATCGAGTACTTCTGCACGTATGCAGAAAAACACTGGAAGGGCGTCGCGTTTTCGCGTCCGCAGGGCACGTACATGGTGTTTCTGGACTGCACCGAGTGGTGCCGCGAGCATGGCCACGATATTCAGTGGTTGCTCGACGAGGGGGCGCGCGTGGGCGTGGGGTATCAGGACGGCCGCCCGTTCCACGGGCCCTGCCACATTCGCGTGAATCTGGCGCTGCCGCTTTCGCGCGTGAAGGAAGCGTGTGATCGCCTGGACCGCTACGTTTTTAATGCACGGTAAGCGTGCGCTGCATGTGGGGCCTTCTGCTAAGTTGGCTAGAAGGCCCCGTGTGGTAAGGCATCTGTAACCATTGGGCGCAGACCTGCTGCGGAGGTTTATTTTTCCTGAATCTGCTTGCCGCAGAGATGCTCAATCGTAATCTCGTAGAGCTGGACGCCCTTGATGTCTTTGGCGATTTCCTCTTCGACTTCCTCGGCAGAAGGGTAGTACTTAAGCGCGAGCTGGCGGACTTTGTCCTCGATAAACGCGGGGGTGTCATTCGCCAGGCGACAACGGCCAAAGACCACGGTACTCATAACGTAGGGAGCCCAGTCACCGTCTTTGTACCACTCGTTGCCGTAAACGGTAAAGCAGACCTTGTCATCGCGCTTGAGTGCGTCGACCTTGTGGCCAGCCTTGGCGCCATGGAAATAAATCTTGTCGTGCTCGGCGTCAAAGAAGTAGTTGACGGGAATGGCGTACGGGTAGCCATCGTCGCCGTTGACGGCAAAGACGCCGCGCTTGCAGGTAGCGAGCAGTTCGCGCGCTTCCTCGTCGGTGATGGCGCGTTTCTTTCGACGTAAGGGCCTAAACATCGTTGGCTTCCTTTCTGGTCGTGCGTGGTGGTTGAGCACAAACTATAGCGAAACGGATCCGTTTTTCTTGATGCGCGCGAGTATGTTTTTGAGCTTGTTAAAGTCGAGCGGTTTGGACAGATGGGCGTTCATGCCGGCATCGTGTGCCGCCTTGGCGTCCTCGGCAAAGGCGTTGGCGGTGAGCGCGATGATGGGGATATCGGCTGCATCGACCTTCTCGCTCAGACGAATCGCGCGGGTTGCCTCATAGCCGTCCATGCCCGGCATCATGATGTCCATCAGAATCGCATCGAAGCTGCCGGCGGGATGTGACAGGTATAGATCGACGACTTCGTTGCCATTGGCGGCGCGGGTGACCACGACGCCCTCGGATTCTAGCAGCGTCTGGGCAATCTCGGCATTCAATTCGTTGTCTTCGGCGAGCAACACGTTCATGTCGGCGAGCGAGCAGTCGAGCACCCTCTCGACCGTATCTGCCCGCGCCTGAGGGTTCTTGTCGATATCGAGCGGAATCTGGACGTTGAACGTACTCCCCACGCCAACCTCGCTCGAAATCTCAATCGTACCGCCCATCAGTTCAATAAGCGACTTGACGATTGGCATGCCCATGCCGGTTCCTTGGAACTTACTGCGCGCATCGTCACCTTCTTGGGCAAACGGTTCATAGATATGCTTTAAAAACTCGGGAGCCATGCCAATGCCGGTATCCGAAACGCTAAAGCAAAAGAGCGCGCGCCCATCATCGAGTGACTTGGTCTTTGAACTAAAGGTGACGGAGCCGCCGCGCTTGTTGTACTTAATGCTGTTGTCTAACAGGTTGATTATGATCTGTCGGATATGGGTGGGACTGCCGATCATGTATGGCCCCGTGGCGTACGGCAGACTATTGTCCTGCATTGTGATGCCGTTATCGGATGCGCGGAGCTTGCACAGCACCAGCGTATCGTCACAGAGCTCTTTGAGGTTAAAAGGCGCATGTTCCAGAGTTAGCTTGCGGTCTTCGATTTTGCCCATCTCGAGGATGTCGTTGATCAGCGAGAGTAGGTGATTGGCGGCAACACGCGCCTTGGCGCGGCTTTCGCGGGCAGCCTGCATGTCGCCGTCTTTCAATTCCTCAATTTCGATAAGACCCAGGATGCCGTTGAGTGGCGTACGGATGTCATGGCTCATGCGCGTGAGGAATGCCGTCTTAGCGGCGTTGGCGGCATCGGCTTTCTGCTGTTCTTTCTGCGCGCGGTGAAGCGACCAGACAAGGATGACGATGCCGGTGAGCAAAATGCAGATGACGACTGCCGCAATGACGATGCGGTTGCGGTAGAGAAGTCGAAACGCATCCGATTCTTGCGCCGAGTACGATGTGGGGGAATAACTGCTTGCAGAGAGCGATTCGCCAGCATTGACGATGCCCTTATTAATGATTCCCAACAGCACGGGCTTGCCGCGCGAAATCAAACACGATAGCTGTGCCGTGTCGGTGAGCTCCTGTGTTTGGAAATCCTCGATATCGTAGGTGTCGCGGATGGTTTTCAAGCGCGTGCTGGGGACAATGATGCAACTTGCCTCCCCCTTATTGAGGGCTTCGCGTGCCTCGTTGTCATTCGGATACTCGGTTACCTTTGCGTCGGGGAATAGGTTTTCGAGCTCAAAACGGTTGACGATCGCGTCTGCTGTGCAAGCGATGTTCTTAAGGTCACTGTTCAGGTTGCTGCTGCTGTGAATGGCGGCTAGGGAAACCGTTCCCATCGGGTTTGACAGGATGACCCCTGCCTGCTCGGCAAGCCAGTAGTCGCGAAACAACGGTAGGGCGACATCGATGGTCCCTGTGGAAAGGGCTTTGGTCATTTGCTCGTTGTTCGAGAACGCTACTGTTGCAACCGTAATGCCAAACTTGTCGTGCAACGTCGTTGCAAGCGAGGCGAGCGACCCTTCCATTTCGCCGTCGTCATTTTGCGTGCAGTAGGGGAGTTTGTTTTTAAGATAGCCGATCGTGATGGTGTTGTCGTTTGCTTTGAGCCAGGAGCGCTCGGGGCCGGTGAGCGATGATGAGCCGCTGTTTTGGGCCGAGTAATTCGCCTTGACCTCGTCGTTATAGCGTGGGTTGACGCGGGCGATTGCCGTCATGGCGGCATTGATGTCGTTCATCAGGTCGGGGCGGCTTTTGGGGACGGCAAAATAGTAGTCACTCGAGCCAACGTAGAACATGGGCGACGCATCGGGCGACGAGATGGTGTCGTTCATGATGACGGCGTCGACTTCGTCGTTTGCGAGTGCGTCAAAGAGCATGGAGCCTCCGTCATACTCCCTGTATGTGCAGGTGATTCCTTCGTTGGCGAGCCACTGCTGGCCAACGAAGGTTTGCATAACACCGGAGTTGCAACCGATGGTAAGGCCCTGGAGCGCTTGGGGGTCACCCTTGGCCAGGTCGTCGCGATCGGGCTTGGCGTAGATGTAGTAGCGCTCGGCGCCCTCGGGGTTCGAGGAGAAGAGCAGCTTTTGGGCGCGTTCCTCGGAGTAGGAGATGTTGGGCATGAGGTCGATTTCGCCCGCCTCGAGCATGTCCATAAGCTCGGTGAAGGTGCCGGAGACGTATTCGTATTGCCAGCCCGGCGTGTAGTATGACAGCGTCTGCAGGTAGTCATAACCCCAGCCCGAGAGACGCTCGCCGGGGGTGCCGTCCTGGAAGCCTTCGTTGTTGATAAGCCAGCCAACGCGGACCGTCTTGACCTGCTGGTCAGAGTCGGCGGCAAAGGCGGGGACGGGTATGACGGCGCTCAGTACGGCGAACGCAGCAAGCGCGACGGCCAGGGTGCGACATATAACTGAACGAAGGACAGCGGAAGCTCTCACGTGCAATCCTAACGAATCGAGACAATACCGCATAAGGATACCAGCTCAGCCTGCCCAGTCGGCCGCCGCACCGCTAAACGGTCCCGTCCGGCAGTTGGGGACAGTCCCTTTCTGCCGGCACAAAAGGAACGTCCCTAACTGCCGGTTGCCTAACTGCCGGTTGTGGGACAATACCGAGCAAACGTGATTGGGCGTCTGGGAAAAGGGGTCGAGATGAAAAAGCTGAGGACGCTTGCCGATGTTTTGCGCCAGGCCGGTTTCGTGCGTATCACGGGCCTGTTCCTCATCTTCTATCTGC
>URKV01000013.1 GCA_900548565.1 uncultured Collinsella sp.
TCGTCGACGTGGGCGTGCACCAGGACGGCCTCGTGCATATCTCCAAGCTGGCCAACCGCTTTGTCAAGCACCCCAGCGACGTGGTGCGCGTCGGCGACACGGTCAAGGTGTGGGTCGAGAGGGTCGATCGCGACCGCAAAAAGATCTCCCTCACCATGGTGCAGGGAAAATAATCCGGCATGAAAATCGGACAAACAAGCCCACGCCCGTTCGTCCGATTAACAGGCACATCTCCGTACACACCACAACAAAAAGGTGCCGCCCATCAAAGAGGCGGCACCAACAAAGTCTCATTCAGCTCAGAACCTACTGGCAAGCTCGTGCCGGCAGCCCCGGCCTTCCCTTTCCCTAGCGCGACTCTCGCAAAGCGCGTGAGCGATAGGGAGAGGGAAGGCCGGGGCGAGCAGCCCACGGCGCAGCCAGTGTTCGCCCTACGGCAGAATATGGAAGCCCAAAGCGGCGATATCCTTGGCAAAGCCGCGCACGGTATCGAGCGAGACCTCGTACGGGTCACGGCCGATGTTCTTGCGCTTGGCCAGGATGCCGTTGGGCACCGTGATAATCTGGCAACCGCAGGCTTCTGCCTGGTAAATGTTGATGAGCTCGCGCGTGGACGCCCAGAGGACCTCGCAGTTAGGTTTGGCGGCGGCCTTCTTGACCGACTCCGTCATAAACGGAATGGGATCAACACCAGTGTCGGCGATACGGCCGGCAAAGAGCGAGATGATGGACGGCGTCTCGGCGTCAACGGCCTCGACCATCTCATCAACCTGCGTAGGCGTAAAGATGGTGGTGACGTTGACCTTGATGCCGTCGGCGGAAAGCTTGCGCACCAGCTCGGCGGTGGACTCGCCCTTAGTAGTCACACACGGAATCTTGACATAGACGTTCTCAGCCCAGGTAGCGATCTCGCGCGCCTCGACCTCCATGGTCTCGACGTCGTCGGCAAAGACCTCAAACGACACGGACACATCGGTGATGTGGGCCAGAACCTCCTTGGCAAACGCGCGGTAATCCGTCACGCCGCCCTTCTTCATAAGGGACGGGTTGGTCGTGAAACCCTGAACGTTGCCGTTCTCGTACATGTCGAGCATGCCCTCGAGGTTTGCACCGTCAGCGAACACCTTGATTGCCATCTGCCTGATTCCTTTCGCTTGCACAAGGCCGGTAAACTGCTAAACACTTTACCTACGTTTATCAAGGCGTGAGCTGCGGTTTTTTATCTTCTCGGCGAACGGTATAAACACCTCAGTGTTTGGATTGATAAATCGATTGAGCATGCAAAAGCAAAGAGTCGCAGTTTGAGCAAACGTCAGAACGTGGGATTCATTAGATGAGGCCGAAATGCTGCATCGCTGTGACGGTGCCGTCGTGTGCGACATCATCAGTCGCGTAGTCGGCGAGCGCCTTGACCTCGGGCATAGCGTTGCCCATGGCCACGGCCGTCTCGACAGCGGCGAGCATACCCAGATCGTTGCCGGAATCGCCAAAGCCAAAGGTGCGCGCGTTGCCGGTGCGACCCAGGTATTCCAGCGCTCGCGCCACGCCCACGCCCTTGTCAATGCCCTTGGGGCTCAGCTCGCGATTCTGGCCACCGGTGTTGCACAGCTCAAACTCGCGATCGATAAAGCCATCATCGTTGGCTACGCGAGCCAGGTCGCACGCGTTAATGCACACCTTGCCCAAGCGCAAGCGGCCATCGATGCGCATTTCCTCGGCGCCATGCACCACAGCGGTGCCGATCAAAGACGATTGTTCAACGCCCGCAGGCTCCAGCGCAAAGGTTGCCTCGTTGGCCTCGAAAAAGGCCTCAATCCCTGCCGCGGCCATACGGCGTGCAAGCTCCGCGATAACGTCCTCGTCAAAGCAGTCCTCATGCACCACGCGGCCCTCGACCTCGAGCGTGGCGCCCGCCATGGCAACGACGCCCGCGGGGTCGAGCGCACGCAGGCTATCGGCGATGAGCCACAGGGGGCGACCCGTGCAGATAAACGCCTTGTGTCCCGCGTCGCGCAGACGATGAAACGCCTCGACGACCGCCTGCGAGGGACGCACCGCCGAGAAGTCCTTATCGGTCATATCGTCGGGATCGAACGACGTCAGCGTGCCGTCCACGTCAAAAAAGAGCACGGCGGAATCGGGGCACGCATCAATCATATGGGTTCCTTTCGGGGGCGAGAGTAAACGAAGTATCCATCATATAATGGAGCGACGCAACCAGAGAGGTCACCCATGGAATTTTACGCAAGCTGCCCCGAGGGCTTTGAATCCGCACTCGCTAACGAGCTCAAGTGGCTCGGGCTTTCGCATGTCCGCCGCCTGAAGGGCCGCGCTACGTTTGAGGGCGAGCTCGAAGAAGGCTACCGCGCCTGTCTGTGGTCGCGCCTGGCGAGCCGCGTGTTTGTAGTGCTTGGGCGCTTTGAGGCGCAGGATGCCGATGCGTTGTACGACGGCGTTTACGACATCGCCTGGGAGAGCATTGTTCGCTCGGGCGCCACCATCGCCATCACCGCCCGCGGCGTGACCGAGCAGCTGCGCAACACGCGCTTCTCGGCCCTGCGCGCCAAGGACGCGCTGTGCGACCGTCTGGCCGAGACCACGGGCCGTCGCGCCGATGTCGACGCCGCCGATCCCGATGTTCACCTACTGCTTTCGCTGCGCCAGCGCCGCGCGAGCATCAGCCTGGACCTTTCGGGCGACCCGCTGTTCAAGCGCCTGCCGCCTGCGGCGACCCGTGCCGGCGAGGGCGCACACGTGTTGCGTCCCGACTACGCCGCCCTGGTGCTGGCGCAGGTCGGCTGGACCGCACTGTGCGAGCGCGAGCTGACGGCCGACGATTACGAGAACGAAGCCCTGCCCACGCTGATCGATGCCTCGTGCGCCGGCGGCGGTCTGCTGCTGGAGGCCGTGAACATTCTGACCGACCGCGCCCCGGGCGCCGCACGCGAGCGCTGGGGCTTTGAGGGCTGGCAGCTGCACGATGCCGCCCTGTGGGAGCAGCTGCTTGCCGAGGCGCGCGAGCGCGAGGCGGCAGCGCGCGAGCGCCAGGCGCGCATCGTGGCCGTGGATGTTGACCCCACCGCCCGCAAGACCGCTGAGCGCATGGTTAAATGTGCCGGCTACAAGCGCTTTGTCGATTTTTGCGCCGCCAAGTCCGCCACCGTACTGGACCACGCGGGCGCTGTCGCCGGCGCCGCCGTGGTCGCGGATACGACCGAGACACCGCTTTCGCTCATGCATGACACCATGACGCTCATCGGCGAGTTGCGCCGCGCGCCCGAGCTTGCCGCGGCGCCGGTCGCCGCGCTCACCCGCGACGGATTGCTGGCCCGCGCGCTCCACACCGAGCCCGAGCGCTCGATCGCCGTCATGCCCAACAACGAAGAGGCGACCGTCGAAGTCTGGCCTTCGCTCGACCACGCCGCCGCAGCGTTTGAGGCTGCGACCAGTGCGGATGCCAAGGCCGAGGCTGCGAATGCCAACGACGTTAACGACAAAGCCACCGCTTCCGCCATGCCCGAGCCTGCCGCCATGCTCGACCTGGGCGACGGCAAGCCGCTGCCCGTGCTCATCCCCGAGTCCGAGCAGTTCGCCAACCGCCTGCGCAAGAATGCCCGTCTGCGCCGCAAGTGGGCCAGACGCGAGGGCGTGAGCTGCTACCGCGTCTACGATGCCGACCTGCCCGACTACTCCGCCGCTATCGACCTGTACGAGGGTTGCCCGCAGACGCCGGGCCGCTGGCTCGTCATCGCCGAATACGCCGCGCCCAAGACCATCGACCCCGCACTGGCCCAGGCCCGTATGCTCGACATTCTGGCCATCGCGCCGCGCATCCTAGATGTTCCCGCCGAGCATGTGCACGCCAAGGCCCGCATGCGTTCGCGCGGCGGCTCGCAGTACGGCAAGCAGGGCGCCGGCAAGGGCGGCTCGGGCGAGCGCGCCAACATCGCGCGCCGGCGTCTGCCGCTCATCGAAGAAGGCGGGCTCACCTTTGCCGTCAACTTTGACGACTATTTGGATGTGGGCATCTTCTTGGATCACCGCGTCACCCGCAACCTGGTGCGCGAACACGCCAAACAGGCACGCCGCTTCCTCAACCTGTTCGCCTATACCGGCACCGCCACCTGCTATGCGGCCGACGGCGGCGTCGAGGAAACCGTGACAGTCGACCTTTCCAACACCTACCTGGACTGGGCCGAGCGCAATATGCGCCAGAACGGCCTTGTTGGTCCGCAGCATCATTTTGTGCGCGACGACGTGCTCGCCTGGATTCGCGACCAGCGCCAGACGCGCAACCGCTGGGACTTGATCTTTGTCGACCCGCCCACGTTCTCGAACTCGTCCAAGATGGGCCGCCGCACCTGGGATGTCCAGCGCGACCATGTTGAGCTTTTGGCCGGCGTATCTCGCCTGCTTGCACAGGGCGGACATGCCATCTTTAGCTGCAACCTGCGCGGCTTCCGCCCCGAAACGCGCAAGCTCGCGCGCGCGGGCGTCGTGCTGGAGGACATTACGGCACAGACCATCCCCGAGGACTTCGCGCGCAACCAGAAGGTGCACCACTGCTATATCGTGCGCCGCCTGCCCATCGAGGACGCCATGGCCGAGGTCGGCTTTAGCGCCGAGGAGATTGCCGAGCGAACCGAGGAGCTGCGCAACCCCGAGGCCCGCAAGCCTCGAGCAACGACGCCCGCGCACGCGCAGACCGGCAACGGCAAGTCCAACTTTGCCGGCAAACCCTCTCCTGCCGGCAAGCCCAAAAAGAAGAAGTTCTACGCCAGCAAGCCCAAGGGCAAATAGACAAAGTTACGGTGGAATAGTTCCTAAAAGCCTGGTAAAGGCCAAAACAGGAACTATTTCACCGCAACTCATATTGGGACGGTGGTTGGCGATCTAGCCTTGGGTGACCAATCGGTAACCGATGCCCACGTGTGTTTGGATATAGCGCGGGTGCGCGGGGTCGGACTCGATCTTCTTGCGCAGCGTGCCCATAAAGACACGCAGGCTTGCCAGGTCACTCTTAGTTGCCGTGCCCCAAATCTCGTGCAGGATAAACTGGTGCGTCAGTACCTTGTCGGCGTTATGCGCCAGCAGGCACAGGAGCTTGTACTCGATCGGCGTCAGATGCAGCTCCTCGCCATCCATCGTGGCGATGCCGGCATCAAAATCGATATGTAGCTCACCGGTATCGAACGAGCCCTCGGAGGCAACGCCGCCCGTTTGCGCATACGAAAGGCGCCTGAGCGTCGTGCGAATGCGCGCGAGCAGCTCCTCGACCGAAAACGGCTTGGTCAGGTAGTCGTCGGCGCCGGCATCGAGCGCGCGAATCTTGTCCGCATCCTCGCTGCGCGCCGAGACCACGATGATCGGCATGCCCGACCATGCGCGCACCGACTCCACCACCTTGACGCCGTCCATATCGGGCAGGCCCAGATCGAGCAGCACAATGCTCGGCGCCTGCGACGAGGCGGCGGCGATGGCGGCATGGGCGGTCTCCACAGCCATATGGCGCAAGCCGTGCGCCTCGAGCGCGGCGACGATAAGGTTGCGGACGGCGGGGTCGTCCTCAACGACCAAGATGAGCGGTTTCACGGCAGAGTTCGGCACAGCGCTACTCCTTATCAAACGAAACATCGGCGACGGGAAGCTCAATCGTAAAGACCGAGCCGTGCGGGTCCGCCGCGGCAACCTCTATGCTACCGCCATGCGCCAGCGCAATGGAGCGGCAGAGCGAAAGCCCCAGGCCCACACTACGGTGGCTGTCGGCCAGGCCATGGTTGGCGGTATAGAACGACTCAAAGATGCGCTCGCGATCCTCGGGTGCGATGCCCGGGCCGTCATCGGCCACCGAGCACGCCACGCGCCCATCGTCGATGCCAATCGAAATCACGATATGAGAGCCTGCGGGCGTATAGGTGATGGCGTTGTTCACCAGATTGACCACCAGCTGCACCATCAGGCGCGCATCGACGTTGACGAGCGCCGGCTCATCGCACGCCACCACCTTAAGGTCGTGCTCGCGCACGGCAGGGTTCACGTGGCGCAGCGCCTCCTCGACGATATCGTCCATGAGCTCGAGTGTGGTCGACAGGCGCATACCGCCACCCTCGAGCTTGGTGATGGCGAGCAGGTTCTCGACGGTGGCGTTGAGCCATTGCGCATCCGAGCGAATGGAAAGGAGCAGGCCGCGGCGCGTCTGGGCATCGAGCACCGCGGTGCCGGTCGAGCCCTGATCGAGCAGGACATCGGCATTGCCCGAAATACTGGTGAGCGGCGTACGCAGATCGTGCGAGATGGAGCGCAGCAGGTTGGCGCGCAGCTGTTCGTTTTTGGCGAGCACCGCCGCCTCCTCGCGGGCCTCCATGGCGCGGGCGCGATCGAGTGCCAGCTCGCCTTCGCTCACGATGGCATCGGCAAGTGTTCGCTCCTCGTGCGTCAGCACGTCGGGCTCGGCAACGATAGCCAGCACGCCCACCACCGAGGCGGGGTCGCCCGAGCGCGCGAAGCCGTCGCCTGTGCGAACCGTCAGGTAGATGCCATAAAACGCCGAGCCGCCATAGGTGGCATCGAGCGGCGTTCCCACATAGGCGGATGCCGAGAGCCGCGGCGGCATCTGCGGCGCCAGTTCGTGCACCGGTGCGGCATCGCCCACGGCCGTGTATGTCGCACGCGGCAGCAGGTCATCGCCCTCGGCGTCGGCGCTGTACCACACGACCGGACAGCCCGAAAGACGCGCCAGCTGCGTTGCCATGGCATGGACAATCTGCTGCTGATCGGCGCACCGCTGTAGCATGCGGTTGGTCTCGAGCACCATATGCGTGCGACGGTCGCTGGCGGCAGCCTGTGCCAAGGCACGGCGCAGGGCCAACGCAATCGAGCTCGACACAAGCGAGACCACGAACATGATGAAGAACATGCCGGGATAGCCGCGGTCGATAAGCGACAGCGAGTAGCGCGGGTCGACAAACAAGAAGTTGTAGAGCGCCACGGCGGCAGCCGAGCTCAGCAAGCAATACAGGCGACTCCAGGTAAAGAATGCGCACAGCTGAACGGCGAACACATAGACGATCATGATGCTCGGCGCGAGACCCGGATGGTCGAGCAGCGCGCCCACAATCGTCGCCGCGACCAGCAGCCCCACCGATACGCAGGCGTCATACAGAGGAGTGCGGCGCGTCAGCGTTGTGCGCCGCCACCAAAAGCTATCGGCAATATCGCCGTCCGTACGGACGTCCATCAGTGCCCCGCCCCTCTCTCAAAAACAAAAACCACCACAAAGGGACAGGCACCTTTGTGGTGGTTTCCCTTGTGGTGGTTCCAAGTGTATAGCCTTTGCAACCGGCGGTCGCTAGACAAACAGCACGTGCGCGAGCAGGGCACACACGCACACCGCTCCAAATACCAGTGCCACGATCGAGATCACGCGGTCGGCCATATCCATGTTGGCACGATTCGTAAAGAACCGATCTTCGGCGGCATCGACACGCGCCTCACGCACCATTTCGACCACCGCCTCACGGCCATCGAGCGCCTTTGTATCCATGTTTACCTCCCCGGCCTCATGCTTATCCATCAAAAACAAACTCCGTGTAGCCGCCGACGTCTACGGCCGCTCGTTGGGGGCCAGGCGCTGCATCTTGTTCACGGCTTTGAACTTGGTGAACAGCGGCACGTACTCAAAGCTCACGTTGGAGTTCTCCAGGCCGTACCAGCGTGCAGGCGTGCCGGCGGCGCGGCGAATGATGTACTTGAGCGTGATGGCCGTACGCTCGCTCGGTTCCACATCGCTTTCAGGCGCCAGAAGCTTACGAATCAGGACGAACTTGAACGTGCCGATGTTACCCGGATCCTTGTAGACCGAGTAGTCATGCGTCTGCGGCGGCAGCTCGCCGGTGGCAGCCAGGTCCTGAACAACCTGACGCAGGTAGGCATTGACGCGCTGGTTGATCTTGTAGCCCAGGTACAGATGCACGCGGAACACGTAGTCGGTGCCGAACGTCTCGACCGAATAGGCAAAGGTGTGCGGCTCGTCCATGGTCTCGACATTCACAAACCACCAGGCGCGGGCGCGCTTGGGATGCTTGTCCAAGATCGAATAGACGATATCGCGGTCGATGTAGTCGGTATGGGTGTCCTTGGTCAGGTACACGACGTTGTCGCTCATGCGCTCGTAACGGTCGTCGTCGCGCAGGCGCTTGAGCTGCGGCAGGTAGCTGCGCAGCGGCAGCAGCGTAAACTGGCGCTGCTCAACAGCCGTGCCGTTGTACCAGCACACCATGATGCCCATGATGAGTGCAGCCATGAGGATGGTGAAGTAGCCGCCGTGGAAGAACTTGGTGAGCGAGCTCACGAAGAAGAAGCCTTCGAGCAAAAGGAAGAAGGCTGCGAAGATCCACGGAGCAACCTTGAGCTTGCGCTCCTCGTGCAGGTAGAAGAAGAGCAGCAGCGTGGTGCACATCATTGTCAGCGTAATGGCAAGGCCGTAGGCGGCTTCCATATGCGCCGAGTTCTGGAACAGCAGTACCACGATGACGCAGCCGACAAGCATGACGTTGTTGACCATGGGGATGTAGAGCTGGCCCTTGGTCTCGGCAGGGTAGAAGACCTGCATGTGCGGCATGAGGTCCAGACGGCTGGCCTCGGACACCAGCGAGAATGCGCCGGTGATGAGCGCCTGCGAGGCAATGATGGCCGCGACGGTGGAAAGGCCGACGGCAAACGGGCGCAGGCCCGGGGCGAGCATCTGGTAGAACGGGTTGAGGTCGGCAATGCCCATGAGCTCGGGGTTGGCAGCGTTGTTCATAAGCCAAGCGCCCTGGCCCATATAGGAAAGCAGCAGGCAGCACTTAACGAACGGCCAGGTAGCGTAGATGTTGCCGCGGCCGACGTGGCCCATGTCGGAGTAGAGCGCCTCGGCACCGGTGGTGGCGAGGAAGCAGCTGCCCAGGATCATGATGCCCGCGTGGTTGTTGGGGCTCAGCAAAAAGGCGATGCCGCGCACCGGGTTGAGGCACAGCAGCACGGCGGGGTGCTGGAAGACGAAGAACAGACCCGTGCCGCCCAGGAACAGGAACCACAGCGTCATGATGGGGCCAAAGGCGTGACCGATCTTGGCCGTACCGATGCGCTGTACCAAGAAGAGCACGATGATGATGGCGAGCGTGATGGCGACGACGCGGCCCTGGTCATCGCCCAGCACGGCATGGACCGCCGGGATGGTGCGCAGGCCCTCGATGGCCGTGGTAACGGTAACGGCCGGCGTCAGGATGCCGTCGGCGAGCAGCGCGGCGCCACCCAGCATGGCGGGGATGATAAGCCACTTGCCGCAGCGCTTGACCAGGCTGTACAGGGCAAAGATGCCGCCCTCACCATGGTTATCGGCGCGCAGCGAGATGAGCACATACTTGATGGTGGTCAGCAACGTGACCGTCCAAACGACAAGGGAGAGCGCGCCGAGCACGAACTCCTCCGTGACGCTTCCGATGCCGCCGTTGCCGGCAACGAGCGCCTTGGTTACATACATAGGGCTGGTGCCGATATCGCCGTACACCACGCCCAGCGTGACGAGCATCGCCGAGATGCTCACAGGAATCGCAGCGTGCGAGGCTGCCTCCTTGGCCTTTTGTTCCATAAGCCGGTTTCCTCCCAACTTTAATGTTCGAAGGGATTATAGGTAATCGGTCCATGTTTTAATGCACTGTTTTCCCAGCTAGATAAACATTTATACGGCCTTTAGGCCACCGCCGCGATATGGAATGTGACAAAGGAACTGTCCCTTTGTCACATTCGTCATTTTCCAAGCCAGTTTTTGAACCACCATTCCATGGATCGGCTCATCTCGGCCATAAAGGGACTCGTGTGTTTGCGGGTGTAGATATCCACCACGCGCTCGCCCACCTCGCGGGCATGCGGGCGAAACATCGCGTCCATCTCGGCCACCTGCGCGTCCATGGTCGCAGCATCGGCGCGGCAGTAGCGCTCCTCGTGCACCAGGTTCACCACAGGATGCGCAATGGCCGGACGCTCCTTACGGGGCGTGCCGATGATGAGCATCGACAGCGGCATGGTATAGAGCGGCAGACCGAGCAGCTCGGCAACTTCCTCGGCATTCTCGACGATATCACCGATATAGCAGCTCCCCAGGCCCAGAGCCTCGGCGGCAACCACGGCGTTTTGAGCAGCAATCACGGCGTCCTGGGCCGCGATGGCAAAGTCGCCCAAACCCGGCGCGCGGCGGGGCGCCTTACCCGTGCGCTCGACAAACTCGGGCTCAAAGCAGCCCACGTGCTCAAACAGATCGATCCACTTGGCATAATCGACCACAAATATTAGTGCCCAGGGCGCCTTGGCGATCATGGGCTGGTGGTCGCACAGGTCGGCCAGACGATCCAGCGTAGCCTGCTCGCGAATGCTCACGATGGAATACATCATCATGGCGCCTGCCGACGGCGCACGGCTCGCCGCATGCAGAATCGCCGCCCGCTGCTCGTCGGTCACCGCCACGGGACGATCGTCGTCATCACGCGCGAAGGCACGCGTGGAGGAACGGTGCTCCAACGTGTCCAGCACCGCATTGCCCGTGGTCTCGACCGGATAGCCACACGTATCCACAGCCTTGGTGCAAACCTGCTCGTTCATCGCCTCATCCTCGCTAATTCTTTAAGAAGCCTTTACGTTTCCGTGTAATTCCCGTCCATTATCGCGCAGGTCGCCACTACATTGCGCCACACCGCCACACGTGCGCGTTAATATGGCTGGTTGTTGTGCGCAGACACCAATTGCGGCGCATATCTTGGTAACAATCGGGTAAACCCCCGCTTTCGTAGGTTTTAGTTTGTGAGGAGTCTCAGCATGTTCGCTGCCGCCATCTCGCTCGTCGGTCTTGCGGCGACCGTCTACCTTGTTTTGCGCGAGGCCAAGGCCATTCGCGCTCAGTCGGGCACCGTTGCCAAAAGCGCTCTTGGGTGGAGCGTCGCCTTCGGCCTGTTCCAGCTCTTTTTGACCATTTGGGGCGCTATTGGTCTCGTCGCCCAAAACGAGCCGCTCGCCTTCGTGATGCTCATCCTGACCAACGCCATCCTCACCGGCTGCGCTTGGGCCAGCATCGCACGCGACCGCATCGCCCCGCGCGTCTTTGCGTTCGCCGCGCCCGACGCCCCCGCTCCCACCGGCAAGCTCGCCCGCCTGCGCGGCGCCTTTGTGGGCAAGCCACTCGTCGCCGCCGTGCTGTGCCTGCTGCTCGCCGGCGTCTTTGCGCTGCTAGGCATGGAGGTATCGTCCAACCACGACTTTACCTGGGTCTACCCCCTGTGCATCCTGCTCGAGTGGGCCATCATCACCACGCTCATGACCGGCCTGTTCTTCCTGTTCCAGCGCCACGGCGCAGCTCCCGCGGTCCTGGCCTTTGCCCTCTTTGTCCTGGGCATTGCCGAGTTCTTCGTCATCACGTTTAAATCCATGCCCATCCAGCCGGGCGACCTTTCGGCCATCTCCACCGCCGCCGCGGTCGCCGGCACCGGCTACACCTTCTCGATCTCACTGTTCTGCGTGCTGTCCATGGGCTTTACCGCCATCGCCATGCTGCTGTGCGAGTACGCCGGCCTGGTGGCACCGCACCGTCAGAAGGGCGCCGCCAACGCCAAGCGCATGCTGCTCACCAACCTGCTCGTCGCCGTGCTGTGCCTGGGCGGTGTGACCGCACACGTCACGCTCATCGACTACTACAACACCCTCGGCATCACCGTCTACACCTGGCGCCCGCTCGAGAGCTACTGGCGCGAGGGCTACCTGCCCGCTTTCATTAGCGCAGCGCAGTCCATCAAGCCGCCCAAACCCGCCGACTACTCCGTCGACGATGCCAAGGCCACGCTCAAAAAGTACGCCAAGGCCTACGACAAGTCCGACGCGGCCAAGAGCGACGAGCGCGCCGCCGCAAAGGAGCAGTTCGACAGCGAGAAGCCCACGGTCATCGCCATCATGAACGAGACCTTCTCGGATCTTTCGATCTACCAGAACATGCGCGCCGGCTACGAGGGTCCGCAGTACTTTAAGAGCCTGTCCAACTGCCTCAGCCGCGGCAAGCTCTATGTGAGCGCCTACGGCGGCGGTACCGCCAATACCGAGTTTGAGTTTATGACCGGCAACTCTATGGCCAACCTGGGCTCGGGCGTGTACCCCTACACCATCTACAACATGGAGACGACCGGGAACCTGGCAGAGCAGTTCAAATCGCTCGGCTATTCCACCACGGCCATGCACCCCAACCACGCGACCAACTGGAACCGCGAGAACGTCTACAAGGACTTTGGCTTTGACCAGTTCCTGTCTATCAATGACTTCCAGGGAGCCGACACCCTGCGCGGCATGGTGACCGACCAGGCTACCTACGACAAGATTCTTGAGCTGCTCGACCAGAACGCCGATCCGCAGTTTATCTTCGACGTGACCATGCAGAACCACTCGGGCTACGACACGGGCCTGCTGCCGGTCGACAAGCAGATGCACCTGAACATCGACACGACCGACCTGGACGCCAAGACCGTCGAAGACGGCACGCTCTCCGATGTCGACGAGTATGTCTCGTGCATCGAGCAGTCCGACCAGGCGCTTCGCTACTTCCTCAACGCCCTGAGCAAGCTCGACCGTAAGGTGGTCGTAGTGTTCTGGGGCGACCATCAGCCGTTCTTCCCATCCAAGTTCAATGACAAGTGGTTTACCGGCGAGGACGACGCTACGCACCAGGAGCGCTTGTGGCAGACCGACTACATCATCTGGGCTAACTACGACGTTGCCGGCTGCGACCAGACGAGCGAGGTCGACGACCTGTCCACCAACTACCTGTCCACGCAGCTCATGCAGCTGATCGGCGCCCCGCTGACCGACTACCAGAAAGCGCACATGACGCTGCGCGAGTCGCTGCCCGCCGTCAACTCCGTCGGCTACGAGGACGCCAGCCTGCGCTGGGCGCTCTCCTCCAACGTCACCGGTGACGACGCCGCTGCCGCAGCCGCCACCAAGGCGCGCGAGGATTACGCCAAGATGCAGTACTACGAGATGTTCCGCGACGGCAAGAACGTGTACACCAAGCACTTCCAGACCGAGGCCAACGAGACCGACCCCAACCTGGCGCCGGGTACGACCAAGATTAAATAGCGACACGTCTTAACTGGTTCGTCTGCCCGGCGGCGTGGAACGTAAGGTTCCCTGCTCGGACAGTCCTGCTCGCACGGAGAGCACATTAAGTGCTCTCCGGCTCGTGCGGAACTCGCGATGAACCTTACATTCCGCGTCGCCGGGCAGACGCCTCGGTGTTGAAGCGCGGCTTGTCATGAGAGCATCCGCAACATATGTAAGTTGTAGGCCACATTAAGTGGCCTTCTTTGTATTCGGAAAGCCCGTCCCACTCTGAACGCATCGGGGCATGGAACTATCAGCTTATTAGGCCTTCCATCAATAAAGGGGCGCCCTCCCGGGCGTTGCGTTTAGAAGATGGACCTAGCGCTTATCCCTCCGGGACAAAAGCAGCGCGGCCATAAAAGCGATGATTGCAAGCGTCAGCAGCATCAAAAGCCATGCGAGCGTGCTGTCGCCGGTTGCCGCCAGGCCAAACAGACCGGGGCTCTTACTGTCAGCAGGTTGTACGGGAATCTTCTCGCCATCGTCCTCGGCGGTGATTTCCCAGTGGATGGTCTTGCTTGCGTCGGCAAGCTCGTTGCCCACCGACGTCGGGACACTTAGTTGCAAATTGAGCACCGTGCTGCCATCGCTCGTGAACGTGGCGACCTGCGTGGGATAGGCGAACACGCTGCCCGGCGTTCCCGTCTGGAGCCAACCGTCAGACGCATCGCCAGCCGACGCCGTTAAGGTAATGGGCGACAGCAGGTGTGCCGTCTCGTGATTGACAACGGCCCGCACAAACACGCGTACCTGGGACTTTACGCCCGTGGCACGAACCTCGATCTGCTGCTCGCGCGCATCGCCGGGCATTAGATCTTTAAAGGCGGGAAACAGATCGGGCTCCCCCGAGGAGCCCGTCGCCCCCGTTACCGTCAGCTGGCGCGCATTTCCGTCATAGGCAATCGCGGGAGCATCGGCAAACGCGCGGGCGGGAACGGCGAGCGCGACCACGCAGAGAATGGCCGCGACCATGCAACGCAAGGAGCGCGCAACGCCTCTGCGAATCGGGAACGCCATACTTACGCACCTCCGTGCGGCGGCACCAGCACGCCATCTTTGACCGTACAGTTCCATGCCTCGGTGACCGCATCGTCGGGCGTGGACTGAATCGCCTGGGTCGAAATGTCGACGACTAGGTTTTTACCATCTGCCTTCTTTTCGGACACGCTCTTGATGAGCACGCCCGTCTTGTCGAGCGGCTTAACAGAAGACGTCCAGTAGTAGAACCCGTCGCTCGCAAGAACCCAAGACGAAGGTCTGTTAGTGGCGGAGGCATCGCCTTTATCGCCCCACTCAATGGTGTAGTCGGTGCCGGCAACCGGCTCATCCCACAGGCGCGCGCCATCCTTATCCTGCCAGTAGATATCCACCGCGACACGCAGGTATGCCGGAGCCGAGCCCGTGTTTTTTACCGAGACATCCCTTTTCATCACGTTGTCCTTGAGCGTCTCGTCCACCGAAGGCGCCACCGAGCCAAAGCCAAACTCGTTGACCAGCACGCCCGTAACCGAAAGCCACGCAAAGGTGCCGACGACGCCGGCCAAAAGGAGGACGCCGACAAGGAGGGCAACGATCCGCTTGCGCTTAGTCATCCTTGTCCTCCCTCCTCAGCGTGCCGTTTTCCCAAACATTCTTGGCACGCGAGCCGCCATCGACCCATTTGTCCTTCGCGCGCGTGTTGACGCACGTCACCACCGCATCGCCCGCGCTCGAAGCAGACGAAATCGTCAGCTCGGCAGATTTACCGGGCGCCTTGCCCGGCGTGCTCAGCTCGCCCTCGTAGCGCCATGCCCAATTCGTGTCTTCCTCGACGGTATAGATGCCCGTCGGCGCGGCAAATTGCACGCTGCCGACATACCAGGTCTCGCCGTCTTCGTCGCGCCTCTCGCTAACTTTCACCTCGACCATGCGCGTCTCGGCAGGAGAATCCTCCGACGCCTTGCGTGTCACCTTAAAGCGGAACGTCTGTCCCATGGCGCTGGCGTCGGTGGTCTTTTTGACGATCGTCAGCGCATGAGTCTGGGCAAAGTTGAACACGGCATTACCGGGATCTTGCTCGCCTTCGCCTGTCTTCTTGGACTCCAGACGGTTGGCCAAGTCGAACGAACCGTTACCCGAGCCCAAGCTGTAGAGCGAGACATACTGGTCGTTAACGGGTTCCTCCGCCATGGACGCACCAGGACCGTAGCTCGCCCGCTTAACGGTAACAGTCAGCTGCGTCCCCATAAACGGCTCGGCGAAGCAGACCTTAAACGGCGCCTTGTCGGCACCGTCATCGACGGTGTTGGCGGCGGCGGGATCGAGCAGCCATTTAAGCTGCGCGGTCATAGTTACGGGGCTCGCGGGATCAGACGTATCGTTGGCAACCACGCGATACGTCACGGGATACAGGTCCATGTCTCCCGTGACCGGCTCGCCCTTAAACTCATTCCAAGACTTCGGAGCGCCAACGGCAGGCACATATCGCCACTCCAGGAAGAGCTCGCGTACGTCACCGCTGGCCGCCTGTTCATCGAGCAGCGCGACGATCTTGGAGTGGGCGTCCGGGTCGTATGCCACGGACTTTTTCTCCATCTCGGGATTGCCGTTTTTGTCATAGACCGGGTTGCCGCTCTCATCCACCTTGGGAACATCGACGTTATGGACAAAGCCGGCGCCCGTCGCTCGCTCGCCGTCCGAGTCGACCGTCGCTGTAAAGATGACCGCCCCGTCGACGCCGTGATAGCGCACCTTATACGGCGTGACCTTGTACACCGCGGTATACGTCGCGCTCTCAAAGGGCTCGCTGCCCTCGAGGGGATACTTCTCGTCATCGGTCAACAGGGTGTATTTGCCATCGGGTTCATAGTCACGCGACCAGCCGACAAAGTCGTACTTGGTGCCATCCTTGCCGACAACCTCAGCTGTAGCTCTTACTTCCAGCGAAATTTGATCGACAGAGTCGGTGCGCGAAAGAGAACGCACGGAATCGGGGTTATCCAGCTTGGCATCGATATTCGATTGGACTTTTACCGCGCTGGGACGGTAAACCGGGTACAGCTCCATGGGGGCCTTGACCACAGTGTTTTTATCCACCATGGAAACGCCGTCCGACCAAACGACATAACCCTTGCCAGGTACCGGCTTAGTTTCCGTCCAGCCTACGAAGGCATTGTATGCGTTCGTTGCAGCATCGATGTCGCCAACGTTATACGTCGGCAGCGGCATGCCATCCTTAAGGCTGCCGAGCGTATTGCCCTCCTGCGCGAGCTTGCCATCGATATCGGTGTCGTTCAGGTGATACACCACCGCAATGGGCGTGTAGTAGGCCACAAACGCGTAAGGCTTGCCCGGCTCCACCGGATAGGTATACGAGTTATTGCCGTCAGATTCGAGCTCCTTAACCTCACCGTTCGGGAGTTCGATTTCGACCTTATTCAGCTTGTATCGCTCGCCGCCTGACTTGTATACCGTCGTTTCGATATCAGGAGTCACCGTTGCCGTGGCGGGATCGGTGTCCGCATTGAGATTAGGGGCGATGTCATACCTAGGAACATTCACCTCGGAAGTGCCATTAAAACCGGCGCGGTGCAGGTTGGTGGTGTAGTTGACGTCGAACTTTGCGTAGACGGGATAGGCATCCTGACACTGGGTGACCTTGGAGTCATCCGTCGCCAAGTATGGCGCCGCCTTTTCCGGATCGCTCGTCACATAGGGGTCGTTGGCGACATCATAGATATATTTCCAGACGGCAGAATCCTTCTTGACCTCGGCGGTCGAAATCCAGCCCAGGAACTTATAGCCCGGCACGGCCATGTCGGCATCGGTCGGGGAAGCTTCGAGGGTCAGGGGGCTCTCATACGATCCCTTCTCACCATCTTCTGGTTTTTCGGCCACTTTAACCGACTTATTAACATGCGGGTAGTAATACGTGAACGTCGGATCCGCCCCGTTCACCTTGGTCTGCAGCAAGTTACTCTCATAGCGCCGCGTGGCAGTCCTCACGACATTATCGCCCTTGTTGTAGAAATTAACGTCCGTGGTAATCATCGCGCGAACGTAGTACTTCTTATCTGTACGCACTATGCTCTCGATGGGATTTTTCACATATGTCCAATATCCACCATCGCGCTCAAGCGTCCAGAAATTCAGGCGATAGCGATCATTCACCAGTTTGGCCGTTACGTTCAGCGAAGCCGAAGTCCAAGTATCGCTTAGCGTTGCAGCGCCTGGAAAATCAGTATCGGCATAGAGGTTTTTTAGAGTATCGGCTCCCGTATCGTTTTTAACGTTGTGCGAGTACGCGTTAAGGGGACTCACGACAAGGGTTTTCGTCGTGTAGCGCGTCTCACACGTTCCGTCATAACTATCCTTTATGCCGTGGTCAACATGCTCCGGACCCCAGTGGACGACGTTTTCACGCACGAAGGTACTACCGACGTTTTCCTCAAAGGGCGTTTGATAGCGATTCCAAACGGAACAAAGTAGCTTGCTGTCCGTAAACTCATGGTTGGTATAAGCCCGAACGTAATAATCCACTCGGTACTCAAAGCGGGCGATGTAGGTATGTGGCACAGTTAGATCGACATCGGCAGGGAGTGTGTAGCTGGGGTCGCGGCTTACGCGCACCTCGAGCGGAGCATCCTCGGTCCCCTTGTTTTCATACCAACCCAAGAAGCGATAGCCATCGGGCAGCTTGCCGCCATTGGACAGGGGCGTACCTTCCGTGTTGCACACCTGTACCGTGTAGACGCTGGTGCCGTCCTCGGTAGTCTGGACGTCGACATTGGTTTTGCCCACACCGTCGCGCAGAGTCTTATCGTCGGTTGTGTCCCGCTCATTGCCCTCGAACACCGTTATGATGTTCGACACGTAGTCGCTGTACACCGGGTAGAAGTCGGTAGGACGGACAACCGTGATCTCGCTACCCGCAGAATAAAAAGCTCCCTGATTTTTAAGCTCGGCTAACTGAGTCGAGGTGATGGCGGCATAGCCACCATTCATCCCCGCCTCGCTGCTAGGCTGCGTGGTCCAGCCGATAAATGTCGCGGTAGGCTTCAAGTTGCCGCGATCCGCGGGGGCAGCGGGCGTCAAACCCACGCCATAGCGGTACCAATCAGTTGACTTGCCGTGCGCAGCACCGGTTTTCCAATCAAGCGTCTCGCCCTTAACGTTATAGAACAGCACCTGTGCCTCGTACGAAGCGATAAACAGGTCATTGCCCTCAAAAGCCTTGGCCCCTTTCGCGTTATCGGCAGTATAGGTTGACGTTTCGTCGTGCAACTCGCTCTTCTGGACCTGCTTGCCAGCAGCCACAGCATCGGCATCGGTCTTGCCGTCAAACCAGCTGTTGTCTTGTCCAATTCGATTCACTTGCACATCGGGCTCGCGGAACCAGCCCATAAAACGGTAGCCGCCGTTCTCCTCGCTCAGCCCCTCAGGCTTTGCGGAGGTATCCTGCTTAAACGTTACCGACGTATCGCCCTGGGCCAAGCCCTGGGCCGTTCCCGCCAGCACGGCACTCACGGCAAAGGTATACGGATCCGAGGTCGCCTGATCAATACCGAGTTTGGTTGCCTCGATGGTCGCGATGCCTGCACCGGGAAAATCAATCGTCGCCTTAACGCTCTGGCCATGCACGGGAATATTCAGTTTGTAGTCCATCGCCCACTCATTGGGGTGTGAGTCATTCAGATACGCATCGTTAGCAGTCGAGCGCATGGTGCCGGCACAGAAGTCGTAATCATGCTGCTCCCACAGCTCACGTGTGACGTAGCGTTCGTCGTCCCAGGGACCGAATCCGGCACCGGATACCGTGCCATCACCCGCAAGGGCGTAAATCTTCTTCTTGGCTGCCGTACCCTGACTAAACCCGGATAGGCTGACACTGGGCTTGAAGTAGCAATCAGTGATAGTCGCATCACCCGCATTAGCGCGTGCAGCAATACCGCCCAGGTTCACGTCGTTTTGAATAATGGGGATCACGGCGATGGGGTTGTACTGGCGCGAGCTCAAATCGCCGGCGAAATGGCTGCGAGTGATTTCATTACCGCTCTTAGACAAGATGCGGCCTGCAAGACCGCCCGTCCAAGCGCGCGTTACGGAGACAACGCCCACATAAGAAGCAGCATAGCTATAGCATTTCGCCGTTGAAAAGCAGTCAATGACTTTAGCGCCTTCTGCCATGCAGCCCACAAAACCCGAGGCGTACACGTTGTTGCCGCCCAGGGCGCCAATGGCCACATCGTATTTATTGGTAACGTCGGTCATGCCCTTCTCGGCAATCGAGCCATCCTCGTTGCGCGTAGGCGTCACGCGGCAATACTCGATGGTCGAGTTCTTAACGTAGCCGGCAAACGCCGCCATATACAGGCCCTCGCCACCGATTGCCTGTACGCCCGAAGTCGTGTTGTTAACGGCGCGGCCACCACGGACCTCGCAGTTGTAGAGGGTGCAACCATCGAGCTCGCCAGCAATCAGGCCCCCCTCAAAACCCGCATTGGTAATCACATTGAGCATGTTGTTGGCACACGTAACGTGCAGGGTGCTCTCCATGACCATAACGTTTTCGAAGTGGGTGTTGATCGCCCTGCCCACGATAATGCCGCCGCGGAAGTCAGCCCAAATGTTGGCATCCTTGACCAGGAAGTTCTTAATGGTGGCGCCATCGGTCTCGGCAAAAAAGCCCGTATCGCGCTCGGGATCCAAGACCTTATTCTCGTAGTTCAGGCCCTTCACGGTATGGTTTTGACCGTCAAAGACGCCCTTAAAGGGATGTTCTTTGTTGCCAAAGGAGAGGTGCTTGACCGTATCCTCAACAATGGCGTTCATATCATCATCGTTAAGAACGATATCGTTATCGAGATAGACGCGCCACTGCGACGTGTCGCGCTGTCGCGACAGCGCGACACACGCCAGGAAGTCGTTCCTGTTTGTGATATGGAATTCGGTCTTGTCCTCGGGCACATCCTCGGCATACGCTGCCGCCGGCAGCGCTACAACGCAGCAAAGGGCGATTGCCACCACAGCGATCAGCCTGCCGAGCACGCCTCGGTTCATGTTCTTAATCTCCATGGGCTAGTTCGCCTCCGGCCAGCCCACGACGTCGAGCACGTCGAGGACGGTATCGTTTGCCTGCTGGTTTTTGGCCTGCACGGCCTGGACGTCGATATCGAGCCTGTATGAGCCGCCGCGCGCGGCATCGTGGTAGTCGCCCACAAATCGCAGCGAGTCCATGAGGCTTTCCGTCATGGCGCCGGGGTCGAGCATGCCGCCACGCCCAGCCAATCCACGGTAGTAGTACCACCCGTCGCCGCCATCGATCCACGGGGACCCCTCGCCCGCGTTTACGTTAAACACAACGTTGCCCGAGGCATCCGCGCTCGAACCGTCGGGCGCCACCGATACCATACGCAGGCGCGCGCGAACGTACTCAGGCTGCGCGCCGACGTTCTCCACGCGCACGATGCGGCTGATGTCAGAGCCCCCGGCCTTGGTGTCGGGATAGTCCCCGTGCTCGTTGGCCTCAAACGGAATCTCCTCGCCCCGCTCGTTTAGGGTGTATTCGCAGACTCGTACCTTCACGCTGCCAAACGATAGGACGTTGTTCGCCGGAACCATATCAACTGTAAAAGCCAGCGTGCCACACAGGCACGCCAGGGCCAACAGCGCAATCGCGGCAAGCGCCAAGGTGCGTTTCTGATTGTCGGAAAGATTGTTGAGCATTACGTTCGCCAATCGTCGATAAAAGGGGGACCGAGATCCCGACCCGAAAATGGGGATGGGGAGCGGGCCGGGATCTCGGTGGGGGGATTAAGCCTGAGTCTTAGCCCATTCCTTGGCCTGCGCGATGGCGTTCTGGGCACCACCCTGGTCAGCGCCGAAGATGTAGCAGGAGACCGTCATAGCAGGATTATTAACGACATCCGCGCTGTTCATGGCAGCCGGGATATGCACGGTGCCGAACAGCTCACCGGTGTAAGCAGCCTTGCCGCCAGCGGGGGTAAGCTCTGCAGGAGTGCCGGTTCCGCCAGCGGTATACATGAACAGACCGCTCACGTACTGGCCTTCGTTACCGTTGGTCTTCACCTGGTCAGCAGCAACCGGCTCCCAGCCATTTTTAAGATTGAAGTACGGGGTCTTGGCAAGCGCGCCTTCACCGTCCTTCACGATGGCGTTCTTCACGTAGATGAACACATAGGACTTATCAGAGTCCTTACCGATACCGACGTTGGGGTTCTTATTGATGTCGGTGTCGGGAATCATCTTGGAGTCCTTCACCCACTTGGTCTCAAACAGATAACCATCCACTGAGGGGTCCGTGGGATCAGTGCCGGGCTTGTCCGGATGATCGGGGTCGGGCTTCACTTCGGGCTTGTCGATGCTGCCAACCGTGAACTCGTTCACCTTGGTTTGGGTCGCCGACAGCCAGGCGTAGGTGCCCACGCCGGCAGCCAGTACCAGCAGCAGCAGGGCAGCAACGATGCCGTAGCGTTTTTTCTTCTTGTTTTCCATCGTTCTCTTCCTTTCGAAAACCGACTTCCCCGGCAACGACCCTTGCCGCCGCCTACACTTCTCCCTGCCGCTATGAACGCCGCTCCCTCGCATGCACGCGGATATGCTTGCCCGCAGGCTCGTCGGGAACCATCCGATCGAGCACCATCGACGCCGCGACCAGCAGCGCCAGAACGGCCACCACAACAAGCAAACCGGGCATCGTCGTGCAATATGCGTTAACGAAGCCCAGGTAAGGGACACAAAAAGAAACGATGCCGATCACGCGTGAAAAAGGCGTCTGCTCGGCGTCGTGCATGATGCTTCCGTCTGCATTTTTGTTTGCGATTCCCTGCGTGCCGATCGTCTGCGCCGCAGGGTCGACCTCGTACACCTGGTGCGTCACCACGGCGCCGTCCGATCGGTAAAACGTTGCATTGTCGCCCACGGCAATATCCGTTGGCTCAACCTGGCGAACAAACACCATGGAGCCAACGGGAAGCTCGGGCTCCATAGAGCCCGAGAGCACAGCAAAAGGCATGTATCCAAATGCACGAGGAACAAAAGAAACGACGGCAAGGGCCATGACGAGCACAAGCGCCATGCTACTAAGAAGCGCAATAAATCGTTTGAGTCCGCGCGCCGCCATAATAATTAATTCATCCCCATCGAGGCCTTAATTCGACCAATCCAAGGGTCAGCAAGTTTCAGCAGAAACCGCAAGGCGCTTGAATAGCGAGTCCGAAATAAGCCAATTTGGAATCTTTTCGTAAGAAATGCATAGCGATGTGCTACACATTTTTCAATGTTTTGTCGCTAAATGCTACTTATTTTGGCGTAAGTGGTCATTTATCCCCATACCGGACTGCCATATCCAATATCTACTACTAACCCCCTACGCATCTTCTTCATAGGGGGTCTGTTTTTTGAATATCTAAAAGAATGCGCCCCCCAACATTAAAACATACTGCCCTATGTCTCATTTATTTTTAACCCTCCCTTGCGGGTTTAAGGCAGCCCAATGTAGTTCGCAGCCCATACCTTCTGGAAGGCGTGTCCCGATCTTCAGGTCCGGAGTGAGATGCGGTTTCCGCTTGTGGCCCCGTTGGGAAACTTCATCCCACTCCGATCACAAATTCCGGGTCGCATTTTCCACCAGAACCCTCAACCGAAAACTGCATCCCATTCCAAAGGCAAATTCCGGGATGGACTTTCCGAAACCCCGCCCATCCGGAAAGCCCATCCCACTCTGAACGCATCGGGGCATGGAACTATCAGCCAATTAGGCCTTCCATCAATAAAGGGGCGCCCTCCCGGGCGGCGGGCACGAAGTTCATCGCGAGTTCCGCACGCAAAGAAGGCCACTTAATGTGGCCTTCGTCTTGCGCAG
>URKV01000014.1 GCA_900548565.1 uncultured Collinsella sp.
CGAGATGCTCAGGAGTCTCGTGGGCTCGGAGATGTGTATAAGAGACAGATCGTAGCCACCCTGGCCACCACGGGAGCTCATAAACTCGATCTCATCGACGATGACCTCAAGCTTGCTCCGGCGCTGGCCGTCGCGCTCCCAAGAGCTGTAGCGCAGCTTGCCCTCGATCGCGACCTTGTTTCCCTTTGCCAGGAAACGGCTCACGGCCTCGGCGCGGGTGCCGAACATGGTGCAGTCGACAAAGTTGGGATAGTCCTCCCACTCGCCAGTCTGCGCGTTGCGGCGACGATCGTTCACGGCGACGCCAAAGGACAGAACCTGGGTTCCGCCGGCGGTGGCGCGCAGCTCGGGATCGCGGGTGAGGTTACCGGTGATGTTCACTCGATTGATGCTCATAACTCACTACTTCCTCTTGGGGCACAAGCCCAGTCCAAAACGACAGTCTTACTCCTGGTCGTCGCGACGGACGATCATGTGGCGGACCACAGCGTCGGTGATGCGCAGGACGCGATCAAGCTCGGCGATCTGGGTAGGATCTGCGTGGAAGTTGATGAGGGTGTAGTCACCATCGGTGAGGTCGTTGATCTCGTAGGCGAGCTTGCGCTTGCCCCACTCGTCAACGGAGTCGACCTTGCCAGCGCCCTCAGCGATCGTGGTATCGATACGCTTCATAACAGCGAGACGAGTCTCGGGGTCGAGCGACGGGTCAACAAAGAACAGCAGTTCATAAGCCTTCATATTGTCACCTCCTCTGGGCAAATGTGGCTTCAGGTCGTGAAGGTGCGCCTGAAGCAGGAAAAGACTTGGTAATAATATCTTTCAACCTCCTAGGCTGCAAGAATATGCAGCTACAACCTCATGACCTCCACATATGCCCATACTCGCACGACGTTTCATGCGCATTCCAACCAAATGCTGACCAAAAGCTTGACGGATCTGTGGACAAGATACGGTGCCGTGAGGACAAGCTGAGCCAAGTCGCAGGTCAACGGGCGCATGGTTGTGGTCACAAAATGCATACCAGTGGCCCACAGCACCACCCAAAGATTTTTAAATTCATTGCCAAATCGCTTATAAATACCCCTTTTGAACAATTGAGTTGATCAACTACGCTGGTCGGAAGCCGTTTTTTGGCATCTCAAACCCCGCTGCAACGCCAAACGCGGCCAAGCGTTTTAAAAAATGCCAACTTTTCTGTTTGCACTTTGCGATTCCTCGTGTATACTGACTTTCGCATTTAACGGAGAGTTGTCCGAGTGGCCGAAGGAGCACGATTGGAAATCGTGTAGGCGTCAAAAGCGTCTCCAGGGTTCAAATCCCTGACTCTCCGCCAGTTAATTCCAAAGCAGGCCTTCGAGCCTGCTTTGTTTTTACCCCACGCGGAGGGGTGGCAGAGTGGTTGAATGCGGCGGTCTCGAAAACCGTTTGGCCTGTATAAGGTCACGAGGGTTCGAATCCCTCCTCCTCCGCCATTTTGGTTGAGAAAGCTCCCGGGAATGGGAGCTTTTTTGTTTTGAGTCCCTAACAAGCAAATACGGCGGAGGAGGGATTCGAACCCGCCAGGGCGCGGAGCGTAAAGAAAACGCGCCCGTGGAGCGTTTTTAGCGCTGCGCGGTCGGCGCAAGCCGACCGGATAAATTTTGAGCGGAGCTCAAAATTTGGACATCCCTCCTATTCGACCACGCCCCCATCGCGTTCAGCATCAACCCGGATCCCCAAACATGGAACCTATGACCGTACCCAGTCCCGACCGTTTGCCGAGCAATAGGGTCGCAATCGGCGCCGAACATGTACTATGTACGGGCATTGTCTAAACCCACGATCCAAAGGACCCCATCTTGCCCGTCGTCGCTGCCATAACCATTACCTCACATGCCTCGGATGCCATGGTCGCTATTCCGTTTTGGCTCGAGATGTTCGCTGTTGTCGCTGCATCGATCTCGGGTGTGCTGGTTGCGCGCGAGCACAAGCTCGACCTGGTGGGCGCGGTCGCGCTCGCGGTGGTCTGCGGTCTGGGCGGCGGTCTCTTGCGCGACATGACGCTGCAGGTAGGCAACGTCTATATCCTCAACCAGCCGATGGCACTCCCGCTTTCCATTGCCACGGCGGCCATCATCTATATTTTCCCGGCAATCGTCGATAAACCCGAAAAACTCATTCCCCTGCTCGACATCATCTCGGTCGGCATCTATGCCGCCACCGGAGCGGACAAGGCGCTTGTCTACGGCTTTGCACCGGCGGTATGCATCATGATGGGCTTTTTTACCGCGGTGGGCGGCGGCATGTTGCGCGACGGCTTTATGGGCGTGGTTCCGGGCATTTTCCAACGTACTAACTTTTATGCCATCGCCGCCATCGCCGGATCGACAAGCTATGTGTGTCTCGTTATGAGCGGCATCATGAGCAATGTCGCCGCGCTGGTCGTATGCGTTGTCGTGACCATGGGTCTGCGCTGGCTCTCGCTGCGCTTTGACATCAAAAGCCCCACCGAGGAAGACATCGCACGCTTTTTGCACCGCAAAAAGTAGGTGGCGCGGGCTCATCCTTCGAAATGCAACCGAGAGGTTCTTTTAGAGCGCCCGCGCGTTGGGTACCCTGTTAGCTATATGCCGAACACCTAACAAAAGGATCAACCATGACTTTCAATCAAACCGCAGCGGCGCCGTCACACAAGATGCGTCGCTGCCTGCTTATGGCATTCGCGCTCATCGCGCTGGCGATCACCGCGCTTCCCACGGCGTCGTTCGCCGGCACGGACACCGCAGGCAACGTACTTGCGACCGACAATGACGCCAATCCGTCCGGCGTCGAAGGTGACCTGTACTGGGCAGGTCAGGCCCTCAACTTGGACGATACGTCCATCGACCGCGATATCATCGCCGCGGGCGATACCCTCTCAATTCGCGACTGCACGGTGGGCGGCGCCGTCCGTCTGGCGGCACGCACCATCGACATTGCCAAGACCACGGTTGATGGCAGCGTGACCGTTGCTGGCCAGCATGTCGTTCTCAATTCCGATAGCACCGCCAACTGTTTCTACGCGATAGGCGAGACGGTTGCCTTGCGAGGCTCCACCAAGTCGGCAGCGCTCGCGGGCGATACGGTAACCATCGACGGCACCGTCGATGGCGATGTCGAGGTTTGGGCCGACAAGCTCATCCTGGGCAAGAACGCCCACATCACCGGCACCGTGAACGCGCACGTCTCCGAGGACCCCGAGCGCGCCGCGGGAGCCGAGGTCGGCGCACTCAAGATCGACCGCACCGAGAACGAGGATACTTCCACCGTTAACGATGTCATCGGCGGTATCGTCGCCGCGGCACTCTCGACCTGCTTTGTCGCTCTGCTGCTCGAGCTCGTCTTTCCGCGTGCGACTGCCAGCGCCGCCGGTATGCTCCACCAGCGCCCCATGCCCCTGTGGGTGAGCGGTCTTCTGGGCACGATTGCTATCGTCCCCGCCGTCCTACTGCTAATTATCTCTATCGCTGGTCTGTCGCTTGCCGGAGCCCTCTTGTGCGGCGTTATCGGCATCGCGTTGGTGTCGAGTGCCTTTGCGGGGTGTGCGATCGTCCGCATGGTCGGACACAACCAGAACCGCTACGCCATGGCAGCCGTGGGTGGCATCGCCGCGGGCACGCTTACGGCAATCCCCCTCGTAGGCGATTTCATCAGCGGTGTGGCCTTTGTCTTTATGCTCGGCTACATCATCCAAATCATCTGGCGCAACGCCCACCTCAAGCCGCAGCAGCCGGCTAACATGCCAGGACTCCCCACCGCTTAGCCACCAACCACCACAAAGGGGACAGGCACCTTTGTGGTGGTGCAAAGGGGTCAGGTTACTTTGCGCCAACAAACGAAGCGGGGCACTCGATCGCATCGACCAGGTGCCCCGCTTTTCTTGGAGGGTTCTCAAGTAGCTTTTTCAAAACCAATGATCATCAGGTCAGTAGGCCTGCGCGTCACTCACTATGGAGGCAGTACGCCATTGAGCAGGGGGGGACAATTATTTTGCACGGCGACTTCCTCCCCGCTTGATGGCGAGCGCGACAAAAATAGCCGCCACTCCGATGGCAGCCAAAACCGCCACCAGCACCAACGTTCTATCTCCCGTCGAGGGCATAAAGCCTCGATTTGCTTCTTTACTTGGGGTGTTGAGCACCGACAGTTCAATCGAACCCGTCCCGGCATCGGCTGTATCAACCCGTAGGGGGCTTTCGACCGATACGGTCACCTTGGGCTTCGCGGCCGCCACCTGTTTAACGTCCAGGCCCTCGGCCGTAACCGTCACCGTACGTTTGCCCTCAAAGGCGGTGTAGCCCTTGGGAGCCGCGACCTCCTCGACGGTGTAGACACCCGCGTCCACACCGCTCAATTCCACGTGGCCGTCCGCGCCCGTGGTGACGCACGTGTCGGCATCCGTCGACCACGAGCCGTCAGTCGTTAGAGTGCGCCCGCGGTCATCGATGATGCGCAGTTTGGCGCCCGCGAGCGGTTTATCGTCCGAGCTTGAGCGCTTGGTCAGACTGAGTCCCCAGGTGTAGGCGCACGCGTCATCGCTCGACGTGCGGGTGAATCCGGCGTCGCCGGACTGGTCGGCGAGGGGAGAGCGCGGGTAACGCAGGTAGACCTCGTTGGGGTTGCCCTTGGTAACGCCTTGATTGCAGTTGGCCCCCAACGGCGCATTGTAGACAGCGACCACGCGGGCGCCCGCGGTGAAGGCGTCGGCCCCGCCGAGCGCGGCGACCAGGTCGCCGGTGCGCACGGTGAAGGCATTACCCTCGATCGAGACCTTGCACTGTGAAGCAATGTCTGTCCACCCTTTAGCCGGCGTCGAGCTGGCGTTGCCGCCCTCACATGCGACGGCGTCGAAGCCGCCGTCCGCGCCCGCCGCCACGTACACGCGCATGCTCACGGCGACCTTGGAGGGGTCGAGCCCGGCGCTCATGGTGTCGACGAACCGCACCGTATAGGTGTCGTAGGCCGTGAGCCCGGCCGGGACCGTGGCAGAGAGGCGCCAGTACAGGTCGTCGGCGACCGTGGCGTCGGCGGCCTTCTGCCAGGCGGCGGTGCCGTCCTCCAGCACGTGCTTGGCGACCTTGGGGGTCGCCGCCTTGGGCTTGACGGTGACGGCGCCGCCGCCCACCAGGGCCATGATCGGCGCGGTGCCGGCCTCGCCCTGGACGATGGCGTCGTCGTCGGCGACGATGAGCCAGTAGCCGCAGGGCAGCTCGGCCGCCGTGCCCGCGTTAAGGGCCACAGAAGTTGCGTCGGCATTGCAAATCGCACGGGCGAGCTTTGCCGTCAGTGCGGTCGTCATATGCCCGTCGGCATTCAGCCACTCGGCAGCCGCTTGCGCCGTCGATGCCGAGTTATCAAACCCCGCATCATAAAGAACGGGAAGGACAGCCTGACGAGCTGCATCGCTCGACCACGCCAAGTCCGTCGCGACCTTTTGATCGGAGCCGGCTTTATCGGTAACAGTTGCCGAAAAGAGCTGGTATGCATCGTATTGCGTCGCGACGTCGCCGCCAATCGTGATGGCTCCGGCATCGGCAGCACGGGCCGTCTCGGGCGACGCTGCAAAAGCGAGGATAGCTGTCATGGCCACCATCATGACGGTCAACAAGCGGCGGTGCAGTTTACTCACGGCGACCACCTCGATCCCAATCGCGATGGCGGCGAGCATGCATCCATGTCGCAGCAAAGCACAGCAGAGAAGCGCCCGTCAGATACGTCATAGTCAAACCAGCCCCGCCCGCCTCGGGAAGCGTGGTCGAGTACCTGTTGATAAAAGTCGGCGAGACTGAGGAGCCATTGTCGTACGTAACAGTGGTATCGAGCTTCCCCACGCCATCGGTCACCGTAACTGTGACCTCGTGCACGGCTGTGTCGTAGGCGATATGGTCCTTGACATTGTTCTCGGCGCCCTCGGGAATGACCTCGGAGATGGTGTACTCATAGATCCCCATCTTGGTGTAATCCAAGACAAAGTTAATATCACCATCCGCACCGTTCCTGATGGTCTGGAGAACCTCACCGGTGTTCTTGTCCTTGAGCACAAACCCGAACTGGCTTTCTTGCAAGGTCGAGCCTTCGAGCATCTTGGTGGCAGAAATTATAGCTTGACCGCTATAGGGCGCATCATAGACCGTGATATCAGTGCTAGCCGTCGGGGTGTCAACGTCGGCGTACTTCGCCTTCAATTGTTCCAACCTAGCAAGGGCATCCTGATAATCGGTTTCGTTGCTGCCCTTGAGTAGAATCCAGACCGGCTTAGAGACAGCGTTGTATCCGCCAGGCGCCTTGGTCTCCTCAAGGCAATACAACTTGTAGGCTTTCATCTTTTGCGTAGCAGTGCCGAACTTTACCGTGCCCTTTTCGTCTGTTTCAGCACTCCGAATCCGAGTTTTCGCAGAATTGAGGCCGGAATCCAAGGCCTTGGCCATATCAACCTCGTAGAGCGTGAACTCAGCACCGGGCAGTTTTTTTGTGATATCGCTCTCGTCGACCTTGGTAACCGTTACGCCGTAACCGCTACCACCAGCCGAACCGGACACCTTTTTAATAGCCCAGTCTTTTGAATGGACCGTATCACCGTCGTAGACACCCGTAAGCGACGCTTTGTTGCTCAGAGAAACCGTTTCCCCTTCGTTACCCGCAGGAATGACCTCATACTCAACTTTGAGATATTCCTCATCGGGAACGCGGAGCGTCATCTTTGTACACGCCGCGCCGTTTTCATCTTCAATGGTCCTAGCGGAAACGGGGCATTTGTCAGAGCCAAGCAACTTCCAGCCTGTCCCATCGTATTGGGACACATTGGCCGAATCCGTCACCAGCGTGCACTTGGCATCCATGACATCGACGAGCTCAAGGAAGTCGCTGCCACTCTTAAGGTCAACCGCTGATTCGTTGACCAAGATGGTGTATTTGATACGGTTGCTGCTAGCGACCTGATCTCCGGTCTTTTGCAGTACGTTGTTCTTAATGGTGACGGTTCCACTACCGGAGTCGAACTTCTTGTTCCCCGACTCGGCACTGGCTGAGTTGGTGAACTTCACCTCGTTCTTAGAGGTATCGAGCTCACCGCGCTTGACCGCCGTCTGATACGTAAGTTTGGCATAACCAGCATAGTTGCCGAGCGCCGTCGTCGGGATGGAGAAGGTAACGGTGCCTTTGTCATCACTGACGTTCGTAAGGGGTAGGCTGTCGGCGACGGTCTTCTTTCGCTGGGCGGTACCGTTATACGCTTTCTGGTCATACGGATTCTGGATCAGCGAGTATTTAGCAGACCCCGGCACATAGCTCATACCGCTCGGTAGTGTGTCCACAACGTTCAGCGGTTGGTTATCAAGCTTGCCGGCGCCGTAACACTCTCCGCTTGGCGTCTTGCCTCTGTTGGCATAAACCGTCCAGTCAACGATCCATGCGCCCTTCTCCTTAGATCCGTCGATTTTGCTCCAGTCGAAATCCCCCTTCCAAGAAACTGCAGTCTTCGCCGAAGGCTTCTCGACATCAGGAGTCGAGTTCGCATCGACATAGTAATAAATATAGTCCGTGAAATATTTAGTACCACTTACTTCCACTGATGCAAAATTGGAGTACCAGCCAGGAAGCGCATCGGATTTTGTCTTATAAGTAATTACCGCATCCGGGTTATCTTTGAGCGCGTTCTTCACCTCGTCGCTTATCCGAATGAACAGGTTGAAGTTTTTCTTGGTTCCAAACGACGTTGAATCACTGCCACCTTCGAACCACCAATCGACGCCCTTCTCCAAAGGGACATCGCCGATTTTAATAGAATAGCTGTCGACGTCTGGGCCGATATTTTGGTTCCAAGCCGTCTGAAACGTATCGTAAACCTTGACCGTTGATGGATTCATTGCATTAACAATGGAACCCAGCGCTATCCGAAGCTCCCAGGTTGCCTGACCTGTTGTCGCCACATCGGAGTCTTTCACAAGTCTCTTTTTAATCTGCGTCCCCACCAACTTCGGCGTAAACGTGCCGCTGTCCGTGCCGGAAACGGAATTGTCGCGCGAGATACTCGCACTGTTGCTCACCGTGTCATATGATTCTTGTTCTTTCATTTGGGTGTGATAAACAATGCGATAGGGCTGGTACTTATCCGCGTCAGATAGACCTGAGAACGTATAGCTAAACGTTTTACCAGTGGGGCTATCGAGATTGCCGCGGGCAATCTCGTCTTCCCCGTAGAGTCCCCTATAAACGATGTAATTACCCGTATACGTCTGCTTGTCGTCCAGTATGTCAGTGAATGTATAGCCATTCATGTCGGTTTTGATATCACCGTTGTTGAGCGTGACCGTCCAGGTGATATCGGACGGCGTTCCGGTGCCATCGCTCTTGTTGATCATGTCATAGCGGAAATCATTTGCTGAACCTGGCTTTTCCAATCCACCTCTACGGTCTCCGCCCCATGTCCAGCTGGCATTGTTTTTTGAATCGTCGAGTTGGTTAATCCAAACTTTGTTGCCCACGGATACATCCGGGTTCATCACCGAATCATAGGTAATCGTATAAGTCCCTTTGGACAAATCCCCCAAATTCAGATTCGCAGTCTGTTTATTTATGGTTGGTTGTGGATTGAACTCCCGATCGTTCAGCTTAAATGACCCAGGCACGAACGAGAAGTTATTGCCAAGCTCATCCGTGAGGCAGACATTGTGAGCATAGGAGGCAACCTCGAGTTTGAGAGTCCAAGTTACTTTTCCCTCGCCGCCGGATTGAGAGAACTTTCCTTCCTTCGCTCCCGTCACATCGCCGTCTATGGTCGCAATGTCGATTTCGGCTGTACCGGGAAACTTAACTTTTGTTGTATCGCCGGAGCCAACGTTCTCATTTGCCAGCTTGAATGAAAAATCAGCACCAACATGAACGTCGGATGGGTGTGTCTTAATCCATGACTCTTTAAAAGTAAAAATCAGCTTATTGTTTTCACATCTCCAGCTACCGGCCTCTTGATCGGAATCATCCATAAGGCGGCCACCGGTATTGTCAAATGCTTTAATGCTGTCCGGGAGAGAGTACTCCGCAACGTTTCGCTCCGCACTCGGGCCATGATTTGGCTCGAACTTCGCATTAAACGAGCCGTAGAGTGTGTCGGTCGAAAGCACGGCATTACCATCCAAGGGCTTTGTACGACCCTCATCGGTAAAAAGCCCAACCGTAACGTCCGCCGTATCGCCGTTGATCACAATCGGCGCAGGCGTCGTCGCATCCTCGGCGCGCACGGGGGCTGCGCCGTGAAAAACTGCGGCGGTGAGGCTAATTAAAATGAAGACCAGGGTCGCCATACCCAGCGACCGTGAGCGGTGTGCGTTCATAGCTGTCCCTTAATTCCTACAACACAGTGTGGAATACGGCGAATCGTCGGATCGAACACAAGCCTCACCATCAACGAGAACCTACCTAGCGCATTGCAAGAACCCATTGGGGAACACCTTCTAAGACGGTTCGTCTATGCCACAATGCATAAAATATAATATAGATACCAGTCATGTAAACCGCAGGTCAAGAGGTCTTTTAATTTAATACCAGTTGATATTTACCTGTTAACAGTTTTGCATCATACCGACTATATTCAGTGGAATTATGTATATGTTTAAACAACTTAACTTTGACCGGAAAGCCGCTCGGAGGGATAACCGCCCCAGCTGTGGTGCAAACGAACCTGTCCACTGCACAAAAAGGGCGCCGACCGCGATGGTCGACGCCCTTTCTTGTTAGTCGCTATAAAGCCCAGCGCTTATTTGTTGACCTGGCCGGCGCGAACGGCAGCCTTCTTGCGGTCGGTGGCGTTGAGCAGACGCTTGCGCAGGCGGATGTTCTTGGGAGTGATCTCGACCAGCTCGTCGTCGGCGATGTACTCCAGCGCCTCCTCCAGCGAGAAGGTGCGGGGCGGCACCAGCTGAACGGAGATATCGGAGGTCGAGGAGCGCTGGTTGCCCAGGTTCTTGGTACGGGCGATATTGACGACCATGTCGCCAGCCTTGCTGCGCTCGCCCACGATCATGCCCTCGTAGCACTCGGTGCCTGGCTCAACAAACAGCTGACCGCGCTCCTGCAGCGTACCCAGGGCATAGGCAACGGCCTTCTCGGTGGTCATAGAGATCATTGCGCCGTTCTGGCGGTTGCCGATCTCGCCGGCATAGGGGCCGTACTCCAGGAAGGTGTGGTAGAACACGCCCTCGCCGTGGGTGACGTTCATGATGCGGTTCTTAAGACCCATGATGCCGCGGGTCGGAATCTTAAACTCGAGGTGCGTCACGATGCCCGAGGTATCCATGCTCGTCATGATGCCGCCGGAGGTGCCGAAGACCTCAACGACCTTGCCCGAGTACTCGTCCGGGCACTCGACGACGGCCTGCTCGACGGGCTCCATCTTGTTGCCGTTCTCGTCCTTCTTAAACAGAACGCGGGGACGGCCGACCTGGAACTCAAAGCCCTCGCGGCGCATGGACTCCATCAGAACGGACAGGTGCAGAATGCCGCGGCCCGAGACCTCGACGCCGCTCTTGTCCTCGAGTTCCTCGATCTTCATGGTCACGTTGTTCTCGGCCTCGTTGAACAGGCGCTCCTTGAGCTGACGGGCGCCCACGATGTCGCCGTCGCGGCCGACAAGCGGGGAGGTCGAAGCCTCAAAGACGATGGACAGGGTCGGCGGGTCGATCTCGATGGGCTCGAGCTCGACAGGGTTCTCGGGATCGGTGTAGACATCGCCGATATCGGTGCGGTCGATACCCACGACAGCGGCGATGTCGCCGGCGCCGACTTCCTGGCACTCGGTACGGCCCAGGTAGTCGAAGGTAAAGAGCTGCTTGACGGTGGCGGTAGCGCTGGAGCCGTCGTTCTTGACAACCAGGATCTGGTCGCCCTGGTGGATGGCGCCAGAGTACACGCGGCCGATACCGATGCGGCCGACGAAGTTGGAGTGGTCGATGGTCACGCACTGCATGGCCAGCGGGGCGTTCTCGTCAACCTCGGGCGCGGGCATGTCGTCGATAATCATATCGAGCAGCGGGTACATGTCCATGTTGCCGTCGTTGGGGTCAAGACGGGCAAAGCCGTTCATGGCGCTGGCGTAGACCACGTGCTCCATGGCGAACTCAAGCTGGTCGTCGGTGGCGCCCAGGTCGGCCATGAGGTCCAGGCAGTCGTTGTAGGCCTTCTCGGGGTTGGCGCCCGGACGGTCGATCTTGTTGATGACGATCATGATCTTAAGGCCGGTGTCGATAGCGTGACGCAGCACGAAGCGGGTCTGGGGCATGGGGCCCTCAAAGGCGTCGACCAGCAGCAGGGCGCCGTCGGCCATACGCAGCACGCGCTCGACCTCGCCGCCAAAGTCGGCGTGGCCCGGGGTGTCGATGACGTTGATCTTAACGTCCTTGTACTCGATAGAGATGTTCTTGGCGAGAATCGTAATGCCGCGCTCGCGCTCCTGGTCGTTGGAATCCAGGACGCGGTCCTCGACCTGCTGGTTGGCACGGAAGGCGTCCGTGGCACGCAGGAGCTTGTCGACCATCGTCGTCTTGCCGTGGTCGACGTGGGCGATGATGGCGATGTTCCTCAGATTGTCTACGCGCATGTAGTTCCCCTATCTTCTATCCATATACAAACGGCACGCGTATGCGGCCCGCCCAGCGATACAACGCTCAGCGGGAATATTGAGCCTTTTACCGAAAACTCGTTTATTTTAGCGATTTTAGATGAGAGGGGTTTCCTCACCTGCAGGTTCAGGGTCGCTCCACATAAAACCATCGCCGGCGCCCATGCCCTCATACAGCACATATGCCGAAAAACCGCTCTCGAGCGTAGTCTCAAAGAAGCTCACGAGCAGAGCATCGTGATAGCCGCCGTCAATCTCGACGCAGCCGGTGTAGCCGATGGCATAGCGAGCGATACGGCCCAGGCCCTCGTCCTTAAGACCCATCTTGTGCTCGGAGATAAAGTTGGTGGCCGCCTCCAGGCATGCCTCTTCGCCATCCTCATCGAGCGCCGCCAGATAACGGTTGGAAGCGGCGTCCTCAATTGCCACGACCACGCCAGGGTTTTCACCGGCGGCAAGGTCGTCCAAGAACGCGCCGATCAGATCGCACACCATGGCGTCGAGCTCGGCGGAGACGTTACCGGCGTCCTGCATATCCTGTGCCATCTTTAGACCTTCCCATCGAGTCTGGCGTCGTTACAGTTCTTGTGCCTCGGCGGCGATCTTAGCGGCAGCGTCGCGGGCGCGCATCATATCCATCGCGCGCTTGTCGAGTACCTTGATCTGACTGGTCAGCATGACCGCATCGACCACACCCCAGATCACGAGGCCCGTAGAGATCGAAAACCCAAGCGCACCAACTGTACCACGAAGGCGCGAGCAGATTGCCGCGACAAGGGCGGAGACGACAACCATCTTGATAAACGAGCCGCGGCGTTCGCGAAGCGTGCGGGCCTGCGTCACATAGGCAATGCGAGCCGCCTCAGAAGCCTCCGAGCGCATCTGGGCCTCGCGCGCAATGGCTGCCGCCTCAGCCGACATTCTGCCGGCCATCAGCGAACACTCCGCAACCCTGCCGCTCCGCATTTAGAAATCATCAGGGGAGAGCGTATGGACGAACTCGTCGAACTTCTCGAACTCCTGCTCGTCGTCGACTTCCTCGGCGTGGGTAGAAACAGTGCCCAGGCGATTCATGATGTCATCCTCCACAAACATGGGAGCATTGCTGCGCACGGCAAGGGCAATGGCATCACTGGGGCGGGCGTCGATCTTGCGCTCCTCGCCATCGGCCAGCACGACGATCGTCGCGTAAAACACCGGCGGCTCGGCGCGGACGATCTCGATGCGCTCGAGTTTGGCGCCCAGGGCGCCAACAGTATCGAGCAACAGGTCGTGGGTAATCGGGCGCTCGGCGCGGCCGCTATCGATACCGCGGCTGATGGCAGCAGCTTCAAACGAACCAGTCTGAATGGAAAGGGAACGCAGTGGCGCGGGCGAGTCCGATTTACTGCTGCGCTCACGAAGCACGATAAGCGATGGCACGGGACCGGCGGCCATGACGATGGTCTCTATGTCGACACGAACCATGGAACACCTCCGGTACGTAGCGGTTAACACGCGGCAGCTCCACCGCATTGAATAGCTATACTACCCAATCTTTCGCACAGCACACAAAACCAAAATGAGATTTATCGCAGACAAGAAAAAAGCCCCGAGGCAACGCCCCAGGGCTCTTCACAGTTTTGATGGTGGACCTGACAAGATTCGAACTTGTGACCTCCCGGTTATCAGCCGGACGCTCTAACCAACTGAGCTACAGGTCCATCATGGTGGAGGTTAGGGGGATCGAACCCCTGACCTCAGGCTTGCAAAGCCCGCGCTCTCCCAGCTGAGCTAAACCCCCACGGAGACAGTAATAAACACCCCAGCGGCGACTCGGCTCTCGCTGGGGTGTTTATTGCGAAAGAAAGTGGTGGACCTGACAAGATTCGAACTTGTGACCTCCCGGTTATCAGCCGGACGCTCTAACCAACTGAGCTACAGGTCCATCGCGCAAGGGATATATTAGACGAGTCGTTACGCGCGCGTCAACAACTTTTTTGAAAATCTTTGGGAGGGGTGGTCGCTGGGCTGGCGAGATGGTTTTGGTTTGCTGCTCGGACAGTCCTGCGCAAGACGAAGGCCACATTAAGTGGCCTTCTTTGCGTGCGGAACTCGCGACAAACCAAAACCATCTCGCCAGCCCAGCGACCATGGGATCCCAAGGTTTTCAAAAAAGCGGTCGGCGCGCAGTGCGCCGACCGCCGATATATGGGGTCTGATAATTTTTACCAGCCAGGGCCTCTTACTCGTCGAGGAGATCTTCTGGCATGTCGTTGCCGTCGCCTAGATCGACAGGGGTTTCTTCGGAAGCAGAGCCGTTTTCTGCGGCTTCGCCTTCGGGCCTCTCTTTGGCGGCCGTCATGCGGGCCACGGCGCAGATGCGGTCGTTGTCGTCGACGGTCATCATCTTGACGCCCTGGGTGGCGCGGCCGGTCTGGCTGATCTCGTCGGTCTTGACGCGAATGACCGTCGCGCCCTCCGTCACGATGAACAGCTCGTGCTGTGGGCCCACCGTCTTCATGGCCGCGAGGTTACCCTTACGCTCGGTCATTTGGATGGTGTAGACGCCCTGACCGCCGCGATTCTGCTCCGGATAGTCCGCGACCGGCGTGCGCTTGCCGTAGCCGCGCTCGGTGATGACGAACAGATCGCCGTTGCCGTTAGTGACTTCCATGCCCAGAACGCTCACACCGTCCTTCAGACCGATACCGCGAACGCCGCTGGTGTCGCGGCCGGTGGCGCGCACCTGCTCCTCGGAGAACATGATCGCCTTGCCCGCGGTGGTGGCCAGGATAATCTTGTCACCCTCGCGCACGCGGCGCACGTTCAGCAGTGCGTCGTCGTCGCGCAGGTTGATGGCAATGAGTCCATCACGGCGGCTACGATCGTAAGCGCTCATCACGGTCTTCTTGACCATGCCACTCTTGGTGGCAAACATCAGGTACTCGTCGGCCGGGAAATCGCGGCAGCTGATGACGCTCGCGATCTTCTCGCCCTCCTCGAAGGGCAGCAGGTTGACGATCGCGGTACCGCGCGCCTGGCGCGTACCCTCCGGCAGCTCGTGCACCTTCAGGCGATAGACCTTGCCCTTGCTCGAGAAGAACAGCACGTACTCGTGCGTGGACGCGATGAACATCTCATCGATAACGTCGTCCTCTTTGAGATTGACGCCCGACACGCCCTTGCCACCGCGCTTCTGGGCACGGTAGGCAGCCACCGGGATACGTTTAACGTAGCCGGTGTGGGTGATGGTCACGACCATATCCTCGTCGGCGATGAGGTCCTCGACATCCAGGTCCTTCTCAACCTGGCTGATCTCGGTGCGGCGCTTGTCGCCGAACTTCTTGGAGATCTCGCGCATCTCTTCCTTGATGACGCCCAGGATCTTCTCCTCATGCGCCAGTAGGTCCTCGTAGTAGGCGATGGCGCGGCGCAAGCCGTCCAGCTCTTCCTGAATCTTGTCGCGCTCCAGGCCGGTCAGGCGGCGCAGCTTCATCTCGAGGATGGCCGTGGTCTGCTCGGGCGTAAAACCAAAGCGCTCGATCAGGCGGCTGCTGGCCTCGGAGTCGGTCTGCGAGGAGCGGATGATGCTAATGACCTCGTCGATATGATCAAGGGCCATCAGGTAGCCCTCGAGGATATGGGCACGCGCCTGGGCCTTCTTAAGGTCGAAGCGGGTACGGCGGGTGACGACGTCGACCTGGTGATCGATGTAGTGCTGCAGCATCTCGCGCAGGCTCAGGCATTTGGGAACGCCGTTGACGAGCGCCAGGTTGTTGGCGCCAAAGGTCGTCTGCAGCGAGGTGTACTTATACAGGTTGTTGAGCACGACCTGCGGAATGACGCCCTTCTTGAGCTCGATGACCAGACGGATGCCCTTCTGGTTGGACTCATCGCGCATATCCGAGATGCCCTCGATGCGCTTGTCGTTGACGAGCTGGGCGATCTTCTCCTGCAGGGTGCCCTTGTTGACCATGTAGGGAATCTCGGTAAAGACCAGGCGGCTGCGGCCGGTCTTGGTGGACTCCACATGTGCCTTGGCACGCACGGTAATGGAGCCGCGGCCGGTCTCGTAGCTCTGCTTAATGCCAGCGCTGCCCATGATGATGGCGCCGGTGGGGAAGTCCGGACCGGGCATGATCTGCATGAGCTCGTCGACGGTGGCGTCGGGGTTGTCGATCAGGTAGCAGGTGGCCTCGATCGCCTCGGTGAGGTTATGCGGAGCGATGTTGGTGGCCATGCCGACGGCGATGCCTTGGCTGCCGTTGACCAGCAGGTTGGGGAAGCGCGCAGGCAGCGCCACGGGCTCGGCGAGCGATTCGTCGTAGTTGGGCTGCCAGTCGACGGTATCCTTCTGCAAGTCACGCAACAGTTCCATGGCGGGCTTGGCCAGGCGGCTCTCGGTGTAACGCATGGCCGCCGCGCCGTCGCCGTCGATGTTACCGAAGTTGCCGTGACCGTCGATGAGCGGCGTGCGCATGGAGAACCACTGCGCCAGGCGGACCATGGCCTCGTAGACCGCGGAATCGCCATGCGGGTGGTACTTACCGATAACTTCGCCGACCGTCCAGGCCGACTTCTTGTGTGGGCGGTTGGGATAGATGCCGCTCTCGTTCATCGCGTACAGGATGCGGCGGTGCACCGGCTTTAAGCCGTCGCGCACGTCCGGCAGGGCGCGGGCCGTGATGACCGACATCGAATACTCGATGAACGACTGCTTCATCTCACGGCCGAACTCCGAAATCTGGAGCTGGCCACCGTTGATATCCTCGCCGGCCGAGGCGCCACGGTCGACTTCGCCAAAGCTCTCCTCGAGCTCGGCGTCGTCTTCTTCTTCCTCATCATCGGCATCGGGGTTATAGGCGTCCGGGTCGCCGTCCTCGCCCTGCTCAGCACGGGCAAGCAGGCGCTTCAGATCGTCGGGCATACCGGCATCGCCGGCCTCGCCCATACCCTCGTTATTGTTGATATCGTCTGCCACGTTACCTCCTCTTAAGCGTCAAGGAATCGTGCGTCATGTGCATGCTTCTCGATGTACTCGCGGCGATAGCCGACCTCGGAACCCATCAGCTCGCGCACGGCGCGGTCCGCCACCACGGCGTCCTCGATCGTCACGCGCTGTAGGATGCGGGTCTTGGGGTCCATCGTCGTCGAGGCAAGCTGCTTGGGATCCATCTCGCCCAGGCCCTTGTAGCGCTGGACGGTGTAGCCCTTGCGTTTCTTGGTGATCTTGCCATCCTTGGCCTTGCCGTCCTCGTCGTTGTCGTCGGGGTTCAGTCCCAGGCTCTGGATGGTGTCGCGCAGGATCTCGTCTTCGGGCTGGCGGCCGTTGGGATACACGTAGTGAATCTTGTTGCGCACCTTGATGCCAAAGATGGGCGGGCACGCGACGTACACGTAGCCGGCGTCAATCAGCGGGCGCATGTACTTGTAGAAAAACGTCAGCAGCAGGATGCGGATATGTGCACCGTCGACGTCTGCATCGGTCATGATGATGATCTTGTGGTAGCGGGCCTTGGTGATGTCGAAATCGCCGCCGTCGCCGGCGCTCGTCGTGACGCCGCAGCCGATCGCGGTGATGAGTGACTGGATGGTGTCGCTCGAGAACGCACGATGATCGCCCACGCGCTCGACGTTCAAAATCTTGCCGCGCAGGGGTAGGATCGCCTGGATGTCTCGGCGACGGCCATCCTTGGCCGAGCCGCCCGCCGAGTCGCCCTCTACGATAAAGAGCTCAGTCAACTCGGCGTCGCGCACCGAACAGTCGGCGAGCTTGCCGGGCAGCGACGCCGTCTCGAGCAGGCTCTTGCGGCGGGTCGCCTCGCGCGCCTTGCGGGCGGCGTTGCGCGCCTTGCAGGCCTGTTGGGCCTTCTTGACGATCTCGCGAGCGGGCTTGGGATGCTCCTCGAGGTAATCGGCAAGCCCGTCGGTCACGATCTTGAGCGTCAGCGCGCGCATATAGGAGCTGCCGAGCTTGGCCTTGGTCTGGCCCTCAAACTGCGGATCGGGCAGTTTGACCGAGATAACGGCCGACAGGCCCTCGCGCACATCGTCGCCGGTCAGGTTGGCGTCTTTTTCCTTGAGCAGGTTCTGCTTGCGAGCGTAATCGTTAATCACGCGGGTGAGTGCGGTACGGAAGCCCTCGAGGTGCATGCCGCCCTCGGGGGTGTAGATGTCGTTGGCAAACGACATGACGTTCTCGCCGTAGCCGCTATTCCACTGCAAGGACACCTCGACCTCGCCCATCTTGGTCACGGGCGCATCTGGATCCGATTTGCCCTCAATATAGATGGGCTCCTTAAAGGCCTCGGGGACGTCCTTACCCTCGTTGAGGAACTTGACGAAGTCGATGATGCCGCCAGCATAGCAAAACTCCTCCACACGGGGAGTCGCCTCGCGCTCGTCGGCCAGCACGATCTTGAGGTTCTTGTTGAGGAATGCCGTCTCCTGCAGACGGTTGTGCAGCGTGTCGAAATCGTAAATGCAGGTCTCGAAGATCTCGTCGTCGGGCCAGAAGCTGACAGTGGTACCTGTCGTCTCCGAAGTGCCCACGACCTCCATCTTCTTGACGGTCTTGCCGCGCGAAAACTCCATCTCGTAGATGTTGCCATCGCGGCATACCTGTACGACCACGCGCTTGGACAGGGCGTTGACGACGGAGATGCCCACGCCGTGCAGGCCGCCCGAGACCTTGTAGGCCGAGTTATCGAACTTTCCGCCGGCGTGCAGGATCGTCATGACGACCTCGAGCGTCGGGATCTTTTTGATGGGATGCTCGTCGACGGGGATGCCGCGCCCGTTATCGACGACCGTGATGGAGTTGTCGGCGTGGACCGTCACCTGAATCTCGGTGCAGAAACCGGCCATGGCCTCGTCGACGGAGTTGTCAACGATCTCCCACACCAGGTGATGAAGACCGCTGGCGCTCGTCGAGCCAATGTACATGCCCGGGCGCTTACGAACGGCCTCGAGACCTTCGAGAATCTTAATCTCGCCGCCATCGTAATCGTTTTCGTTTGCCACACGTCCTCCTTCAGTTAAGAAAATGTGTATAGCCTTACTAGTTTATCGTAAAAAAATACCCTCGGGAACGAGGGTATTTGGCTCTACAAGGCCACCAGATGCGATTTAAGGCTCTTTTTTGCTCTGCACGCCCTTGGTCCACTCGGCACTGGCTCTCATGGCGTTCTCGAGGGCCTCGCGCAGTTTTTGGTCCTCGATGGGTGCCACTTGGTGCTCGATCTCGGCACGCTCGGCATCGCTTAGGTCGGCATGCGGAGCCGGCGGACGCTCGGCCACGGCCGGACGCAGGCGCTCTTTTGCAGCGGGCGGTGTGTGGCCGGGGGCGGTCGTCTTGAACACCAGCCCATCGACGTGCGCGCCGGCGCGCTCCATGCGCGCGCGGATAATCTCGCGCAAAAGCGTCATCTCCTGCGTCCATGAGGGCGAATCGAGGTACACCAGCAGTTCGTTGGACTCGGGCAGGTAGCGCAGGCCCGTCACATGGCGTCCCTCGCGCGTGCCCGAGCACACCGCATTCCAGGCGCGATAGACCGCACGAGATTCCTCTGCAGCCTCCATCTGCGCGCGGCGCTCAGGTGTCGCGGCCGCCAGGATGCGCTGACGCTCGGCATCCAAAAAGCCGCCAAAGGCAACCATTCCGTTCTCGCGCTCGTAATTAGCACGTCTCACCCATGCTCACCACCTTGGCTCGATCAAGCAGGTCATCGGTAAAATACCCCAGATTGGTGGTGGTTATGACTGTCTGGATATCATCACCGATCAGCTGCAGAAAAGCGCCTCGGCGCCCGGCGTCGAGTTCGCTCATCACGTCGTCCAAGAGCAGCAGCGGCGCGGTGCCCAGGATATCGCGCGCCACGGCCACTTCTGCCACCTTCCAGGCAAGTACTAGCGTTCGCTGCTGGCCCTGGCTGGCAAATGAACGGGCCGATCGGCCCGCGACGGAAAACTCAATCTCGTCGCGGTGCGGACCCACGAGCGTCACGCCGCGACGGATCTCCTCGTCGGCGCGCTCATCGAGCGCCGAAAGCATGTGCTCATACGCCCAGCCCCTGAGCTCGTCGCGATCCTCGGTGCGAGGCAGGTCGCCAAGCGTGGACACATAGGACACACCGGCGGGCTCGCCGGATGCCACGCGGCCATAGGCGTCACGCACATGGCCCGACAGCCGGTCGAGCAGGGCCAGACGGTGCACGAGCAGGGCCGAACCGGCGCGGGCAATAGATTCGTTCCAGGCGCCGAGCATCTCGCGGCAGCACCAGGTCTCCTTGAGCAGGGCATTGCGCTGGGTCACGCAGCGCCCGTAGGCACTAGCCAAATCGGCATAGCGCGCACTCAACTGAACGCCAAAGTCATCAAGTGCGGCGCGGCGCACGCTGGCCCCACGCTTGACCATATCCAGGTGGTCCGGACAAAACAGAACGCTCGGCAGCACCCCGCGCACGCCGGACGCAGCGCAGCGCTTGCCGTTGCGGCTAAACGAACGCTTGCCATCTTCCACGCTCAGTCCCATGTCCAGCACGCGCCCATCACCTTCGAGCCTCAGCTCGACCTTGCATGGGCCCACGCCGCCGTGCACGAGCTCGGCTGCGGTCGGATGCCTAAACGAGGCGCCACTCGTCAGCAGCTGCAGCGCCTCTATGAGGTTGGTCTTTCCCGCCGCGTTGGGGCCTGCGAGCACTGTCACACCGTCGCTCAGGGCAAGGCGGTAACCGTCGAAGCTGCGATAGCGCGCAACGGAAAGATCGCGTGCGAACATGGTCATGGACAGCGCTAGATGCGTACCGGCATGACCAGGTACAGGTAGTTGATCTTGTCGTAGGACTTGAAGATGCCCGCCTGCGAGTAGCTCTTGAGCTCCAGCGTGATCTCCTTCTCCTTGGACAGGGCATTGAGGCAGCCAAAGATGTAGTGGTAGTTGAAGGCGATGGCGCCCGACTCGCCCTCGGCCTCGACATCGATCGTCTCCTGCGCCAGATCCTGGTCGTTGGAAATGGAGGACAGGCCCATCTGGCCGTTCTCGACGTCAATCTCAAACTTGACAGCGGGGTTGGCGCTCGCGATAACGGCCACACGTTTAAGGGCGGCGTTAAAGGCGGCTACGTCGATCTTGACGCTCGTCACGCATGAATCGGGGATGAGCTGCTTGTAATTGGGATATACGCCCTCGATGCGGCGCGACACGTAGGTGGTGTTGCCGGCCTCAAAGACAACCTGGGTGTCGGTTGCGCCGATCATGATGGTAGCCTGGCTCGCCATGATGCTCAGCGCGTCGTTGAAGGCGTCGGCAGGCACGTTGAGCTCAAAGGAACCTTCGAGGGTCGAGGTCTCGACCTGCGTATCGCACACGGCCAGTCGGAAGGAATCGGTCGCGACCAGGCGCACGGTGTTGTTCTCGACCTTCATGTGCACGCCACCCAGGATGGGGCGGGCCTTGTCGGTCGAGGTGACGCGCCATACGCGGCTCACCATTTCGGACAGGATATCGGTCGGCAGCTCGACGGCGCTCTCGATGGCGTATGCCGGGAACTCTGGAAAGTCGTTGGCATCGAGCGTGTTGAGGCGGAAAGAGCTCTTCTCGCAGCCAATCAAAACCTGACGCTCGGACAGCTCAAAGGTGACCGGGGCATCGGGAAGAGTCTTGGTGATGTTGGAGAGCATCTTGCAGGGAATCACCATCTCGCCCTCCTCTTCGACATGAGCCGCAATGCGGTGACGAATCGAGATGGTGTAGTTGGAGGTCTGGAATTCCAAGATGCCGTCTTGTGCCTTGACGAGCACGCCCGACAGAATGGGAAGGGTGGATGCCGAAGCGACGCCTTTCATAACGACGCCGATGGCTTGCGTAAGCGAGCTCTGGCTGACGGTGAACTTCATCTTTTAATACCTTTCTATAGATATAAATATCTTAATAATAGTAATAGTACTGACGAAACTGTTGATTACTCCTAAAAGTGCAGGTCAGCCCTAAAAAGAGAGTCGACAGGAACCTGTGTGCAACCGGGTATGTTTTCCACGTTCAAAACCTGCGCAAAACTTTTCATCACCGCGGCTCGAGTTTTTGACACCTTATAACCGCCGTTTCGACAAGTTTTCAACAGGTGTGTCCATTTACCTACGAGCGCAGTGTTATTTTATCGCGCAGCGACTTGAGGTCTTCGGTAACAGTCCGGTCTTCCTGAATCATCTTCTGAACCTTTTTATAGCTCGTACTGACGGTCGAGTGGTTGCGGTTGCCAAACTCGGCGCCCACGGCCGTCGTCGTCATCTCGCACATCTCGATCGCCAGGTAGATAGCGATATGGCGCGCCTTGGCGATGTTGGCGTTGCGGCGAGGCCCGATGAGTTCCTCGTGCGTCACACCGTATTGCTCCTCGATGACGGACTGGACCGTCTGCACATTGATCTTCTTGGCCGATGTGTCGAAGTACTGGTTGGCGATGGCGTCGATGTCGTCAAAGGTGAGTTCCCTGCCCTCGCGCTCGCGATCGCCCGCTTCGCCGGCACAACGCTCGCAAAAGCTCTCGAGCTCGCGAATGTTGGTGCCCGAGACCTCGGCCATGTGTTTAAAGTGCGCGTCGGTCAGATGTCCGCCGTCGCCCCCGTAGGCCGCCAGCAGCGAGTCGTTGCCCGCCTCGGGCGCGGCGGCGATCGTGTTCTCGTAATAACGCTGCAAAATCTTGTACTTCATCTCGTAGCTCGGCTCCGCCACCAGACACAGCAGACCGGCATTAAAGCGGCTGGTCAGGCGCTCGTCCATATTAAGGTCCTTGGGAGCGCGATCGGCGGCGATCACGACTTTCTTGTTGTTACGGATGAATTCGTCCATCAACTGGAAGAAGTAATCCACGCTCGCGCGCTTGCCAATGATGTTCTGGATGTCATCGATGATAAGCACGTCGACGCCGTGGTACGCCTGCATAATGGGGGCGTTGC
>URKV01000015.1 GCA_900548565.1 uncultured Collinsella sp.
TCGCGCCCTTGAAATTGAACGTCAGATTGGTGTGAATGCAGCTCGCGCAGCGTCGACCGGTCCGCCGTTCGGTAGAACGGCGGAACCTACACGGCCTGCGCCAGCTTCTCGGCTCGCTCGGCGGCGGCAAGTGCCTCGATGACGGTACCGAGTTGATCGCCCAGAAGGACGCCGTTGTAGGTGGAGTTGAAACCGATACGGTGGTCGGTCACGCGGTCCTGAGGCTGGTTGTAAGTACGAATCTTCTCGGAACGGTTGCCGTGACCAATCTGGCTCTGGCGCTCGGCGCCGAGCTCGGCCTGCTGTTTCTCGAGCTCCATCTCGTACAGACGGGCACGCAGCATCTGCATGCAGACCTCGCGGTTCTGGATCTGGGAACGCTGCTCCTGCGACTGCACCACGGTATTGGTGGGCAGATGGGTGATGCGCACGGCGGAGTAGGTGGTGTTAACGCACTGACCGCCAGGGCCGGAGGCACAGTAGGTATCGATGCGCAGGTCGGACTGGTTGATCTGAACGTCAATCTCCTCGGCCTCGGGAAGTACGGCGACGGTTGCCGTGGAGGTCTGGATGCGACCCTGGGACTCGGTCTTGGGGACGCGCTGGACGCGATGCACGCCGGACTCGTACTTCATGACGGAGTAGACGCGGTCGCCCTCGACCTTGAACTCGATGGACTTAAAGCCGCCGGCCTCGCTGGGGCTGGAGTCGAGCACGGTGGTCTTCCAGCCGCGCGACTCGCAGAAGCGCTGGTACATCTTGTACAGATCGCCGGCAAAGATGGCCGCCTCGTCGCCACCGGCGGCGGAGCGAATCTCGACGATGGTGTTCTTGTCGTCGTTGGGGTCGCTCGGGATGAGCATGTACTTGATGTCTTCCTCGAGCTGGGGAAGCTTGGCCTCGTTTTCGGAGATGTCCATCTGGAGCATCTCCTTCTCATCGGCATCGGTGGTATCGTGGAGCATTTCCTTGGCGGCCTCGATGTCGTCGAGCGCGCCGATGTACTCACGCGAGGCGGCGATGAGGTCGGACTGGTGTGCGTACTCCTTGTTGAGACGCGTGAACTCCTTGATATCGGAGGCGACGGCCGGGTCGGAGAGCTTCTTCTCGAGCTCCTCGTAGGCCTTGATGATCTTTTCGAGCTTGTCGCGCATGGCGGGACTCCTTTATATGCGTGAAGGTGAAAATCGGCAGAGTTGATGGGGCGCGCGGCGCCACTGCGGGGGTAAGCCCGGCTAGAACATGTCGATCTTCAGATACATGCGCATCCCTTCGCGTATGGGGTACATAGTTGCGGTCTAACCCATACATGATAGCGTGCGCAGGCAAACCTGCATATAACCCGCACGGAATGATTGGACGTAGTCGTTGGGGACGCTCCTTAACGACTAGTCGTTTAAGAACGTCCCCAACGACTAGCAAAGGGACTGTCGCTTTGTCACATTTTAGAGCGTTTGGAGTAGAGCGACGAGGAAGCGGATGCCCTGGAGGTAGGCGCGGCGGGTGATGCGCTCGTTGGTGCCGTGGACGCCGCGATCACACTCGTCGTCATCAACCACAAAGGCCGAGAAGCGAATGCACTCAGGGCAAATGTGCTGGTAGTTGGCAGCGTCGGTCGCACCGATCACGGTCGAGGGCACAATTGCCACTGGCTCGAATGATCCATTTTCCTCCGTCCCCTTTGGATCACGGAAATAGCGGGCGGCGATGGAGCGAACCGCCTCGAGGCCGGGGCCACCGATGCGCGGGGACGGCGAGGGTTCGGAGCTGCCGGGGCCTAGCTCCACTTCGACACGACCGGCAAGGTCCGCCCCGGCAACCGCCTCACGGCAGCGCGCCACAACGTCGGCCACGCTCGTGCCCTCGAGCATACGGAAGTTGATGTTGGCCCACATATCCTGCGGCATTACGTTGGCGCCGGTGCTGCCACCCTCGATCTGCGTGGGTGCGCAGGTGGTCGTCACCAGCGGATAGAGCTTCTTGCTGGCGAGGCAATCGCGGACAATGGCGCCCCCGTTGGCGGCAATTTCATCCGCCGTGTAGAGCCCCAGCTCGACGAGCTGGGCGGCAAGCAAGTCGGTCACGCGCGTCGGCCACTCGATATCGCAGATTGCGGTGATGGCACGGCTGAGCACCTCAAGCGACGTGCCGCCGTAGGGGTTGGAAGAATGTCCACCCACACTCTTTGTCTTGAGCACAATGTCGGCATAGCCCTTCTCCGCGAGGTCGGCGTGCATGAGCCAACCCTCGCCCGCGCTGTACTCGGCATCCGAAACGATGCGGTAGTCGCCCTCGTCGATCAGGAACTCGAGCTCAACACCGCGCTCCTCGAGCGCGCGGCCGATGGCGCCTGCGCCGTACTGCGTCGTCTCCTCGTCCTGGCCAAAGGCCAGGAGCAGCGTGCGCTCATGCTCCCAACCGTGCGCCAGCGCATACTCGACAGCCTCGAGAATGCCTGCGACCTGGTCCTTCATGTCGATCGCTCCACGGCCCCAGATGTAGGTGTCGTCCACGTGCCCGCTAAAGGGGTCGTGCGTCCAGTCGGCCTCGGTACCCGGCACCACGGGAACCACATCCATGTGGCCCATGAGCATAATGGGCTTGAGGTCAGGGTCGGAACCGCTAAGCGTCACCAATAGCGAATGGTCGATAAGCTCGACCTCGCCCGCCGCAAATACGTACGGCCAGGCCTGCTGCATATAGGCGCGCAGGTCGTCGAAAGGTTGCCAGTCCACCGCCTCGGCATCCATGCTCGAGACGGTCGGAAACGACAGAACGCGGCCCAAGCGCTCGCACGCGCCTGCCTCGTCTATATCGGCAAAATCGTCCTCATGCGCAAAGAAGCGCCAAACCTCGGCCATGACATCCTTTCGATTGTGATGACGAGGGCCGCCCCACGGGAGCGGCCCTGCCACATAAGCGTTTGCGGTCGGTTATTTGTCCTCCAGATAGCGAGAGAGGAACTCGCGAGTGCGCTGGTGTTTGGGGTTGCCGAAGAGCTCGGCCGGCGCGGCATCCTCGAGCACCACGCCCTTGTCCATAAAGACCACGCGGTCGGACACCGTGCGGGCAAAGGCCATCTCGTGCGTGACGACCACCATGGTCATACCGTCGGCAGCGAGCTTGCGCATGACCTCGAGCACCTCTCCCACGATCTCGGGGTCAAGTGCGGAGGTCGGCTCGTCGAACAGCATGATCTGCGGATTCATGCACAGGGCGCGGGCGATGGCAACGCGCTGCTTTTGGCCGCCGGACAGGCGACCCACGGCAGCGTGCGCGAACTTTTCGAGCCCCACGCTCGTCAGATGCTCCATCGCAATTTTTTCAGCCTCGGCCTTGCTCATCTTCTTGAGCGTGACGGGCGCGAGCGTGCAGTTGTCGAGCACATCCATGTTGTTGAACAGGTTAAAGCCCTGGAACACCATGCCGATGTCCTCGCGCAGCTTGTTGATGTTGCAGCGTTCGGCCGTGAGGTCCTGGCCGTGGAACCAGATGTGGCCCGCGTCCGGGGTCTCGAGCAGGTTGAGGCAGCGCAGGAAAGTCGACTTGCCCGAGCCCGAGGCGCCGATAATGGTGACGACCTCGCCGGGGTTAACGGACAGGTCGATGCCCTTGAGCACCTCGAGCGAGCCGAAGCTCTTGCGCAGGCCCTCGACGCGGATGAGCGGCTCATTGATCTGTGCGGCGGCCGCAACGCCGGTAATGGCGGTATCTGCCATGATGATTCTCCTCGTCTTAAGCCTAGTTAGAGCTGGGCAGCGTGGCAGGAGCCTCGGCGCCGAGCTTTTTGCCAAAGGCCTCGAGCAGGCGGCTCGCCACGAGCGTCAGGATCAGGTAAACCACGAGCGCCACGCAGTAGACCTCCATCTGGCGGTAGTACACGCCGGCGACGGTGGTGGTGGCGTACATGAGGTCGAACACGCCGATGACCGAAAGCACCGACGAGTCCTTGATGTTGATGATGAGCTCGTTGGTGAGCGCCGGAATCGCGTTTTTAATGCCCTGGGGGAACACGACTTTGCGCATGGCTTGCCACTGCGACAGGCCCAGCGAGCGCGCCGCCTCGGCCTGGCCGGGATCGATGGACTCGATGCCGCCGCGCAGGACCTCCATCATGTAGGCGGTGGAGTTGAGCGAGATGGTGACGAGGCCGGCGGTAAAGGTGCTCCAGATCTGGTTGGCCTGGGCGGTCTCGAAGCCCATGCCGCGCAAAACGGTGAAGCCCGCGTAATAGATGAGCAGACCCTGGACCATCATGGGCGTGCCGCGCACGATGGTGGAGTAGACGGTCGCAAAGCCGCGGCCGATACTCTTAAAGAAGCGCACCAGGTCGTTGTCCACGCGGTCGAACGTCTGAATACGCAGGAACACAAAGAGCAGTGCCAGGAAGAATGCGATGACAGTGCCGAAGGTGGCAAGCGCGATGGTGATCTCGATACCGCGAATGAAGAAGTCCCCGCTCTTGTAGGTCATGTAGACCAGGCTCGACAAAAAGTCGCTGGGGTTGGAGTCCGAGACAATGCTCACCTGCACCAGATCGATAAACGACATGACGCAGCGGTCCACGAAAAAGATCGCCGCGATGGCGACCACGACGTAGCTGCCCAGGCGTGCGCCACGGCGGCAACGCTCGGAGGCGAACGGCGACGTTTCGCGATAGTCGTTCCAGTGCATGAGCTTGGTGACCAGCGCCGCCGCCGACACGACGAGCCAGGCCCAAAGAATCGCCCAAAGGCAATCTTGGAACACGCCCGTGGGGGCCAAGAAGCTCAGCGGCGTGGGGTTGCGCTGGCTAAACGCCAGGCCGAGCGCCGCGATAACGCTCGTGCCCAGGTATACATAACGGTGGTCGGCCTTGATAAAGGAGGCCAGGCGATTAATGGTTTTCATGCTGCCTCCCTATGCCGGCTGACGGTCGAGGCACGCGTCCCACATTTGGTCGCGCTCCTCTTGGCTAATGCCCTTGAGTGTCTTGTCGATGAGCTTAAGCAGCTTGTCCGAGCCCTTGCGGCAACCGACATTTGCCGCGACCTCCTGCTTAAAGCCCTCGCCCTCGGCAAAATGGATCGGCACGATACCCGGGTTTTGGGCCATATAGCCCTTCTCGTTCTCGGTGTTGTAGGTCACGGCGTCGCAGGTGCCCTGCAGCAGGTTCGAGAACACCGTGGGGACCGAATCGACCGGGTTTTTGTGCACAACGCCCGGAATCTCGTCGATAACGGTATCGAGCATGGTGTCCTTTTGGCCGAGTACCGTGGCACCGCTAAAGTCGCTAAGCTTGGTGGCGTTTTGGTAGGGAGAGCCCTCTTTTACGAACAGGCCAAAGTAGCCAATGAAGTACGGGTCGGAAAAGCCGACAGACTCCTCGCGCTCGGGCGTGGCGCTCATGCCGGCGATGATGAGGTCGATCTGGCCGTTGTTGAGCGAATCGATAAGGCCCGAGAAGCTCTGCTTGACGGCAACGGGCTCGCCACCGAGGGCCTTGCAGACGATCTTGGCGATCTGCACGTCGTAGCCATCGGCATAGGCACCCTGCACGTTGTCGATGGGGATGGTGTACTCACTGGCTTCGGAAACCTGCCAGTTGTACGGGGCGTAGGCCGCCTCCATGCCAATGCGGATCTTGTCCTTGCCGATCACGGAATCGGACAGGTCGTCGCGACCGCCGCCCGTCGTGGGCTGAACCACTTTGAGCGTGGACGGACGCTGACAGCCGGCGAGCGCGCCGGCGACGACGGAAGCGCTCGCAGCGAGAGCGCTACCCAAAAAGATGCGACGGCTGCATACCGGCTGGCGCTGCGCATCGCACTGTTGGGGAGAATGCATAATCTGCCTTCCCTGTTGAATCGTATGCTGACGACTTAACAGGATATACGCCAGCGACCAGCAGCGCAGTACAAGCTCGAAAAATTAATAGACACACGGTAGTCATTGGGAGCGTCGATGTTTTGGCAATGCCAGCGAGCGCCGCCCAGAGCAAACAAGTTGGCATGAAAAAGGCAAGGCATAGACCTTCTGGTCATGCCGTGCCTTTTGAATGACAAATTGTCGCTCTGGGTGTCGCGCAGCGTCGACCGGCCCGCCGTTCGTCAGAACGGCGGAACCTCTAGAACAAAGTGACGCTAAAGCTGCGGACGTCCGTCTCGCCCGGCGCCAGCGCAATGGTGTTGACCTTGTGCTCAAAGACGTCGTCCTCGGTGTCCATGGTGGTGTGACCGGTCCAGGGCTCGAGCGCCACAAACGGAGCGTCGTTGGCGGCAGACCACACGCCGATGTACTTAAAGCCCTCAAAGTCGATCTTGACGCCGTGGCCCGACTTGCGGCCGCGCAGCGTGAGCGTGGAGCCCGGGGTATCGGTGAACATGATGGCATCGTTATCGAAGCTGCGGTGCGTGATGGGCAGCACGTCCGAGTTATCGGGAGCCTTGTAACTGCCCTCGAACGTCATAAGACCGTCGGGCGTGATGATGGGGGCCTCGTTGGTCCAAGCCTCGGTAAACGCCAGCTCGTAGTCCTCGAACGTCTCGTCCTCGGCACCGGGGGCGGGCACGTTAAATGCAGGGTGGCCGCCCACCGAGAACGGCAGGTCCACGTCGCCGGTGTTGGTGACGGCAAAGGTCTGCGTGAGCGTGGCGTCACCAGTCAGGGCATAGGTCATGTTGAGCTTAAAGTGGAAGGGGAAAGCCTTGAGCGACTCGGGCGTATCGGTGATCTCGTAGGTGACGGACGAGCCGTCCTCGGAGACCTCGACCAGCTTGTGCTCGACGATGCGCGCGAGGCCATGACGCGGCATCTCGCAGGTGCCAGCCGCAGACGTCGCTGTGTTGTTGCGCAGCGATCCCACGATGGGGAACAGAATGGGCGCGTGCTTGCCCCAAAAGGCCGGGTCGCCCTGCCACAGATACTCGTTGCCGTTGAGGGCAAGGCTCGTGAGCTGGGCGCCCATGGAATCGATGGCCGCGGTGAGGCCGCCGCGCTTGATGGTAGTGACGGTAGACATGCTACTTCCTCCAAAAGTAAACAATAGTGTCGAGGGCTATTGTCCCACTCTTGGCGGCGGGACGGGACGGCAGGCGATTATTGAGTAGCCATAGCGGAATGAGCGGCGAGCGCCTACTGGGTATCCACGTAAAGGTCGAACCCGCCCTGCGGTGTGGTGTCGACCGTGTCGGGCGCCTGTGAGTTAAAGCTCACGGGGACCATGCGCTTTGAGGCGCGGAAGCGCGTGCCGTCGGTGGCGACGGGCGGTTCATCGACCGTGAGCTCGTAGTCGCCGGGCTTGAGCTCGATGCCGTCACCAGCCGAATTGACGTATTGATACTCATCAATCGTCTGCCCTTTGAGCGTGCGCCCCACGATGTGGATGAGCATTTGGCTGTCGCCGCGCGCGGTGTCCCACGTCGCGCCGTCCTTGACCTCGACCGACACATGTACCGAGCGCGTACGACCGAGCGATTGCTCGACAGACATCTCGACCTTGGCGGCGTCTTTTCGCTGTTGTTCGACATGGCTCCAGACGTTTCCAATTACCGAGCATGCGATAACGCCGGCCATGAAGGCGATGAGGATGGGGCCGAGCGGAGAACGGCGGCCCGCGTCTTCCTCACGAGCCAGGTCGGGGCGATGTGTGGGCGTAGGCGCCTGGGCGCCTTGCGCGGGCACGTCGAGAATGCTGAAGGATGCCGTGCTGTCGGGGTCGATGGTGTGACGCGGCTGCGGGATCTTTGCCGGCGAGATGGACATGTCCGCCGGCTCACCGAGTGTGGCCGTGGCATCGGCCTTAGCCTCATCGGCCTCGGCTTGGGCCCAAGCCTGCTCAAAGGTCAGGGGCTCGGCGGCATCGGAGGCGGCATCAGGCTCGACAGCGGCATCGTTGCCGGTCTCGTCCTCGTCGCTCGACACGTCACGCGACGCGGGCTCGTCCCACTCCTCGTCCGGAGCCTCGCCCTCGCTATACCACCATTCAAAGTTATCGATATCCATACGGGGCGCCCCTTAGGCCTCGCAAATAAACACTCGTTAGTCTTATACCCCCAGACGGCACCGAAGCTCACCCGCGCCGGACACGAAAACTGTCACAACATTCGACGTTTTTCCTCGTTTTCGAGATTTTCATCGAATGTTGTGACGGTTTAGGCGGCAGCCACGCCGCGAATGTGACAAAGGGACTGCCCCTTTGTCACATTCTGTTAGAGTTGCAGGGATTGAATCCCGCTTATTCACGCGACATTGGAGTGACAACCTTGACCGCCGCAACCACGCCAAAAAGTAAGTCAACCGCCGCCGCGCTCTCCCCCGCGCGCACCAATCTTTGCCTGGCGCTGCTCGTGCTGTTGGGATTCTCGCTCGGCTGCTCCGAGTTCGTGGTCATCGGCATCGAAAGCGACCTAGCGACGGAACTCGGCGTATCGCTTGCCACCGCAGGCCAACTTATTAGCGTGTTCGCACTGATCTACGCTATCTCGACGCCGGTGCTCGCGCTCAGTACGGGGCGTTTTCGCCGCTACCAGCTGCTCGTGTGCTACAGCATCGTCTTTGTGCTCGGCAACCTGGTCATGGCGTTGGCGCCCAACTTCCAGGTGCTGTTTATCTCGCGCATCATCCTGGGCTCCGTCTCTGGCGCACTGCTCGCTGTGGGTGTGACGTACATCCCCGAGCTGCTGTCCCCGCAGCAAACTTCGTTTGCCATCTCGGTGGTATATGGTGCGTTTTCCGTGGCAATGGTCTTTGTCACTTCGATCGGCAAGTTTGTGGCCGACACACTCGATTGGCACGTGGCCATGTACGGCACGCTGGCCTTTGCCGTTCTGATCTGCGGAGCGCTCGTGATGTTTATGCCGCGCGCTGGGCAAACCGACGAACCTGCCACCTTTCGCGAGCAGGCGGGGCTGCTGCGCGAACCGAGCATCATCACCGGCATGCTCATCTTTTTGTTTGGCGTGGGCTCGGTCTATGTGTTCTACGGCTACGTGACGCCTTATCTTGAGCAGGTGCTGGGTATGGGCACGGTCGAAGCCAGTACCACGCTTATGGCCTACGGCGTATTCTGCCTGATCTCGAACATCCTGGGCGGATGGATCGATGCGCGCTTTGGCATGAAGGCGCTACTCGTAACGTTTGTGCTGCAGGCTGCGGCGTTACTCGGGCTGTTTGCCGTGGGCGGCACCATGCCGCTCGCGCTGGTCTTTGTCTTTAGCTTGGCGTTGCTCATGTACCTGTTCTCGGTATCGTGCATCACGCACTTTATGGATGTGGCACGCAGCCGCCATCCCAAGTCGATGGTACTCGCAAGTTCGGTTGAGCCCATGGCGTTTAACGTCGGCATCTCGTTTGGCACCGCAGTGGGCGGCGCCGTGGTAAGCAGCGTTGGCATTGCATATGTAGGCGCAGTGGGTGCCGCGTTCTCGCTTGTGGCCTGGGTGCTTACGCTGGTGACGATTAAGTTGGCTCGCTGGGAACGCAAGAGGGCGATGGCGCAGGCGTAGATGCGATACTCGAGCTCGATGATGGCGATCGAAAGGAAACCGCATATGCAACGTGTACTGTTCATCTGCTATGGAAACATCTGCCGCTCGACGATGGCCGAGTCGGTGTTTACCGAGCTCGTGCGCCGCGCTGGGCGCGAGGCGGAGTTTGCCATCGATTCCGCGGGGACCTCGACCGAGGAGATCGGCAACCCGCCACACCACGGTACCGTTGCCAAGCTACGCGAGGTCGGGATTCCCGTCGTCGCACATCGCGCACGTCAGGTGCGTCGCGCGGAGTATGGCGACTGGGACCACATTGTCTATATGGACGACGAGAACGCCCGCGCCCTGTACCGAATTTTTGGGAAGGACCCCGATGGCAAGATCTCGCGCCTGCTCGATTGGACCGATCGCCCCGGCGACGTGGCCGACCCCTGGTACACCGGCAATTTCGACGCCACCTACCGCGATGTACTCGCCGGTTGCACCGCCATGCTCGAGCAGCTGTAGGCGCTCGGGCGGCGCGGGCACACGGGCCACGCCATCGGCATAAAACGAGCGTGGATTTTCTCCCACTTTGAGCGTTCGAGTGCGCTCTAAACGGGAGAAAATCCACGCTCGTTATCTCGGTGGGAGAAAATCCACACTCATGAATGTGACAAAGGGACTGTCCCTTTGCCACATCCGGGACCGGCCCTAGACCGGCTTGACCTCCAGCTTTATCCCCTCGGCGCAGGAGTCGCCCAAAACATCCGAAAGGGCCCAGGTCGCATATAGCGGCAAATAGAGAACCGCTCCGTTGCGCTCAACGTTGCCTCTCGAGAAAACAATCCCGAGCCTTACGCCATATTCAGCCGTATCAAGCACATGACCGAGCGCAGCGTGCGCGTGGTAATAGGAGCCCGATTTAACCTCGATCGGAACAGCCGTCCCATCCGGTCCGTCGACCACAAAGTCCACTTCACCGCGCTTTTTTGTCTGATAGTAGTAAAGCTGGCGATTTTGGGCAGCCAGCTGCTGGGCCACCACGTTTTCGTAAATGCCGCCCAGATTGGGCTCCTTGCTATCAAGATACGCCGCTTGGGCGACTCCAACGGGGTAGCGCGCCATCAACATGCCCGTATCCGATTGGTATAGCTTGAACTGCGATGGCCGTGCCGTCTTGAGCAGGGGCGACTTTGGCTCGGTTACGATATCGGCTTTGAGAGCAACGCCGGCATCGACAAGCCAGACAAAATCTCGCTGGTACTTCTCATAATGCGCCTTGGGGTCAATGGAATTGAGCACGAAACGCTTGTGTTCGCCCTCAAGCATAATGGGGAGCTGATCGTAGATGCTCTGCACCTGAAGGGCACGCCCGCTTGCATACTTGGAAATATCCCGTCGGTACTGTTCGTTGAGCTCTGACTGTAGCTGACGAACAGAGGCAAGGTCGCCCTGCGTGTCAAGGAAACGCTGCACGACCTCCGGCATTCCGCCGACAACGGTATAGGTCCTGAAGTTTGCCATCATCGCGTCATGAATGTAATCAGGAATGGGCCTCTCGCTGATACACGCGTTACGTATCGTTTGGCGAGCTCCCTCGCTCACCCCGGTTGCCCAGCAAAACTCCTCAAAATCGAGCGGGAACATCCTAAGCTCGTGGACATACCCCACGGGATAGGACCTGACGCCCTTGAACTGAGTCCCGAGCATTGACCCCGAAAACGCCCAGCGGCACCTCCCGTCCTCAACAAGGAACTTTGCCATCGTCATGATGTCGGGGGCCTCTTGGACCTCATCGATAAACACGAGCGTTTTGCCTGGTGCAATCGACTTTCCCGAAAGAAGCGTCACCCTGCTGATGAAATCATCGGCATCCCGCGCCTCGAGAAGAGCATCTTTTGCCTGGCGATTTTCCATGAGGTTAAGCTCGATGTAGGTTGCATGGTTGGCTTTGCCAAATGCGCGAATCGAATAGCTTTTGCCAATCTGGCGAGAACCCGTAATGAATAAGGCCTTTTGCTCGGCAGACTTCAGCCAACGCTCCAGCTCTACCGCTATTTTCCTGCGCAGCATAGGCTCTCCCCTCAGTGTCATCAAATTAAATGCAAAGTTTTATACGCTTGATTATCGATGAAACGCAAAATTTTTAGAACCTAAAAACGGATGAAATGCAGAGATTTGAGATTACAAGCATAATAGAAGGGGCACCACCGGCGAATGTGACAAAAGAACTGTCCCTTTGTCACATTGCGCTCGACTACTCGTCGACGATCTCGGCAAGCCAGACGTTCAGCGTATCGACCTCGGGACAGCAGAACTTTGCCGTACCAGGCTCGTTGCCGGGCACGGTTCCGCCATAGCGCAGGATATCGATATAGGGAAAGCCCACATGGCAGGCCATGGCACACATCTTGCCGCGGTCGCGGTCAAAGTCGAAGACGTCGCCCGGCTTGTGACCATGGTGGCAGCGGCACGCACCCAGCTGGTCCACGCAGCTCACGCGGATACGCGGACGCTTGCCACGCGGCGCGCCGAGCGGCTTGCCCCCGCCCGCAGGCTTGGCGCCGCCCTCGCCAGCATTACTCATGGTCAATCACGTCCAGGCAGGCCTCGATGGGAAGGCCAGCCGACTTATCCTCTTGGTCGGCATTGCGCTCGATAAGCTCAGCCACCACGCGCATGGCATCGGACGTCGCGCGCTGCAGACTCCAACCTGCCATAACGCGGCCGACGAGCACCGCCGAGAACGTGTCGCCCGTGCCCGGGAAATAGACCGGGATCAGGTCGAAGGGAATCGTGAAGTACTCCCCCGCCACATGGTCGTAACCGATGACGACATTCGCACCGTCGACCACAGCGCTCGTAATGACCACCGACTTGGCGCCCAGGGCACGCACGGCATCCACAAGAGTGCGGCCCTCATCGGGCGTGATTTGCTCGGCAATGGGCGTATCGGTGAGCAGGCACGCCTCGGTGTAGTTTGGCACCGCATAGTCGGCGCACTCGAGCAGGCTGCGCATGAGACCGATCGTGGACTCGGGCACGCCGGCGTAGAGCTTGCCGTTGTCGCCCATGATGGGGTCGACGAACACCTTGGTACCCTTTTGCGCGCGACGGTGGCAGAAGTCCGAAATGATGCGCGTCTCTTCCTCGGTCACGATAAAGCCGGTAGAGATGGCGTCGAACTCAAAGCCGAGCTCCTCCCAGATGGCGAGGCTCTGGCGCACGTACTCGGTGGTGTCGTGGATGTAGAACTTGGGATAGTTGAGCGTATCGGACACAAGTGCCGTCGGCAGGTTGTGGATGCGGTAGCCCATGTGCGACAGCACCGGCAGCATGGCGGAAAGCGCGACCTTGCCGTAGCCGCACATATCGTTGATCAGCAGCAGCTGAGTGTTCTTCATGAGGGTCTCCCTTGGTTCGGGCACGGCGCAGCAGCGCCACAGTGCGACTAAGTGTAGCGCAGGGGACGTTGCGAGCGGAGTCGAGCGGCACGAAGGGCAAATTGTTGCGGAAAGGTTTCGGAAACGAGGGGCTAGCTTGCTTCATTGCGGCTCATTTGCCGCCACTTATTCAGTGCCATTTCAAAACTATGCCGGATTACGGGGCTGAACCTGAATGAGCCAACCACACCCCCTATTTTCAAATCATAGCGAGCCTTCTACCTGCGGTTTTCTTTTTACCAATTTCGGCATGGTCGGCAATCCGTCGTTCAGCCCCGTAATCCGGCATAGTTTTTAAGTTAGTCGTTGGGGACGTTCTTAAATGACTAGGCAAACAAGAACGTCCCCAACGACTATCAGCACAAGGAGTGTCCCCAAGTGCCGGCACATAAGAAACGTCCCTAAGTGCCGCTTGAACATAATAAGTTTGGTACCTTGACAATCAATCTATGCACTCCTAAATTAGTTAGGCACAAAACAATTTCTCTACCTAACTAAGGAAAGGAGCGAAGCTTAGATATGTGTGTTGAAGCACTCGTCCTTCCGCATGAGCCCGGCGGTGACCCGTCGCAACCGGTAGACATACCCGAAGCGGTCAGCGCCGAAGACAAACTCGCCAAGCGCATCCTGAGTGGCCTGGGCTTTTGCGGCCATTACATGCATTTTCATGGCGGAGGCGTGTCCGGCAAGGCGCCCATCATCTGCCTACTGGCCAAGCAGCCCGGCGGCGAGATGTCGCAGCAGGAACTCGGCATGCACTTCGACCTCAAGCCGGGGTCGCTTTCCGAGATCCTGTCCAAGCTCGAGCTCAACGGCCTCATCGAGCGCAGCCGTAACCCCAAGGATCGACGGCAACTCACCATTCGCCTGACCGAAACCGGCCGGGAAAATGCCCGCATCGACCAAGCGGCCCGCATTCGCTTTAGAGAGCAGGCCTTTAGTGCCCTCACCCACGACGAGCGCGAGCAGCTCGCCGAAATGCTCGAGAAAATCCGTGTAACCTGGGAGGAACTGGATGATTAAAACCCTCATGGGCAGCATCCGCGACTATATGAAAGTCACTGTTGCCACGCCATTGCTCGTGCTTGGCGAGGTGCTCTGCGAGATGCTGATTCCATTTATCACCGCCAACCTGATCGATGCCATCAAAGACGGCGCCACCGTAGCCGAGATGCTTCCCACCGCGGGGTTTTTGGTGCTCATCGCGCTGACGTCGCTTGCTTTTGGCGCCGCTGCCGGCGTCACCTGCAGCCATGCGAGTTGCGGCTTCGCTAAGAACCTGCGTCACGACCTGTTCTACAAGATCCAGACATTCAGCTTTGCCAACATCGATGAGTTCTCGAGCTCCTCGCTCGTCACGCGCCTGACCACCGATATCAACAACGTGCAGCAGGCCTTTATGATGATCATCCGTATCGCCGTGCGCGCGCCGCTGGTGTTGATCTTCGCCTTTACCATGGCATTTATCATGGGCGGCAGCGTCGCCATGGTCTACCTGGTCATCATTCCGCTGCTGGGCTTTGGGCTGTTCTTTATCATCTTTAAGGTACGCCCCATCTTCTCGCGCGTGTTCCACAAGTACGACGCCCTTAACGAGTCCGTCGAGGAAAACGTCACCGGCATGCGCGTAGTTAAGAGCTATGTGCGCGAAGACTTTGAGAAGGAGAAGTTCGCGACCGCTGCGCGCGACGTCCAGATGGACTTCACCCGCGCCGAGAAGCTGCTTGCCTTTAACAACCCCATGATGAACATCTGCGTCAACGGTGCGTTTGTCGTCATCATCTACCTGGGCTCCAAGCTCATCATCACGAGCCAGGGCACGCTGTTCGACGTGGGCCAGCTCTCCTCGATCTTTACCTATGGCTTCCAAATCCTCATGAGTCTGATGCAGCTGTCGATGATCTTTGTCATGGTGACCATGGCCGACGAATCGGCGCACCGCATTACCGAGGTGCTGGCCGCCGAGCCCACGATCGCCGATCCCGCCGAGCCCGTGCTCGAGGTTGCCGACGGTTCCATCGACTTTGACCACGTGAGCTTTAAGTATTCTGCGCATGCGAAGCGCCAGGCGCTCGACGATATCGACCTGCACATTAAGAGCGGCGAGACCATCGGCATCATCGGCGGCACCGGCTCGGCCAAGTCCACGCTTGTAAACCTCATCGCCCGCCTGTACGACGCCACCGAAGGCACCGTGCGCGTGGGCGGCGTGGACGTGCGCGACTACGACTTGGACGCTCTGCGCCACCAAGTGGCCATGGTATTGCAGAAAAACGTGCTGTTTAGCGGCACGATTGCCGAGAACCTGCGTTGGGGCGACCCGAACGCCACCGACGAAGAGGTCCGCGAGGCGGCACATCTGGCCTGCGCCGACGAGTTTGTCGATGGCTTCCCCAAGGGCTATGACACCTGGATCGAGCAGGGCGGCTCCAATGTCTCGGGCGGTCAGAAGCAGCGCCTGTGCATTGCGCGTGCCCTGCTGCGTCGCCCCAAGATCTTGATCCTGGACGACTCCACCAGCGCCGTCGACACCAAGACCGACGCCAAGATCCGCGCAGGGCTGGCAAGCTATCTGCCCAACACGACCAAGCTCATCATCGCCCAGCGCATTAGCTCCGTGCAGGACGCAGACCGCATCATCGTCATGGAGGGCGGCCGCATCGCGCAGATCGGCAACCACGATGAGCTGCTCAAGACGAGCGAGATCTACCGCGAGACCTTTACCTCGCAGAACAAGATGTCTGCCGAGGGCGAAGAGGCCGTCGAGGCCGACACCGAGACATCCGTAACGCAAGCTCAGACCCAGGAAGGAGGCGAGGCACATGAGTAAAGCAACGACCGCCGAGCGCGCACTCAACCGCAAGGGCGGCACCATGTCGCGCCTCATCAAGACGCTCTTTGGCTTCTATCCCGTGCTTTTGCCCCTTGTCGTCGCCGGCGTGGTGCTCTGCGCCATCATCAACTCCATCGGCGCGACCTTCCTTCAGAGCGCCCTGCAGATTATTAGCGAATCGTGGCAGTCGGGCGATTGGGGAGCCGCGCAGCCCAAGATCGCACAGCTCGTGACCACCCTCGCCTGCATCTACGGCATCGGCATCCTGTCCTCGCTCTTCTGGAACCGCGCCATGGCCATCGTCACGCAGGGCTCGCTGGAGAAGCTGCGCGAGAAGATGTTCAACCGCATGCAGGACCTGCCGATCCGCTACTTCGACACGCACCAGCGCGGCGACATCATGAGCCACTACACCAATGACATCGACACGCTGCGCCAGATGATCAGCCAGTCGCTGCCCAACCTGCTCATGACGGTCATCGTCATCGTCACGGTGTTCTTTATCATGCTGTACTACAGCGTGTGGATGTGCTTGGTCATTATTGCCGGCGTCGCCTTTATGACCTTTATGACCAAGCTGCTCGGCTCCAACTCCGCGCGCTTCTTTATTGCGCAGCAGACCGAGCTCGGCGCTGTCGAGGGCCATATCGAGGAAGTCATGAACGGCCAGAAGGTCGTCAAGGCATTCTGCCACGAGTCTGCCGCCGAAGCCGATTTTGACGAGCGCAACGAAAAGCTCTTCGAGGTCTCGCAGAAGGCCAACATGTACGCCAACATCCTCATGCCCATCCTTATGAACCTGGGCAACCTGCTCTACGTGCTGGTCGCACTGGCCGGCGGCATTTTCCTAGCGCTGGGCGTGCCCAACCTGAGCATCTCGGGCATGGCGCTGTCCATCGCCGTCGTGGTGCCGTTCCTCAACATGACCAAGCAGTTCTGCGGACAGATCGGTCAGATCTCGCAGCAGATCAACGCCGTGGTCATGGGCCTCGCCGGCGCCGACCGTATCTTTGAGCTCATCGACGAGGAGCCCGAAGCCGACGAAGGCTATGTGACGCTTGTCAACGCTCAGGTGAACCCCGATACCTGGCAGCTCGAGGAGGCCGACCACCACACTGGCATGTGGGCGTGGAAACATCCGCACCGCGCAACCGGCGAGATCGAGTACGTGCCGCTGCGTGGCGACCTGGTCATGGACAACGTCGACTTTGGCTACACGCCCGACCACGAGGTGCTGCACGGCGTGTCCGTGTTTGCCAAGCCGGGCCAGAAGGTCGCGTTTGTCGGCGCCACCGGTGCCGGTAAGACGACCATCACCAACCTCATCAACCGCTTCTATGACATCGCCGACGGCAAGATTCGCTACGACGGCATCAACGTCAACAAGATCCGCAAGGCCGATCTGCGCCGAAGCCTGGGCGTCGTGCTGCAGGACGTGAACCTGTTCACCGGCACCGTGATGGATAACATTCGCTACGGCAACCTGGACGCCACCGACGAGGAGTGCATCGCGGCGGCCAAGCTCGCGGGCGCCGACGACTTTATCACCCGCCTGCCCGACGGCTACGACACGATGCTCACCGGCAACGGCGCACAGCTGTCGCAGGGCCAGCGCCAGCTGATTTCGATCGCACGCGCCGCCGTCGCCGATCCGCCGGCAATGATTCTGGATGAGGCCACGAGCTCCATCGACACCCGCACCGAGGCTATCGTGCAAGCGGGCATGGATAAGCTCATGGAAGGTCGCACGACGTTTGTCATCGCGCACCGCCTGTCCACCGTGCGCAACTCCGACGCGATCATCTGCCTGGACCACGGCCGCATTATCGAGCGCGGTAACCACGACGAGCTGATCGCCAAGCGCGGGTATTACTACCAGCTCTATACCGGAGCGTTTGAACTCGAGTAGGCTTGGCCACTGACGGAGGGTTCCCCGGGGGCGGCGGGGTAATTCCTCCGTGCTCAAACATTCTCGCTGCGCTGCGAAACTGCGCGCGGAGGAAATACCCCGCCGCCCCGGGGAACCCTCCTGCGCGCAATCAGCCCGTCATTTAGAAGGAAATAAAAGTTTGTGAGCCCCTGGCCGGTTGGCCAGGGGCTCTTTTTGTGTAAATTTGTCGCATGCTTCGGGTTGTAGTATAAACGTAACATGCTACAGAAAGGATGGTGACTGGAATGGTTCCTGAAGATGCTGTTGGGCCCCTTTTTAAGGTGATCAACGAGCGCATGCAGGCGTCTGCCGACGCGGACCTCAAGGAGCAAGGGCTCACCTTTGCGCAAAGCCAGGTGATTGTCTACCTCATCGAGCACGCGGGCCGGGCGCTCCAAAAAGAGATTGAGACCAACCTCAAGGTCTCTCACCCAACGGTCTCCGGCCTCGTCAGCCGGCTCGAGAAAAACGGCTTTGTGCGCACCTGGGTAGCCGAGGATGACCGACGCAATAAGGTCGTTGAGCTTACGGACAAGGCACACGATGCCGGTGATCGCATGCGTGCCACAATGCGCGAACGCGATCGAGAGCTGCTCGCCGGCCTTGATGAGCGCGAGCAGACGGAGCTCATCCGCATGCTCAGGCGAATCTACGCCAACGTCTGCAAACAATAAGCAATAGCCTCATCAGCACCCGTCGCCCACAGGATTCGTCCTGTCTGCGGCGGGCTTCTTTACACCCTATTCTGTAGCTTGCTACATGATTTACGCCCGATTCGTACAGAAAGGAACATGCATGATACGAACACTTGGACGAAGCCTGCGGCAATACCGCAAGAGCTCCGTCACCGCCATCCTACTTTCCATCCTGGAGGTGATACTCGAGATCGCTATCCCGCTCGTCATGAGCGACCTCATCGACCGCGGCATCCAAGCCGGCAACATGGGCGAGGTCTGGCGCCTTGGCATCGCCCTGCTCGTCCTTGCCGTTCTCGAATTTGGAGTGGGCGCCGGCGGCGCTTGGATGGGCGCACGCGCCTCGGTGGGATTCGCCGCCAACCTGCGCGACGATATGTACGACAACGTGCAGAATTTCTCTTTTGGCAGCATCGACAAGTTCTCTACCGGCTCGATCGTCACACGCCTCACCACCGATGTCACCAACGTGCAGAACGCCTACATGATGATCATCCGCATGGGCGTGCGCGGCCCCGTGATGCTCGCGTTCTGCTGGATTGTGTCGTTTACCATCAACCAACAGATCTCGTTTGTGTTCCTAGCCGTGATCCCCATCCTCGCCATCGCACTCGGACTCATCATGTGGCGCGTAAGCAGCATCTTCAACCGCGTTTTCGCTACCTACGACACGCTCAACAACGTGGTGCAGGAAAATGTCGCAGGCATCCGCGTGGTCAAGTCGTTCAACCGCGAGGAGCACGAGATTGGCAAGTTCGGCCACATCAGCCAACGCATCTACGAGGACTTCGCCCACGGCGAGCGCCTCATCGCACTCAATACGCCGCTCATGCAGGCCTGCATGTACGCATGCATGATACTCATCTCGTGGCTCGGCGCTAAGGCCATCGTGGCCTCGGGCAACAACGCCGCGCTCGGCCTCACCACAGGACAGCTCACCGCACTCTTTACCTACGCCACGCAAATCCTCATGGCGCTCATGATGCTCTCCATGGTCTTTACGCTTATCGTGATTGCCCAGAGCTCGGCCAAGCGCATCGCCGAGCTACTCAACGAACAGAGCGACATCGCGAGCCCCGAGCCCGGTCTCGCCGTCACGCAGGTTGCGGACGGTTCCGTGGAGTTTGACCACGTGAGCTTTGCCTACGCGAGCAAGGCCGAGAAAAACGTGCTCGAGGACGTAAACCTCACCATCAAGAGCGGCGAGGTCGTGGGCATCATCGGCGGCACGGGTTCGTCCAAGTCGAGCCTCGTGAACCTCATCGCCCGCCTCTACGACGCTACCGCTGGTAGCGTGCGCGTGGGCGGCATCAATGTGCGCGACTACGACCTCGATGCGCTGCGCGGCCAGGTGGCCATGGTACTGCAGAAAAACGAGCTCTTTAGCGGCACCATCGCCGAGAACCTGCGCTGGGGTGACGCCGAGGCCAACGATGCAGAGCTGGTGCGCGCCTGCGAGCTCGCCTGCGCGGACGAGTTTATCGACCAGCTGCCGGACGGTTACCAGACCATGATCGAGCAGGGCGGCACCAACGTCTCGGGCGGGCAGAAGCAGCGTCTGTGCATCGCCCGCGCACTCGTGGCCAAGCCGCGCGTGCTCGTACTCGATGACTCCACGAGCGCCGTCGACACCAAGACCGACGCCAAGATCCAACGCGGCCTTGCCGAGTACCTGCCCGCCACGACCAAGATCGTGATCGCGCAGCGCGTGAGCTCGGTCATGCACGCCGACAAGATCGTGGTCATGGACGACGGACGCATCAGCGCGGTAGGCACGCACGAGGAGCTCTTGCGCACGAGCAATATCTATCGCGAGGTCTTTGAGTCGCAGCAGAAGGGAACGGCAGAGGATGAGTAAGCAGAATAAACGCCCCGCAAACGGAGCGGCACCGGGCGCCGACATGCCCGCGATGCAACTCGACATGGCAACCGTCAAGCGACTGCTCTCGTATATGTCCTGCTACCGAGGACAACTTGTACTCGTCGTCGCGTGCATTCTGCTCTCTGCCATCGCGAGCGCTGCGTCGTCGATGTTTTTGCAGGCACTCATCGACGACTACATCGTCCCGCTTTTGGCGACCGACGCTCCCGTATGGACGGGCCTTGCGCACGCGCTCATCACCATCGGCGCCGTCTATGTGGTGGGCGTTGCGGCCACGCTCGTCTACAACCGCGCGATGGTCACCGTGGCGCAGGGCACGCTCAAACGCATCCGCGACGATATGTTCTCGCACATGCAGACGCTCCCCTTGCGTTACTTCGACACACACGCGCACGGCGACATCATGAGCCTCTACACCAACGACACCGACACCCTGCGCCAGATGATCGCGCAGTCGCTCTCGCAGCTCGTAAGCTCGGTATTCACGCTGGTCGCGGTCTTTGTGTGCATGCTTTGGACGAGCGTGGGGCTCACCGTGGTGGTCTGCGTGCTCATGGCGGCGGTGCTCGTGTTCGTGGGCCGCATCACGGGGGTCATCGGGGCGTTTTCTATCGAGCAGCAAGATACGCTCGGCGCGCTCAACGGCTACATAGAGGAGATGGTCGGCGGGCAGAAGGTCATCAAGGTCTTTTGTCACGAGGACACCGCACGCACCGGAATGGGCAAGCTCAACCGTGCCTGGGCAAAGGCTGCGACGAACGCGCAGGGCGTGGGCAATTCGATCATGCCCATGATGAACGCACTTGGCTACCTAATCTATGTGGTGGTGGCTGTGCTCGGCGGCTACATGGCCATCGCAGGGACACCCAACCTGGGTCTTACCGGTTTCGACACGTTCACGCTCGGTGCCATCGCGTCGTTTCTGACGCTCACGCGTAACTTTATGAACCCCGTAGCGCAAGTGTCCAACCAGCTCAACTCGATCATCATCGCGCTTGCGGGCGCCGGGCGCATCTTTACGCTCATGGATGAGAAGCCCGAGTCCGACGACGGCCACGTGACGCTGGTCAACGTGGACGAGGGCGCGGACGGCAATCTTGTCGAGACAAGCGAGCGCACCGAGCACTGGGCCTGGAAGTACCCGCACCATGACGGTAGCTGCGAGCTCGTGCCGCTCAAGGGGCGTATCGTGCTCGACCATGTGGACTTTGGCTACGTGCCCCAAAAGCTCGTGCTGCACGATATCGAGCTCGGTGCCGAGCCCGGGCAGAAGATCGCGCTCGTGGGCGCGACGGGTGCCGGAAAGACCACGATCACCAATCTTATCAACCGCTTCTACGACATTGACGACGGCAAAATCTGCTACGACGGCATCAACATCAACAAGATCCGCAAGGCCGACCTGCGCCGGAGCCTGGGTGTGGTGCTGCAGGACGTCAACCTGTTCACCGGTACCGTCATGGACAACATTCGCTACGGCTGCCCTGGCGCCACGGACGAGCAGTGCATCGAGGCGGCGCGCCTGGCCAACGCCGACGGGTTTATCCGCATGCTGCCGGCCGGCTACGATACCGTACTCGAGGGCGACGGCAGCGGTCTTTCACAGGGACAGCGCCAGCTGATCAGCATCGCGCGCGCCGCGGTGGCCGACCCGCCCGCGATGATTTTGGATGAGGCCACGTCGAGCATCGATACCCGCACCGAGGCATTGGTGC
>URKV01000016.1 GCA_900548565.1 uncultured Collinsella sp.
TGTGTATAAGAGACAGGTCCCCAAGGGATCAGCCGAAACCGCTCGCCACAAAATCGGCCCATCTACTACGTTTGACTCGATACCCCTGACCATACCTTCGTTTTGAACAAAACCGCAGGCGTTCTACCTGCGGTTTTGTTTTCGCGTTTTTTGGCATGGTTGACGGTAAGGGGCTAAACGTAGTAGATGGGCCGATTTCGTGGCGAACCCTTCTCGCCTACGCACAAAAGCGCCGCCACGGAGAAGGGAGACGTCTCCATGGCGGCTGGGGATGGGGGGGTTGTGTTCTGGCTCCCCGCCGGCCGCCCGGGGCCTTTTGGCCCTGGGCGCTGCCAGCGTGCCTAGCGCTTACGGATACCCCAGACCAGGGCTCCGACGCCGGCCGTGGCGATGACAAATGCCATAAGCAGAGCGGCAGCCTGCTGGTCGCCTGTGGCGGGCAGGAAACCCTTGACCGTCTTAACGATGTTCGTCACGGTCTTGGGCGTGCCGGGATCGGGCGTCGGCACGGGCGTCTCGGGCTTCTTGTACGCGTTGTTGAACACGATACCCTCGACGCTCTTGTCGCCCTTAGTATAGGTAACGCTCGCCTTGAGGTTACCCTCACCGTCGTCGACCACGTTGACGGTCGCGGTAAAGACGGACTTGTCATAGGTCATACCGGCCTCGTCGCCCTTGACCTCGCTGATGGTGTAGACGTACGTACCGGGCTCGTCGCACTCGAACTTGTCGAAGTTGATCTTGCCGTCGGCATCGTTGGTAACCGTAGACTCGACGTCCTCGCCAACGAGCTTAAAGCTAAACTCGTCCTTCTTGAGCTCGCGTCCCTCGAGCACCTTGATGGCGCCGATGGAAACCTGCGTGGGCATGGCGTGATACTTGTTGGTAAAGCCAGCCGACTCGGTGGTTCCCTCGAGCTTGTGCGTCGCGGTCAGCGTGCCGTCACCATTGTCGGAGACGGTGGTCACGACGGTGTAGGTCGCGCTGTCATAGGTGACGCCCTTGTACAGGCCGAGCGCGTTGGGGCAAGCCTCGCGCAGCATGTACGTGTGCGTGCCGGGCGCCTCGTAGCGGATCGGGCTCAGCGTCACGGTGCCGTTAGCGTCGTTGGTGCCGTTAGCGACAACCACGTCGTCCTCGAGCAGCTCAAACGTGAACTCGCCTGCTGCAAGGTCGCGTCCGGTCAGACGCTTAACCGTCTTGACCTGATCGGTCACGGAAGAATCGGTGGGCGCCACGCCGTAGGTGTTGGTAAACGTGAAGGCCGCACCGTCGTCGCCTTCGTGCACGACGCTCAGATGTCCAGTGCCGTCGTCGGTCACGGTGTAGGAAACCTTGCGCGTGGCGTTGGCATCGTTAGTCACGCCAGGGGCGCTACCGGACTCGGTCACCGTATAGGTAAAGGTGTGCGAGCGCGGAGCGGTGGGGGTTGCGGGATCGGACTCGTCGGTGTCAGTGGCGTCGGCGTCAACCTCGGCCTCGTCGGCGTCGGCCTTATCGGTCGCATCGTCCGTCACGCCCAGAGCGCGGTTGAGGTCCTCGAGCGTAAAGTGGATCTTGCCAAAGTCCACGTTGCCAGCCGCGTCGTTGGTTGCGGTCGTGCGCTCGGGCATCGGGGCACCAGCCTCGTCGGCGGTCACGGTAAAGGTGAACTTGCCCGTGATGTCAGCCGGGGTCAGGCCCTCGGCAGCTTGGAGCTTCTTAGTGCCGGTGAGCGCGGCATCGACGGCTTCGGCGCCGTAGACGTTTTCGAACAAGGGCTCGACGCCGCCGTAGTCGACCGTTGCCGTCAGGGTACCGTCACCGTTGTCGACGACGATAACCTTAAAGCCAAAGCTCCACGTTGTAGCGGAAACGCCATTCGGCAGCCCGAATAAATCTTCGTAGGCCGTGTAGTTAATGGTCCAGGCGAGCTTACCGTCCTTATCGGTACGATAAGCAAGCCCAGCAGCCTCAAGATTAGCAAGCATCTTAGTGTCGTAGTGCAGCGTATCAAAGCTCACGTGCCCGCCGATATTGGGCTTGAGGTTTTCGTATGCCACAAGCTCACCCTGATAGGCGATGCCGAACCAGAACTCGCCGTCGGCCATCGGGCGGCCGGTCAGAGTCTTGGTGGCAACGACCTGAGCGGCGGTGCCGCCAGGCGTGTTGGTCGTAGCGCTGTAACTGTTGTGGAACGGCACCAGGGCCTTCTCGACCTTGTTCTCGCCACTCTTGTGGACCGTCTCATGCGTGCCCTCGGGACCGCCGGAAACGGTCGTCGTAGCAGTGAGCGTGCCGGCGGTGTCGTCGGCGATGGCGATCGTCACCGTACGCACGGCGTCGTCGTAGGTGTAACCGGGCTGGCCGTCGTTCTTCTCGGCCACGGTGTACGTAAAGGTCTTGCCGGCGTCAGCCTGCGTAAATATAACCTCATGACCAGACAGAATGTCGATCAGTCCGACCGTTGCCTCTGCCGCTGCGGGGGACTTGAAGCTATTAGCCCCGGGCAGCAGACCGAGCGCGCGAGCCGAAGCGTCGTCAGCGGGTGTCACGGTAAAGGTGAACTGACCCTCGGTCATGGGGCGGCCGTCCAGATACTTGCTGAGCCACAGACCGCCGGCCGCGGTGTAGTTAAGCTCAGTGCGGTACGTGTTGGTGAAGCGTCCGTTTTCCTTCTTGGTGACATTGGCGGTCAGCTTGCCCTCGCCGTCCTCAGTCACGGTCACTTCGGCGGTCGCGACGTGGGAGTCATACGTCATGCCGACCGTATTACCCGCGTTCTCGCGAATCTCGTACTTATAGGTTCCGGCGGCAGCGTAGTGAATCTTGCCGAACTTGATGGCGGCGATGCCGTCCTTCGCGTCCTTCTTGCTCACGGTTACGGTTGCGGGATCGGGCAGCGGGGCGCCTTCGGGGGCGGTGATGGTAAAGCCGAACTCGTCCCCATCCGTCCAGTCGCGGCCGCTGATGACCTTGCTCAGGTCAAAGTCGAGCTCTGCATCGAGCGGGGTCACGCTGTAGGTGTTCTTGAACTCGGCGGGCTCGGTACCTTTCAGGACATGCTCGGCCTTGAGGGTGCCGTCGCCGTTGTCCGTGATGGTGGTCTCGATGGTGTACTTGGCGTCGCTGTAGGTGACGCCCTTGCTGGTGGTTCCGCCCTTGGCCTCGCGCAGCGTGTAGGTGTGCTTACCAAGCTTGTCGTAGGCGATCTTGTCCATGGCGATCGTGCCGTCGGCAGCGTTGGTGCCCTTGGCGACAACCTCGTCGCCCTCGACCAGCTCAAAAGAGAACTCGCCGGCAGCAAGCTCACGCCCGGTCAGGACCTTGTTCGCGGTGATCTGGTCGGTGACGCTCGTCTCGACAGGCGTCACGTTATAGGTATTGGTGAACGTAAATGCCACATCGCCGTCCGGCTTGCAGGATACGCTCAGATTGCCCTTGCCGTCATCGGTCACGGTGAAGGAAACCTCGCGCGACAGCTTGGCGTCGTTGGTCACGCCAGCGACCTCGCCGGACTCGGTCACGGTATAGGTAAAGGTGTGCTCGCGCTTCTCGGGCTTCTCGCCCAGAGCCTTGTTAAGGTCGTCGAGCGTAAAGGTAATCTTGCCAAAGTCGACCTTGCCCTTGGCATCATTGGTCACGCTCGCGTTCGCGGGCATGGGTGCGCCCTCTTCACCGGTCACGGTAAAGGTGAACTTGCCGGCAATGTCAGCCGGGGTCAAGCCGTCGGCGACCTGCAGGTTCTTGATGCCCGCAAGCGATGCCTCGGCAGCATTCGTGGTGTAGGCGTTCTTGAACTCGATACTCTTGACGTCCTCGGCGCCCTTCAGCTCGTGCGTGGCCACCAGCTGGCCCTTGCCGTTATCGCTGATGGTCGTCACGATGGTGTAGGTCGTATCGTCATAGGTGATGCCGCCGGCGTCGCCCTTGACCTCGCGCAGCATGTAGGTGTGCTGGCCGATCTCGGTGTACTTGATGGCGCTGAACGTCACCTTGCCGTCGGCGCCGTTTGTAACAGTCTCGACAGGCTTAACTTCCTTGTCCGCGATCTCGAGCAGCTCAAAACTGAACTCGCCTTCCGCCAAGTCGCGCCCGGTCAGGGACTTGGCCGCGGTAATCTGGTCGGTAACGCTGGACTCAACAGGATCCGCAGCGTAGACGTTCTTGAACTCGGTCTCACCCGAGGTCACCTTCACGTCAGCGCTCAGTTCGCCCTTCTTATTGGGCTTCACCGTCACGGTGATCTCCGCGACGTTACCGCTGTAGGCGATGCCGTCAATCGTGGTCCCGGCGTGCTTTTCACTGACCTTGTAGACGTACGTGCCAGGTTCGGTGTATTCGATCGTACCGAAGTCGATGGCAGCCTTGCCCTGGTCCAGGTCAGCCTTGCGCACGGTCGCAGTCCTAGCCGCAGGCATCGGGGCGCCGCTCTCGGATGTCAGGCCAAACTCAAACGCGTCAGCATTCGTCCAGTCGCGACCCTCGAGCACCTTGGTCAGGCCAAAGCTGGCCTTGGTTTCTACCGTTGCCGGCGTCATGTTGTACGCAAAGCTAATCTTGCCGTTGTTGCCCAGGTAGGAATTGACATGCGTCGCGGTCGCCTTGGCGGACACGTTGTTCCACTTGGGATTGAGAACGTCAGTCACGGTACCAGTGTTGTTGCCTCCCACACTCTCCTTGGTGGTGTGGAGCTCGTCGATAAAGGCTAGGCGCGCGGTTCCCACGCTAAACGAAAGGTTGCCGTCCTCGTCAGCAACAATAGCGCCGTCAAACTTCGCAGCGTCGCCGCCGATAAACTCGATGACGGCAGAGGCGGGCTTGGCCTCGCCGTTTTCGCCCTGCTCCTCAAACTCATCCTTGTAGTAATAGGTGCCGGTATCTGCCAGCGAATTCTTTGCCGGCTTCGTGCATTCCTCATCCGTGTAAATAGGGGTCTGTTTCTGGAAGTAGTAGTAGCGGTTGGTGTCGGCCGGCTCAAAGGTCGCAACCGTATTGCCCAGATCGCCGGCAGCCCACTTGTTCGCGTAGAAATTCACGGTCTTGGCGCCGTTGGCAACGGTCGTATTGTTCTCGATGTAATCCTTGAGCCCCGTTACCTTCTCGGGCGTAAACAGGTTGTCGAGCGCAGTGCTCTTCACGCTCGAGGTGTACTTCACGCGGATAGGCTGAGCGCTGTCGACCGAAAGCTTGCCGTCTACGGTCTTAAAGTGACTCAGCGGAATCAACGACGCAGGAATATTGACCGTTACGATATCGCCCTTCTGGGGATTGTCATCGCCGGCGCGCTGCACGGTGATGAGCAAGTCTTTTGCCTTGCCGGCAAACTCGTAGGTGTCGGTATTGGTCTCTTTGTTGACCGTCTTGCTCGCCTTGGTAAACGGCGTGCCGTTGATGACGACCTCGGTGAAGCTGTCGGCCTGCATAAAGTCGCCCAGCTCGTCGGTAAACGTGATGTAGCCGGACTTGGTCTCGTCGTAGCCCTTATGGATTTCGGTCGGATAAGGCGCCTCCGATGTGATGGCCTGCGAGATGTCGTCGAAAACCTTCTTGAGTTCTTCTGCATTGGTCGCCGACTTGTAGTAGTCGGAATTTTCCGCGCGTGTGCCAAGCTCGTCGCTCGCATACGACGTGGCATCGGGATAATTACTCGACACGGCGTGCATAAACTTGTTGACGTCGCTTGTCCCCCTTTTCGAGGGATCGGCAGCGGGGTCCGCTCCACTAAAGATGCCGATGGTATAAACGGTGGCCTTGCTGTCCTTCATGTTCTTGGCAGCCGTCACGGCAGCATCGGCGACGCCAGAATCAAACTCGCTGTAGCTCGTTGGCTTGCCGTCGGTAAAGAACACAACGATCTTCTTGGCATCTGCGCGACCAGAAGTGATATCCCCGGCCAGCTCCAGACCATTGTCGGCACGCGTGGCACCGCTTGGCTTGATTCCAGCAACTGTATCCTCAAGAACTTTCACGTTGCCGCCAGAGCAATCGGTCAAACCCTTCATTACCTGCGAGTGGTTGTACTTGTATTGGCCTTGATAGTACGTGTCATTGCCGACCTTATCAGTCTTATCACCCGCAAACTTAACAATGGCAACCCTATGCTGCCTATCAACGCCCTCGACAGCCTCGTTTTGTTTGGCGATGGTATTGATAAAGCTGTTCGCAGCGCTCTTCAGTGCATCGATACGCTTGGTGGAATCTCCGCCACCCATAGGATCATCCATCGAGCCGGAGGCATCCAGCACCATCACGATGTCGAGTGGCGTGGTGACTGTCACGGTTGAATTAGACGTCGAGGACATCGCCGAAAGCGTGGTCAAAAAGTCCGACTCTTCGTTTTCCCCGGTTGCCTTGACCGTCTTATCGGTCCAGATTCGGCCGACGTTTTGGGTCGTTACCTTATTGCCGCCGTGGCCTGCCGCCCAGATTTCCCAGCGTCCGCTGGTATCGGGGTCGACGACCTTTCCGGTCATTATCGGCCCGTCCATTCCTGTGCTGGACCTGGCATTGGCCTCGGGCAGCATGGCGAATGCTGCGGCTGGCAACACCAGCACTACGGCCAGTATCACCGCCAAGAGACCCCTCGTGTACTTACCCATCGTGTCTCCCTTCTCGCGGTCTCAGACCTTGCATCAGCCTAAAGTTACGAAATGAGACACAATTAGGGCAGGTGACACACGTTCCAAATTTGATTTTGGGCGTGAGACAAATGTCTCACCAAAGTTGAAACACGAGAGGTTTCGCAGGAAAACGGGTGCGACTCGGAGCCATCAAGCAAAAATGATCCGTTTTCCTCCGTCCCCGGGGGATCAGTTGGTAACGCTCGCCACGAAATCGGGCCATCTACTACGTTTGACTCGATACCCCCGACCATAGCCGCTTTTCATGAAAAACTGCAAGCGTTCTACCTGCGGTTTTCATTTCGCATTACTTGACGTGGTCGAGGGCTGCCGCCTAAACGTAGTAGATAGGCCCATTTCGTGGCAGACGGGTCACGCGGCAGCCCTCGTGAGGCAAAAATGATCCGTTTCCCTCTGTCCACGGGAGATCAAGGGCTGCTACGGATATGGTGCTATTTCAAAACTATGCCGGATTACGGGGCTAAAGTCGGAGTCCTCATCCATACCCCCTATTTTTGAAAAACAGCAAGCAATCTACCTGCGGTTTTGTTTTTGCGATTTTCGGTATGGTCGGAGGTTCGCTATCCAGCCCCGTAAACCGACATAGTTTTGTTCGCGACGGCACAACCGCGCGTTTAAGCGCGGGGCCGGTGGGGCATTTTTGCCCCACCGGCCCCTATCCCAGCTCTATTCCGGCGCTACTCCGGCCTGGTTTCTACCGTGGGAGTCTTATTCGCCGCAACTGGAGTACGAGCAGTGTCCATAGTCAGGCAGTGTTTGGGACAGCTTTCGATGCACTCACCGCACACCACGCAGGCATACGGGTCGATCGACCACGTTCCACCCTTGCGATCGACCGCGAGCGCGCCTGCCGGGCAGCGACGCGCGCACATGCCGCAGCAAATGCACACGTCCATGTCATTGACGATATGCCCGCGCAGGCGCTCGGGTGCCGCGAGCTTCTCCTGCGGATAGCACACCGTGACCGGCTGCTTGACCATAGAACCCAAGGCCGTCTTGGCAAATGTCAGTAAACTCATGCCGCGCCTACCTTTCCGTGCAGCTAATGCAAGGGTCGATGGTCAGGATAATCATGGGCACGTTGGCAAGGAGCACGCCCTGCAGCGCATGCGTCAGACCCGCCAGGTTCTGCGACGTCGGCGTGCGCACGCGAAAACGGTCCAGGTTCTTGGTGCCGTTGCCGCGCACATAGTAATACGCCTCGCCGCGCGGCTGCTCAATCACAACCTCGCCGCGTGCGCCGTCGGCCGGTGTAAGCTTGGTGCGCCCGCCGATCCCGTCGTGCGGAATCTTGCCCACAAGCTCCTTAATGATGTCCATGGCCTGCGTGACCTCGGCACAGCGCACCTGGCAGCGGGCATAGCAATCGCCATCGGTAGCAACGATGGGCTCGAACGCAGCCAGATCCGCATAGGCACCGTCGTCAAACATGCGCACGTCGTAATCCACGCCCGATGCGCGCCCAAACGGACCGACCATCGAAAGCTCCAGCGCGTCTTTCTTGCTAATCACGCCCACGCCATGCAGGCGCTCGCCGCAGCTGTTGTCGTCCAAAAACGTATGCACCAGGGCCTCGTAGTCAGGACGCATGGCATCGAGCGTCTGGACAATGCCCGCCAGCTCGGAGTCCTCAATGTCGTGTTTAAGGCCGCCAATCTCGTTAATCGACAGAATCACGCGCCCGCCGCAAGTGCTCTCAAAAATCTTGAGTATCTGCTCGCGCAGGGTCCATGACCGATAGAACAGCGCCTCGAAGCCAAAGGCGTCGGCGAGCAGACCCAGCCACAGCAGATGCGAGTGAATGCGCGAAAGCTCGTGCAAAATGGTGCGGATATACTGCACGCGACCAGGCACCTCGATGCCGAGCATGCGCTCGCAGGCGCTGGCATAGCCGCAGCTGTGGCCCACGGCGCAGATGCCGCAGATGCGCTCGGCGATGTAGCCAAACTGATGCATGTCGCGCTTTTCGGTGAGCTTCTCGAGTCCGCGGTGCACAAAGCCGATCTGCGGAATTGCCTCGATGACGCGGTCGTCATCGATCACCAGGTCTAGATGAAGCGGCTCGGGCAGCACCGGGTGCTGCGGGCCAAACGGAATAACGGAGCGATGTGCCATGGACCTTACGCCTCCTTTTTCTGCTTGTCGCGGGCGGCCTTGGCGGCAAGCGCCGCGCGGACCTTGGCCGCTTTCTCGGGATCCATGGCGGCGAGCTTTGCCTCCATCTCGGCGGCCTTGAGCGCGGCCTTCGCAGCAGCCTCGTCATGCTGAGCATCGGAGCCGGCAGTCGCAGTGGGCTGAGCAGCGGCGCCCGCGGCATCGCCGGCGCTCGCAGCGCCCTCCCCCGCAGCAGCCGCAGCCGCGGCGGCCTTCTCGGCAGCGGCCTTGCGCGCCTTGGCCTCGGCGGCGGCACGCACCTTCATGGCTTTCTCGCGCGCGGCCTTCACCTCGGGCGTGATAACGCTCATGGGTTCGGCAGTCGAGACCTGGTAGAAAAAGCCCTTAAAGTCAATCTGCATATCGGTGATGGCAAGACCAAACAGGTCGTGCGCCTCGTTTTCAAACGGGAATACCGCCGGATAGTACGAGCTGATGGACGGAATCTCCTGGTACTGGTCGATGCCCTCAACCACCAGGTTCTCGATCGCATAGCTGCCGTCCTGCGCAATATGCTCCTGAGCAGCACGAACGTCGATAAACGTATAGACCAAGCGATACGATCCGTCGTCCACACAGCGCCCGGCATGCATCTGCACAAAGCGCGCGCCGGTACCTTTGAGCGCCTGCACACGCGGCAACAGTTCATCGATCCCGACGGTGGTATAGATAGCCTTTTGCATTACTCGGCCTCCTTTGCAGTGGCGGGCGTCCCATCAGGCGCGTCGCCGGCCCCCGCAGCCACAAACCCGTCCTCGCCCAGCTCAACGCCACCGTCCCAGGTAGCGGCACCGCCTACGGTGAGCGGATCGCCACCGGCGTGCATCACGGCCTCCTTCTGGTCCAGGATGCCGCACGCCTCCACGATGGCATCGATCACGGTCTCGGGGCGAATGGCGCACCCGGGCGCGTACACATCCACGGGAATCGCGCGGTTCACGCCGCCGATCACGTTGTAGGCATCGCGGAACACGCCGCCCGAACACGCGCAGATGCCGCACGCCACCACGCACTTGGGCTCGAGCATCTGGTTGTAAATCTGACGCACAACGGGCAGGTTCTGAGCATTGACCGAGCCTGTCACCAAAAAGATATCCGCATGCTTGGGGTTGCCAGTGTTGACCACGCCAAAGCGCTCCGCATCGAACAATGGCGTGAGCGAGGCCAGCACCTCGATATCGCATCCGTTGCAGCTCGAGCCGTCGTAATGAATAACCCACGGCGAGCGCGACATTTTATGATCCATGGATGCCGCCTCCTAAATAAACACGTCGACGAGGATGGGCATAAGGTTGAGCAGGCCAAACACCAGCGCCACGCCCCAGCCGAGCTTAAAGCAGCTGCGCCAGGTGCTACGGGCGAAGGTGTTGTCGATCAGCACCTCGACAAAATACGTCGCGGCCATCACGACCAGGGCGACCACCCAGCTCACCGGGTTGTCCCAAACAAAGAACATGCCCACCCACATCAAAAACAGCACGGTCTCACACCAGTGCATGAGGGTCATCTTGGCCAGCGTGCCGCCGCTCATCTCGGTGGCGACGCCCTGGACGATCTCCTGATGCGCGTGATGCGAGTACGAAAGATCGAACGGCGACTTGCGCAGCTTGATGGTAAGCACCGCAAGCAGCGCGAGGAAAATGGGCGCGCTGTACACGATGATGGGGGCCGACTGCCCCGTCACGGCGATGGAATCAAAGCTATCGGTGGCAAGATACAGGCCCACGCTCATCAGCAGAACGGCGGGCTCGTAGCTCATAACCTGCAGCAGCTCGCGGTCGGCGCCGACCTGGGCAAACGGGCTTTGCGTCGAGGCGGACGCCAGCACCACAAAGATCGCGGCGAGCGTCACCATAAAGGAGCACAACATCGTGTTGGAACCCGACACAAAGATGCCGCCGCCCACCACGGTAAAGATGAGCGCGCACGCCATGTAGGTATCGTCCATGGTGTTTACGCTGGCGGGGGCCTTGCGCAGCAGCTTGGCAACGTCGTAGAACGGTTGCAGCAGGCGCGGACCCACACGGCCCTGCATGCGGGCCGAAAGCTTACGGTCAAGACCGTCGATCAGACCGCCCACAAGCGGCGCCAGCAAGGCAAACGCCACGGTGCCAATAAAAATGCCCACGACGCCCGAACCTTCAAAATACTTGCCGCGCAGCACCGAGGGCGCGCTCATGGCAAGCCGCTCGGGCCCAATCCACGCGCAACACAGAAGCGCAAACAAGATAATGCTGCAGCACACGACGCTACCTGCGGGGCCAATGCGCTTCTCGCCAAGGGCGTCCTCCGAATACCAATTGCGCTTTTCGGCCTTCACCTCGTGTCCCATCGAGCCGCGGAAATGGCGGTAATTGTCGGTTCCCACACCCGAAAGATATACGTTTACGTGCGGCTTATTGCTCACGCGGAACGACGTCAGCAGCACCACGGCAATAAACGCCACGATAACCACCATCAGATACATGGCGTCCTTGCCGATAACGTACGGCACGCGGCCAAACACCATGGCCAAGTAAGGCGACACCAGACCGCTCGAGATAACCGGAAACGCCACGCAGCACAGAATCAGCAGCGCGGCGATGGTGTTGAGGGCCATCCATTCGGTCTTATGGACATTGACCTCAACGTTTTGAGCCGTGGGGTCGACGCCCGAAAGCTTGGCAAGCCACTTGCCCCAGAAGAAGAACGTCGCGGCCGAGCCAAAGGCAAGCACCATAATCATGAGCACGTTGCCGGTCTGCGCGAACGCCACCAGGGCGCCCCACTTGGACACGAGCATGCCAAACGGCGCCACAAACATGCCCATGATGCCCAGCATCATCAGGCGCGTCAGGTGCGGCATGCGGCTGAACATACCGTCCATGTCCTCAATATCGCGGCTGCCGATATGATGCTCGGCCGTGCCCACGCACAGGAACAGCAGCGACTTTGCCACCGTGTGGAACAGGATCAGAAAGATGGCCGCCCATACGGCCTCGGGCGCGCCGACACCCAGGCAGGCACTGATGAGGCCCAAGTTGGAAATGGTGGAGTACGCGAGCACGCGTTTGGCGTTGCTCTGCGAGATGGCCATGAGGGCAGCAAGCAAAAACGTGATGGCGCCCACACTCGTGACCATAAAGCCGGTTACGGGATAGATAGCATAGAGCGGGCTGAGCTTGACCATTAGGAACACGCCGGCCTTGACCATGGTTGACGAGTGCAGCAGGGCGCTCGTGGGCGTGGGGGCGACCATGGCGCCGAGCAGCCAGGTGTGAAACGGCATCTGCGCGGCCTTGGTGAGTGCGGCGAGCGACAACAGGATGACCGGCATCACCAGCAGTGCGGATTGCGCGGTGCCGGCGCCGGAAAGCTCGATCATGCCCGAGATGGTCAGCGGCATGCCGTTAACGTGCAGAAACATAAGGCCCGCCAAAAACGCGATACCGCCCAGCATGTTGAGGATGATCTGGGTGAAGGCGTTCTTGATGGCCTCGGGCGTGCGCGTGTAGCCAATCATAAGGAACGAGCACACGGTGGTGATTTCCCAGCCGCAGAACAGCCACTCAAGGTTGTCGCTCGTCACGATGACGAACATGGCCGAGAGGAACAGGAACATAAGCGCCAGGAACTGCGGGCGACGGTCGGGCACGGTCTGCCCGCGCAGCGCGGCCTCGTGCTCGTCATGGGCCTGGAAGTCCTTCATATAACCCAAGGCATACACGCAAATTAGGCTGCCGACGATGCCGACGGCGAGGACCATGATCACGCTCATGTAGTCCAGGTAGAGCGGTGTCGCCGTAACGGCCTCGGCCGCGGGCAACGTCATGGCTGCAAAGGCGAGCGAGCCCACCAGCTGGACTATGCCGAGCACCGTGGTGAGCGCGTTCCTATATTTGCGCGCGTTGTACAGGATAACGTTGCACAGGATCACGTCGATGGCGGAGCTGATGATCGAAAGCATATGCGAGGTGTCGGGGGCAACCTCAAAGCTCTGCGGACCCGTGCCAAAAAACATGACGGCGACTACAACTGTCACCGCCATAATAATGCCGGAACCTATGAGCCCCACCGCATCGCGGGCGCGGTCACCGCGCGCGAGCAGCATGCCCAGCGCCGGTACCAGCGGAAACAGGGTAAGGAAATACAGTAGCGTCATACCATCACTCCCCCGTGCAAAAACGCTGCAATTGTTTAACGTTATAGCTCAATTGAGGAGTAGCGGCGGCAGGTTTTCGGTCAACTGGGGAGTTTTAGGCGTACGGGGCAAGGGCACGTCCGCTTTGGAGCAGAGAGGCGACGCCGCCTATCGCAGCGACAGGCGCGCGGGCCACTGTGCTCGGTTTATTGGCCACTTTGGAGGATCTCCCGATAGGCTCGCGCTGGTCCAAAAAGTTGGCGCGGCAAGAAAAATGCGCCCCTGTGGGCGCACCATCCCGTTTGCTATTCCGCCTTTTTAACGCGCGGCTTGCGACCGCGCGGCTTATCGACCAGTGCGGACTCACCGCTCTCGCGGTACTGACGGCACCAAGCCTTGACCGAAGACTCGCTGGGAATCTTGTGCTTGATCATGGCCTCGCGAACCGTCAAGCCGTTTTCCAGGCGGTCCTTAACCACAGCGAGCTTTACGTCGTACGAATAGGTGTGATGATGCGAACCGGCATTGAGAACGGCGTCGGCACCGCCCACGGCATACGCGCGGGCCCACTGACGAGCCGTGGCCTGGGGAATGCCAATCTCCGCAGCGAGGGCGCGATGACCGACCCCCTCTTGGAGGATCTCGACGGCGCGCTGTCTAACCTCGGGCGCATGCGTGCGAGTCCTAGTTGCTTCCGACATACCTGCCACTTCTTAGCCTTAACCGTTAATCTGCTTTCTTACGTGCAAGTTAGATAGTAGCATTTTACTGTTTGCTCAAAGCAGTTAATTAAAGTAGACGCGTCGTTATCTGGGCATTTGGCACCAAATTACGACATTTCTTTATCGATTATTTACGCTGGTAGCTGACTCGCAGCTAATCGTCATTCGCTTGTCAGCAAAATTGGCATCTCTTTATGTCCTTTGGTATAGAGGATATAGTTATTAACCCCTCCCCCAATAATTTTGAGTGATCTGCAAGGCAGTAGACGTCCTCACTCCTCATGATTACCGCGCATTGCCATCCACCGGAGCAAAACAAAAAGGGCGGGACCTGCTGCGCTTGCAGGCCCCGCACCGGTTGACACCCGACGGGACACAGCCGGGCGAGACGAATCCGTGCTACCGCCCCGCCTGGCCGCGATGTTCAACTACAGCTTGTTGGCCGCGTGATACGCCGTGCGAATGGCGCTCGCAATGTCGGCGGTGCGCTCACCCGAGCAGTCGCCCACGCAGGTCACGGGCACCGTCACGCCATCCAGGTCAAACGCGTTGGCCTTGGAGCCCACGGCCATCACCACGTAATCGCAGGCGATCTTCACCGGCTCCTCGGCGCCGTCCTCGGTGGTGCGAACAGCCTCCACGCCCTCGTCGGTAATGGCGGTCAGGCGGGTCTTCACGTGCTGCTCCACGTTGTGCTCTGCAAAGTCGCTCATAATCAGCGGCAGAATGGTCTCGGACTCGCCCGCGGCAATCTTGTCGAGCATCTCCACGATCGCCACCTCGCAGCCGTGCTGCAGCAGGTACTCGGCAGTCTCGGTGCCCACCAGACCGCCGCCAATGACGGCGACGCGCCCGCTGAGCTCCACCTTGCCGGCCAGCACGTCCCAGCTCGAGACGACCTTGTCCGAGTCGGCGCCCGGAACGTGGATGACCACGTCGTGTGCGCCTACGGCCACAATCGCAGCGTCGGCGGCGTTGAGGTCCTCAGCGGTAGCGGCATGGTTGAGCTCAACCTTCACTCCCAGGCCGGGCAGAATCTTCTCGTAGTACTCAACCGAGCGCATGATCTCGTCCTTACGCGGAGGTGCAGCCGCCAGCACAATCTGGCCGCCCAGATGGTCGCTCGCCTCGTAAACGGTCACATCGTAGCCGCGCTTGGCCGCCACGCGCGCGGCCTCCAAGCCGGCAATACCGCCGCCCACCACGGCGATCTTCTTGTCGCCCCCGCCCGGCTTGATGGCGATGGTCGCCTCGTCGCCGTTCTCGGCATTGAGCACGCACGAGATGTACTTGCGGTTTTGAATCGCGTCGACGCAACCCTTGTTGCAGTTGAGGCACTCGCGGATGGGCTCACCCGTGGCGGCCTTCAGCGCAATGTCGGGGTCGCACATGAGCGAACGGCCGTACGCGATGATGTCGGCCGCGCCGTCTTCCAGAATCTTCTCGCCGGCCTCGACCGAGACAACGCGGCCGACGGTCGCCACCGGCACGGAGACCAAGGCCTTGACGCGCTCGGCCACGGGCAGCGTCCAGTTGTAGGGCATGGCGCCCATGGGCGGAATGGTGTCTCCCATGTTGCCGGTGTGGTTGGCCTGCGCGACCTGGATCATGTCGATGCCCGCGCCCTCGAGCAGCTTGGCGAACTCACAGGCCTCGTCGGGCTGCAGGCCGCCCTTGCCGCGCGGCGTGCCGTCGGGGTTCTCCATGATCACGGGGAGTTTGTACTCCACCATCAGCTGCGGCGCGGCTTCCTTAATGGCAGCGACGACCTCCAGCGCGTAGCGAACGCGATTCTCGAACGAACCACCGTACTCATCGGTGCGCTGGTTGAGGATGGCCGAGCACAGCGAACCCACCAGGCGGTCGCCGTGGACCTCGATGGCGTCGATCCCGGCCTGCTGCGCGCGGGCGGCCGAGGCAGCGATGGCCTCCTTGATCTGGGTGAGCTGCTCTACGCTCGCCTCGTTCACAAAGTGCTGCATATCGTGGTGCAGCTTGGCGTAGGCCTGGTTGCGAATCTCGTTGGACTCGGCCATCTTGGCGGCAAAGGTCTCCTCGTCACCGGCGGCCTTGGCCTCCTGCGCGGCCTTGGCGGCAGCCATGGATCCCATGACCATGCGGCCGACACCGGGCACGTCGTACTCGGGGTGGAACAACTGCAGCGCGACCTTGGCGCCGTGCTTGTGGACGGCGTCGGCCAGGGCCTTAAACGTGGGGATCTGGGCGTCGGTCGCCAGCTTGGGCGTGGGGCTTGCGGTCATGACGGGAGCAACGTCGCCGATGACGATGTAGCTCACGCCGCCACGGGCCAAGCGCTCGTAAAAAGCCAGGCTGCGCTCGCCGATGGAACCGTCACGCTCCTCGTAGCCGGTGGTCAGCGGCGGAAACATAATGCGGTTCTTGAGCTCAAGGGGGCCAACCGTAATGGGCTGGAGCAGCTTGGATGCAGGTGTGGTCATGGACATTCCTCTCTTGTAGGCGCGGCGGCGATGATGCCGCGTAGTTGTCTAGAGGATATGGCATGGGAGCACGGCGGCACAACGGAAATCGGCGAATATCAGGTGGCGGCAGGTGGATGGGGCAGAGCGGCCCGTCGGTTCGTCTCAATCTGTAACAGTTACTCGGCAAAACCGGGTCTTACTGTTACAGATCGAGATATTCCCCTCGACCCAACCTCAACAATCTCAATCTGTAACAGCTAGACCCACTTTTGACCCCTACCTGTTACAGATCGAGACAAACCAAACCCGCCTGCTAGAAAATCTCAATCTATAACAACAACTCGGCAAAATCCGTCCCTCGTGTTACAGATTTAGACAAACGAAGACCGTCCTGCCGAAACATCTCGATCTGTAACACTTAGCCGCCCAAATCGGGTCTAGATGTTACAGATCGAGATTTTGTTTGAGAGGCCAAGAATTGGACCGAAAACACAGTCCCGGGATAACAAAAAAGCTCGCCGGCTAGGCCGACGAGCTGCAAGTTCTTGGTCGCGGGGGCAGGATTTGAACCTACGACCTCCGGGTTATGAGCCCGGCGAGCTACCAGACTGCTCCACCCCGCAATGTCTGGGCGCCTCATGTGCGCAAGAAAGAATATTACGCTGGAGTTCGGTAAACGGCAAGGAAAATCTCGTAGAGCATAATTCCTTCATATTTAAACCCCTCAGCCCCTATCACCGTAAACGAATCGCAGCCGAGCGCCGTCGACGGCACGTATACAATGGTGCGCGTCCTTTTATGCCAACACCGGGAGTAGACATGCTGCTCGCTATCGATATGGGAAACACGCAGACGGCCATGGGGCTGTTTGACGGAGACGAGCTGGTGCAGTCGTGGCGTATGCCCACCGACCGCTCCTATACCGCCGACGAGATCCACGTGCGCCTGATGGGCTTCTTTAAGATGTATGACCTCTCGATCGGCGCGGTCGACGCGATCGCCTTTGCCGGCGTGGTGCCGCAGCTCTCGCGCGAGTGGCACGCCGTGGCCGACCGCATTGCCGCGGACGCCATCGTCATCGGGCCGCAGACGGTCGCCGTGACCAAGCTGCGGGCGGCGCGCCCCCAGGCCGTTGGTGCCGACCGCATCGCCAACGCCGTCGCTGCCGAGACCTTCTACGACGCGCCGGCGATCGTGGTGGACTTTGGCACCGCAACCAATATCGACGTCATTGATGAGGACGGCTATTACATTGGCGGAGCGATTGCGCCGGGCATCCGTATCTCCATGGACGCGCTTGCTGCCCGTGCCGCCAAGCTCGCCAGCGTGCCGCTCGAGGCGCCCGAGCACGCCATCGGCCGTGACACCGAGGAATGCATCAAGGTCGGCGCCGTAACGGGCGCCGCCGCCATGGCCGAGGGCCTGGTCGCGCGCATGAAGCGCGAGCTGGGCCGCGAGGATGCCACCGTTATCGCCACGGGCGGTCTCGCCGGCATCGTCGCCGATTCGACCGATGCCTTCGACGTGGTCGACGGACAGCTCACCATCAAGGGTATCTGCGAAATCTACCGCCGCATGCAGAAGCTGGGATAGAGCAGGGGCTTAAGTCGAGCACGGGCGCGAGCGGCGAACTAAGCAATGCATTGGTCCTATTCCTCAAAATCGGAAATTTTTCAGTTTTGAGGAATAGGCTTTCCGCTACGCCTCGCCGCACAACCACCTCGCCAGGTCCACGATCTGCACTCCGTCGCGATCCGTGGCCTCGTGATGCGTGCGGGCGAGAATCATCTTGGGATACGCATCGCCAATGCTCAGCAGTGGCGAAATCTCGCGTTCAAATGTCTTATCCGAGCTGATGTCGTCGCTCACCTGAATGTAGAGTTTCTCGCTCCGCTTGATTGCTACAAAGTCTATTTCCTTTTTATAGAGCACGCCGACGTATACCTCGTATCCGCGACGCAGCAGCTCGATTGCCACCATGTTCTCGTATACGCGTCCCCAATCCATATCACGTGTACCAAGAAGCGCATATTTAAACGCATGGTCCGCCAGATAGTACTTCTCGCCGCTCTTAAGGTATTTTTTGCCGCGAATGTCGTACCGACGAACTTTATAGAAGGCAAACGCATCGCACAGGTACCCCATGTACGTGCCGACCGTCTTGTTCGTAATCTTTAGCCCATCCGCATTTAATGCATCAGTAATGTTGCGTGCCGACGTAATGTTGGAAACGTTGTCCATCATGTAATCGGCAATGCGCAGCAGCGCCGATTCGTTTCTCACGTTATGCCGCTGCACGATATCTCTCACAATGAGCGTCTTGAAGACGTTGGAGAGATATTGATAGCGCTGCTCCTGCTGTGGATAAGGGTAAGAGCCGGACATACCGCCGGTTCTCGTGTACTCATCGAAGTCGCGGTCGACCTCGCCCTCGTCGCCATAGAGACGATACTCCTCAAACGAGAATGGGAAAACCTCGATCTCGAACGTACGCCCCGTAAAGAGCGTCGACAGATCGCTCGACAGCAAAAAGGCATTCGATCCGGTAATGAATATGTCGTACTGCTCGGATGCGTGAAGGCTATTGATCGCACGCTCAAAACCGTCGCACATCTGAACTTCATCGATAAGCAGAAAGTTTTGTTTGCCGGATACTCGATGCTCTTTTACATAGGCGAGCAGCGCGTGATACTCGAGCAGGTTCTCGAACTCATCGAGGTTGTAGTTGATATGGATGACATTCGAATTGGACAGATTTGCCTCCACGTAATCGCGGAGGGCCTCGAGCAATTTTGATTTACCGCTGCGGCGAATGCCCGTGATGACCTTGATGTCCGGCACGCCAATAAGGCTCGTCAACGTGTCCATATATGACGTTCTATTGATGAGTTTCATCGGGGCCTCCTCGCGGTCTTTTATCGCTATTCCTCAAAACTGAAAAATTTTCAGTTTTGAGGAATAGGCTCTATAGCGAATATACCTCGCGAAAGACCGAGCTGCCTTAATTCTATTCCTCAAAAACGAAAATTTTTCAGTTTTGAGGAATAGGGCGCTGGCAACCCATTCCCCAGACAAGCGAAGCCCTCCCCGGTACAGCCGAGGAGGGCTTCGTTGTCATCGTTGTCTTTGAGCGCTGGCGCCACGCGCTACAGCCCGCGAATTCGTACGGCCTCGGGCGGAAACTCCTGCTCGCCGGCATCGGTCTTAATGGTCGCGCGGCCCCAGATGTCCAGGCCTGCAAACACACCGACCGCAAGCGGCAGGCCGTTGGGCGACACCGCCGCAACTTGGCGGCCCAGCAGCGGCACCATGTCGAAGTACTCGCCCAGCACGGGAGCCAGCGGCCCTGCGGCGCCTTGCGGCGTGTTGGCAACAACCGCCCAGGCGTCCACGCGGGCCAGCACGGCGGCGGCCAGCGCCTCGACCAGCGCTTCGTCAGCCACGTCCACACCAAGCTCGCTCAGCGCCGAGCGCTCAATATCCACCGTCACGGCACCGAACATGCCCGCAGCACCGGCACCGCCGTTCACGGTAACACGCGCGAGCGACGTCTCAAACGCAGGCGCACCGCACACGATATCGCTCGGCCACTGGATACCCACCTTACCGGCAAGGCCCAACCCCGGCGTCGAAGCCGTGCCCACAAGCGCATCCATCATGCCCATCGCCGCCACAAACGGCAGGCCATGGAAGGCATGCATGTTCACATCCGGACGCACGACCAGCGAAAACGTCAGCGAAGCATCGCCCGCGCTCCACGCGCACCAGCCCGCGGATACGCCCTCGCGGCCCGCGTCACGCGCCGCGTCGAGCTCGGTGCCGGCGGCAACAGCATTCATCTCGATCATCTACATACGCCCCAATTCGCCCACGATATGACCCACGCGGTCCTCGGGCTCCTTGACCTCGACACCGTTGTAGCGGAAGAACCGCGCCGGGTCGTGCATCAGGTCCTCAAGCGGCACCAGCACAAAGTCGCGCTCGCCGATCAGCGGATGCGGCAGGCGCAGCTTTTTGCCGCCGTGGGTCTCGCCGTCCATCCACAGCAGGTCCAAGTCGATGGTGCGCGGACCGTTGGCCTTGGCCTTTTTGGAGCGGTCGCGCCCCAGCTCGGCCTCGATCTTCATGAGCTCGTCGAGCAGCACCAGCGGCGCCAGCTCGGTCTTGATCTCGATGACGGCGTTGGCAAACGCGTCCTGGCGCGTCTCGTAGGCAGGCTCGCTCTCGTAGATCTTGGAGGAGTTGGACACGCAGGTGAGTGGAATCTCGGCGATCATCTCGCGTGCGGCGCGGATGTTGTCGCAGCGATGCCCCAGGTTGGAGCCCACGGCCACAAACGCGCGGCGCGGCTGCGGCTTGGCAACCGCCCAGTAGCCGTTCAGGAACTGCGCAAAACCCGCGGCGTCGTGCACGCGCACGATGTTGGCACCGGCCTGGATGGCGCCCAGGCACACGCCAAACGTAGCAGCATCGCGCTCGGCGGCCTCGGTCACGCCCGAGACGGCGCCCACAAAGCGCTTGCGCGACACGGCGCACATGAGCGGATAGCCCAGTGACGCCATCTTGGCAGTCTCGCGCTGGATGACGATGTCCTCGTTAGCCGACTTACCAAAGCCCGGACCAGGATCGATGCAGATGCGGTCGCGCGACACGCCGGCATGGATGAGCGTGCGGGCCTGGTCGGACAGAAAGCCCATGACGCGGCGCATGATGGGCGCCGAATCGGGCAGGGTGAAGCGGCGGAGCTGCGAGGTGGGCACGTAGGCTTCCTCGCGGCGGGCGCTGCGGCGCATCATGGCGGCCAGGCGGTCATTGGACTCCAATGCGGCCTCGGTGGCTGCGGGCGTGGCCTCGAGCGCGGGCGCGACGGTCTCGGCGGCAATAGCCTGCTCGGCGGCCGGCGTCTCCTGCTCGCTTGAAGGCTCAGACGTGGGCTCCGGTTCGCCAAACGGCAACGAGGGCTGCACCACGCCGCCCGGCAGCTTGGCCTC
>URKV01000017.1 GCA_900548565.1 uncultured Collinsella sp.
GCACCGTAGCGGTACCGGGCTCGATATTCCTCTGGTGCCCCCGGGCGGATTCGAAAACTCCCCCGCGGGGAAATGAGTGACGCGGGTGTCGACGGCTCGAATCCTGCCCTTAGACCAGAAGAGCCCGGCACCGTAGCGGTACCGGGCTCGATATTCCTCTGGTGCCCCCGGGCGGATTCGAACCGTCGACACCCGCTTTAGGAGAGCGGTGCTCTATCCCCTGAGCTACGGAGGCATGTTGTACTAGTGTAGCAGATTTGCGCCACTGCCATGCAGCGCATAGCCACTCTTCGAAGTTACGGTGGAACAGCCTTCCGGAAAGCGTGTCCCACTATCCAGACGAAATCTGGGACGGGCTTTCCGGATGGGGCCTCTCTAGGAAACTACGACCCGGAATTTGAGCTCGAAACGGGATATGGTTTCCCAATTGAGCCTGTTCCGGAAACTGCATCCAAGAATAGGCGCTCAAACCGGGATGATATTTCCCCAACGACTACCCAACGACTAGTTGCCTTTGTGGAAGAGGTTTTTGATAACGGAGGGGATGCTCTTGGCGCCCTTGGCAGTCACATCGATAAAGTCGGGCGAACGCACGAGCTTATCCTCGTCGACGTACTTGCGGACAGCACGAAGCGTCTCTTTGTCGTCGCGCGTCGAAAACGTAAAGTGACCGTTGTCCTTGGTGAAGATGGCAAAACGCGTGATCTTCTTGGTGCCGCGTAAAACCTCGGCGGCAATATAGTCGACCTCGTCCCAAGGGATTTGAATATAATCCTCGGGATTGCGCTCGTTGTAATACTCGAACGCCTTATTGCCCACCATCACGTTACCGTGGCTGGTAAGCCCCATCAGGCAGGTTGCCGGCGTTGCCAGATCGACCGTGCTGTTCTGAGATTGCGCCATGCGCGCCTCGCCCTCCAAATAAAACAATCGGACCGCATCCAGTGTACCCACCGGGTGCGGTCCGTTTCAATGGCTCAAAAGCCCTTGCCTAGCAATTCTCGGTCTTAAGCCGAAGCGTGCTTACATGAAGCCGCAGAAGCGACCGATGATGCCGACGGCGAAGAGAGCCAGGATGATGACGATCGGGCTGACCTTCTTCTTGAGGAGCTTGCAGACCAGCAGGGTCAGGCACACGGCGGCAAGGCCGGGGATGAGCTGATCGAGGTTGGCCTGAAGCGTGGTGACCTTCATCTGATCAAGGGCGGTAGCACCGACGGAGTTGTACATCGTCAGCGCTTCCTTGATACCCTCGGAACCGGAGGGCAGGCTAGCCCAGTCGATAAAGGCGCCAGCAGACTGCTTGACCGTGGAGACGATCGGGGTGAAGGAAATGGACACCCAGCGCTCGACCAGGGCGCCGATGATGAACATACCCAGGATGGAAGCGCCCTCGGTGACCTTGCCCATCAGACCACCGGAGAGGTCCTTGGCGATGGAGGAGCCGACCTTGTAGCCAAACTCCTGCGTGTACCACAGGAAAGCGTAACGGATGATGTTCCACGCGAAGAAGAACAGCAGCGGACCGACGATGCTGCCGGACATGGCCAGGGAAGCGCCCAGAGCGCCCAGAATCGGGCGAAGGGTGAACCAGAAGACGGGGTCGCCGACGCCGGCGAGCGGGCCCATCATACCGACCTTGACGCCCTGAATGGCGACGTCGTCAATCGGGGCACCGTTGGCGCGCTCCTCCTCGAGAGCGAGGGTAACGCCAATGACGGGGGCGGAAACATAGGGGTGGGTGTTATAGAACTCCAGGTGGCGCTTAAGAGCGGCAATCTGGTCATCCTTGCTGGTGTAGAGCTTCTTGATCGCAGGGATCATTGCGAAGCACCAGCCGCCGTTCTGCATACGCTCGTAGTTCCACGAGCCCTGAAGGAACTGATGACGGAAGCAAACCTTCTTGCGGTCAGCCTTGGTGAGCTGAATCTTGTTCTCTGCCATATGTATCACTCCCTTCCTACTCGTAATCGTTCAGAATGTCGCCGAGCGGGTCGCCGGAGCCACCGCCCATGCCGCCACCCTGCTTGGCCAGATCCTTAAGGCCAAGGTAGATGAGGGCAAGGGAGATGCCGATGAGACCAAGGGCGATCAGCGTGAGCTGAGGGATGGCAGCAAGGACAAAGCCGAGGACGAAGAACGGCCAGGTCTCCTTGGTGGCCATCATGTTGATGACCATGGCGTAACCGACGGAAGCGACCATGCCGCCGCCGACAGCCATGCCGCCGGACAGCCAGTCGGGCATAGCGTTAAGCGCGTTGGTAACGGCCTCGGCCGGGATGACGCACAGAAGCACTGCCGGGATGGCGATACGAAGGCCCTGCATGAGGATGGCAGCATACTGCCAGCGCTCGATGCCGGAGAAGTCGCCCTTCTCGGCGCAACCGTCCATGGCGTGAGCGATAGCGGTAGCAATGGTACGGCAGATCATGGTCAGGAACAGACCAGCGACCGACAGCGGGACGGCGACGGCGATAGCGGTGGTAACGGCCTTGGCCGAATCGGTGGCGCCACCGTTGAGGGCGAGCACCATGATGATCGAAGAAGCGACCGAGGCCAGAGCGGCGTCAGGCGCGACAGCGGCGCCGACGTTAGCCCAGCCAAGGGCCATCATCTGGAGCGAACCGCCCAGGAGGATACCCTCCTGAAGGTGACCGGTTACGAGACCGATAAGCGTGCATGCCACGAGCGGCTGATGGAACTGGAACTCATCCAGAATGCCTTCCATACCGGCAAGCAACGCGACAATCGCAACAAGCAGAATAGTGATTGCAGACATGTATCGGACCCTCCTTTACTATGCTTGAGCGGCCAGTTCGGCCTTAGCTTTCTTCAACATGGCGTCGAGATCCTCGGAGGAATCAGAAGGAACCTTGCGGACCTCGAACTTGACGCCCTTGGCCTTAAGGGCCTCGAGAGTCTTGACGTCGTCATCGCCCATAGCGACGGCGTTGGTAACGACGACCTTGCCCTTGGAGTGAGCCATGGAACCGATGTTGACTTCCTTGATGTCGACGCCGGCCTCGATGGCCTTGAGCAGATCCTGCGGGTTCTCAAAGAGCAGCATGGCCTTGGTGTCACCAAAGCGCGTGTCCTTGACGACCTCGGCCATCTTCTTGATGGGCACGACGTTGGCATGGACTCCCGGAGGGGCAGCCTGCTCGATCATGGTCTTGCGGAGCTCGTCGTGAGCAACGCCGTCGGAAACCACGATGATGCGGTTGGGGTTGATCTGCTTGGTCCACGTGGTGGCCACCTGACCATGAAGCAGACGGGTGTCGATACGGACGTGGGCGATCTTGATGTGCCCATCGCCGATGACCGTTCCCGGAGGGATGGCGCCTGCAGGAGCAGCGGCGGCCGCAGCCGGCTTCTTCTCCTCGGGCTCCAGAGACTCGGGCTTGACACGCACGCCAGCCTTAGCCTCAGTCACGAGATGTTTTGCGATCGCATGTGCAGTGTTCTTTGCGTCAAAGCGCTGCGAATATGCCTCGATGAGCATAGGCAGGTTGACACCGGTGACGATAGCCCAGGAATCGTGGCCCTCGATGAGCCCGCTGATCTGGTTGAACGGCGTGCCGCCCCACAGATCAACGAGGAAGAGCACCTGCTCCTGGTCTTCGAAGGAAGCGATTGCTTCCTCGACCTTGGCACGGAAGTCGTCGGGGCCCATGCTCGGCTCGAGCGAGACCACGGCAACAGACGGCTGATCGCCAAAGACCATCGAGCCCGTCTGCTTGATTCCAGCTGCCAAGTCCCCGTGGCTAGCAAGAACAATACTTACCATCACATAACCTCCTTTTTGTCTACGTATTTCCTACACGACATGAAAGGAGTATAGCTGTTTGGTTTGTGGAATTATAGCTAAATCCGCAAAAGGTTGGATTATTTGTTTAAATGTCTAGGTTTGTTACAAGTTGATTACGTTACTGCTTTTTGACTCATTACACGACAAGGCGTCGCTCATCAAGCCATGCATTTTACAGATACAAGCAGGCTGTTCATTAATATCGATTTTAGGCAAGCGCGAATGCGCTTGTACTGCCGCTATTTTGTTTAAACAGACATGGCTTGACTATTTTCGTGACTTATGATTTATGAAACCACTCAAAATAGTTGCGGTGGAATAGTTCTTGTTTAAGAGCCAGAAGGCTGAATTTAGGAACTATTTCACCGCAACTTAAAGGGAATCCTAGGCGATGTGGAGGGGGTTGGCGGCGTCGACGGCGTCGGGGACGTCGGAAGGGCCATCGGGGGCAGCGCCTGCCGGGTCCTCGTCGGGGGTCTCGATCTGCTTGATCATGACCTCCTGGCCCTGCAGCAGGTATGTTTCGCCGCTGCCGCAATGAGGGCAGGTCTTGCCGTGCTCGACGGTCGCATAGTCGCGGCCGCACGCCTCGCAATGCGTCACGGCCTCGACAGGCTCCACAAGAAGCTCCGCACCCTCGGTAATGGACTTTTTATCTGCCGCCCAGCGCCAGGCGTCGAGCAGCAAGTCGGGAACGACGCCCGAGACCTCGCCCAGCAGCAGCGTGACGCTCGAAACGCGACTCACGCCATTGGCGCGCGCCACATTCTCAACATCACGAATGATGTGATAGACGATTCCGAGCTCGTGCATTTATTTCCTTCCGCCGTTCCCGTTATGACTACTTACTTGCGACCGAACTTAATCTTGATGGCGCGCTTCAAAGCATACTTGCCGAGGCTTGGGAGCTTTTGCTCGTATTTGACCATCGTGGAGCACTCGGGGCGGTCGCGATCCAGATGGATGGCGTCGAACGCGCACTTGGTGGTGCACAGGCCGCAGCCGATGCACTTGTTGGGGTCGACGATCGAGGCACCGCAACCCAGGCAACGGGCGGTCTCGGCGCGCACCTGCTCTTCGGTAAAGGTCTCGACGTACTCGCTAAACGGCGCGGCCTTCTCGCGCTCGCGGTCAACGTGGGCAACCTCGCGGCTCGCGTTGTCGTAGCCCTCGAGCACAACGTCGTCGCGGTCGAGCGCGGTGTAGCGGCGCTGGTTGCGGCCGATGGTGAGCGTGGAGCCCGGCTGCACAAAGCGGTGGATGGACACGGCGGCCTCGTGACCGGCAGCGATGGCGTCGATGGCAAAGCTCGGACCGGTGTAGACGTCGCCGCCCACAAAGATGTCGGGCTCGGCGGTCTGGTAGGTCTGGGGATCGGCAAGGGCACCCTGGCCGCGGCCAAGCTCCACCTTGGAGCCAGCCAGCAGGTCGCCCCACACAATGGACTGGCCAATCGACATGACGACACGGTCGGCATCGACACGACGCAGGTCGCTCTCGTCGTACTCGGGCGCAAACCGGCCCTCGTCGTCAAAGACACGCGTGCAGCGCTTAAAGGTGATACCGCACACACGACCGGCCTCGTCCAGGTGAACCTCCTTGGGACCCCAACCGCAGCTGATGTGTGCGCCGTCCTCGATGGCCTCGCGGCGCTCTTCCTCGCTGGCGGGCATCTGCGCCTCGCTCTCCAGGCAGAACATCTCAACGTGCTCGGAGCCCAGGCGGCAGGCGTTGCGGGCCACGTCGATGGCCACGTTGCCGCCGCCCACCACGATGGTGCGGCCGGGCAGCGCGTCGATCTTGCCGCTGTTGACCTCGCGCAAGAAGTCGACGGCCACGGTCACGTCCTCGGCATCCTCGCCCGGAATACCGGCAAGGCGGCCGCCCTGGCAGCCAATAGCCACGTAGAAGGCCTTAAAGCCCTGCTCGCGCAGCTCGTCGAGCGTCACATCGCGGCCGACCTCCACGCCATAGCGGAACTCGGCACCCATCAGGCGAATGATCTCGACCTCGGCCTCGATAACGTCCTTCTCCAGCTTAAAGCTGGGAATACCGTAGGTAAGCATACCGCCCGGGCGCTCGTTCTTCTCGAACACGACAGGCTTGTAGCCCTTCTCGGCCAGGTAGAAAGCGCAGGACAGGCCGGCGGGACCGGCACCGATGATGGCGATCTTCTGATCGAAGCCGCCAGCGCGCGTCGGCGTCACCACGGGCGGGACATAGCGGGTCGCGGCATCAAGATCGCGCTGGGCGATGAACTTCTTGACCTCGTCGATGGCCACGGCGGAGTCCACACGGCCGCGGGTGCAGGCATCCTCACAGCGGCGGTTGCACACGCGGCCGCAGATAGCGGGCAGCGGGTTCTCGCGCTTGATGAGCGCCAGCGCCTCGTCATAGCGGCCCTGCGCCGCGAGCTTCAGATAGCCCTGAACGGCAACGTGCGCGGGGCAAGCCGTCTTGCAGGGCGCGGTGCCGGACTCGTGCGTTTCGATACGATTATCGTTGCGGTAGTTAGGCGACCACTTGGTGTGGTCCCACTTGGTGGCATCGGGCAGCTCCTGGCGCGGATACTCGGGCACCTGTCCGCCGGCCTTTTTGCTGCAGAGCTTCTGGCCCAGCTTAGCGGCACCGGCCGGGCACACCTCAACGCAGCGACCGCAGGCCACGCACTTGTCCTTCTCGACCTTGGCGACATAGGCCGAGCGCGACAGGTTGGGCGTGTTGAACAGCTGCGAGGTGCGCAGGGCGTAGCACACGTTGACGTTGCAATTGCAGATGGCGAAGATCTTGTTCTCGCCGTCGATGTTGGTGATCTGGTGCACAAAGCCGTTGTCCTCGGCCTGGCGCAGGATGTCGTAGACCTCGTCGCGGGTCACGTAATGGCCACGATCGGTCTCGACCACGTAGTCGGCCATATCGCCCACGGCGATGCACCAATCGGCCGGGTCGTCGGCGCAGCCCTCACCCATCACGCGACGGCTCGCGCGGCAGCTGCAGGTGCTGGCAGCATACTTACCCTCGTATTTGTCGAGCCAGTGCTCGATATGCTCGATCGGCACCGAGGTGCTCGCGGCGTCAATGGCCTTCTCGACCGGAATGACGTGCATGCCGATACCGGCGCCTCCGGGCGGCACCATCGGCGTAGCCTTGGACAGCGGGCCTTTGGATGCCTGCTCAAAGAACTTGGCATAGACCGGATGCTCCTCGAGCTGGCTCACGCGCATGTTGAGGAACTCGGCGGAACCCGGCACCAGCATGGGCAGCACCCATTGCTTGGCGCGCTCGGGGTTTTCCCAGTTGTACTCGAGCAGGCCCGTGTAGCTCATATCGTCGAGCATTTTTTCGATCTGGGCCTCGGGCATGCCGGTGAGCTTGACCATCTCGGGCAGCGTATAGGGACGGCGCATCTTCATCTTGCAGAGCACCTCGGCCTGCTCGTCGGTCGCGGCCTCGGCAAACGACCAGTACTCGTAGCCCAGCAGCTCGTCGCGATGCAGCAGTCGGTTGGTGCAATGCTCGCACAGTCTGACAATGGCCTCGCGCGGATGCTCCGGCAGCGGCGGCACGAACTCCGAACCGATATCGGGCTCGGTGTAGCTAATCCCCGGTCCGTTGAGAATCATAGTCGTCCCTTCTCTTGCCGCAGCCTGGCGAGACCGCGGCACCCCTCTTTTTGCAGGCCAGGCATGCCCCCATGCCGTTCACCCGCCATTAGTTGACATTGTGTCAAAAATAGTATTGACGAACCGTCAACAATATTCAAGACTGTTAGGCGAACGGTCAGGCAAAAGAGGACGAAAGGCGGCAAACGCATGGGCAACAACACAGCAGATACCTCTGTAGTCGATGCCGTCCCCGCGTCCGATAGCGCGGCAAAGCGCTTGACGGGCGACGAACGCCGTCGCGAGATCCTCGCCGCCGTGCGCACCGTGAGTTCCGAGCTGGGCGTGTCCCACCTATCGGTATCGGCCGTGACCAAGCGAGCCGGCTGTACGCGCTCGCTCTTCTACCACTACTTTGCCGATATGGACGCCGCCGTCACCGCTGTTATGGACGAGGCGATCGACGGCTTTATCTCCGAGCTCGAGCAGTGGAATGCCAACCGCACCGTCGGCGATATCGAGGGCGCGCTCGACACTGTCGCGCCGCTCTTTAAGCGTCTGGTCGCCAGCGGCCACGAACTGCCGCACACTCTGACCTCCAACAGCGGCGCACTCTACGGCGGCTTTCTGCACAACGTGGTTCAGCGCGTGGCGCAGTATATCTGCGACACCACCGTGGTGGACTTTGTCGCCCATCACGAGCTACGCATCGACCATGTCTACGAGACGTTCTACACCCTCATCATGGGTCTTTTGATGTATATCCGCACGCACCCCGATGTGCCCGACGAGACGGTCAAGGAAATCATCGCCTCGACACTCCACATCGAGGGCTATACCGCCAAGTATCCGGAGCGCATGCCCCAGAACTGACGACATTTGGCCAAACTGCCCGCGATCAGAAGAGGGGCCGCGGGCGTGTGAAAGGAGAGCAGCATGCTGTTCGATGTTTGGGGTAGCGATACCCTTATCCACTGGGCCGGCTGGGCCATGGTCTTTATTGGCCTCATCGTGCTCAACGAGGTCGGCCGCCGCACCAAGCTGGGCGCGGCAATCATCTTTGGCGTGGCTCCGCTGGCCATGACCATCTACTGCGTCGCCATCGCCATCGGCGTTTCGCAGGGTGCCGAGTGGGCACTCACCAACCCCACCCATGTGTACCAGAACAGCTGGTTCCACTACGCCAAGGTATACGCGGCGCTGGCCGGTTGCTGGGGCTTCATCGCCATTAAGTACCAGTGGGGAAAGATCGGCAAGGCGCATTGGTTCCGCGCGTGGCCGTTTGTGATCGTCGCCATCAACATCTTGATCGCCGTCGTGTCCGACTTCGAGAGCGCCTATCACTTCTTTGTCCTGGGCCAGTCCACTTGGGTCACCTCCGAAGGTGCTACGCAGCTGGCCGGCTGGAACAACGTGTTCAACGGCATCGCCGGTCTCATCAACATCTTCTGCATGACCGGTTGGTGGAGCGTCTACGCCTCCGAGGACAAGACCGATATGCTGTGGCCCGACATGACCTGGGTCTACATCATCGCCTACGATATCTGGAACTTCTGCTACACCTACAACTGCCTGCCCACCCACTCCTGGTTCTGCGGCTTTGCGTTGCTGCTGGCGCCCACCGTCGCCGCCTTTATCTGGAACAAGGGCGGCTGGATCCAGAACCGCGCCTTTACGCTGGCCATTTGGTGCATGTTTGCCCAGGTGTTCCCGTACTTCCAGGAGGAGTCCATCTTTGTGACCCACTCCACGCTCGACCCCGGCGCCGCTACCGCGGTCTCGATCGCCGCACTGATCGCCAACGTCGCCGCAATCATCTACATCGCCTACCGCGCTAAGAAGCTCGGCCGCAACCCCTACAAGCAGGATGTCTTTGAGGGCACCAGCGATTGGGAGAAGGCCACTGCTCGCCGCGCCAAGGTCGATTACGCGCACGCCGAGTAACGCGCCTGACGCAAACATCGCTTGAGCACGAAGCGGCATAGCCGGCTCCGCGCAACTCAACGCATTGCAGAGCCCCCGGAATGTGATTCGTTCGCGTTCCGGGGGCTTTTTGCTGCCGCGAGGATGCGACCGAACGATGCGCTCGGGTTAAATCGGATCTTATATTTCGCATGCGCTTTATATGGCTCCATTTTTGGGTACAGTGTTGTCCCGATATTGAGCTTGGGGGATATATGAAAGATGAGACGATGGGCCAAGAGGATGCGGCCCAAGATGCAGAAGCGTGTGCCGAGGCCCTGGAGAGCCTAGACCAGGTCGCGCTGGCCGAGATTGCGTTTGACGATTCGAGCGTTGATGTGCAGCCCGATGATAAGGATGCAGAAGACGATGGCGCCGCGCCCACCGAAGACGAGGCGGGGCACGAGGAATCCGAGTGCAAGGCCGACGACCGGCCCGAATCCGATACGGGCGAGGAAACCGTCTTGCTCGACAGCTTGCCGGCCGAAGATTCGCTGACCCGCGAGCTCCCTGGCTTAGGCTCTGCGCCTGCCGTGGACGAGACCATCGCCATGGGCGATATTCCCCTGCCGTCCGTTCCCTCGGCGCACGAAGCCGAGGTTCGTCATCGTAAAATGCCGCCCAAGCGCCGCAACCTGATGGTTGCCGGCGTTGTGGCCGTCGCGCTCGTCGCCGGCGGCGTAGGCTATGCTGCCTGGAACGGATATCAGCAAGAGCAGGCTGCCGCTGTCGCCGCCAGTGCACACACGATGATGTCGGTGCAGATTGGCGTGCATGCCGCGGGCCTCGACTGCTCAACTGGCTCCAAGATTCCCGTACAGGTGAGCGGGCAGGATTCCGACGGTTCTTCCGTGAGCGAAACGCTCTACGTTGACGAGCATGGTCGTGGCATTAAGCTGCTGCCCGGCGACTATACGCTCTCCATCGCTGGGTCCCCCATCGCAGCCGACGGTACCATTTACACTGTGCCGACCACCAAGGCGCAGGTCACCATTAAGAGCGATGGGCAGGATTTGAGTGCCCAGGCCACCTTTAAGCTCAAGGTGCCTTCGGCCGACACGGTGACTGACGACCAGATCGATGCCGCCGCCAAGTATGCCGAGGAAGGCGGGGTGAACTCCGCCGCGGTCGCAAAGGTGCTCCAGCAGGCGGCAACCGCGCGCCGTGATGCCGCCGTCAACGCCGTGAGCTCCCGCGAGGCACAGGCGGCCCGCGACGCCGATGCTCGACATAAGGCAACGGACCTGTATCAGCTCGATATTCCCGTTGAGTGGTACGGCAAAGTCGCGACTTGGCAAAACGGCAGCACGCTGTGCATCTATCTTGCCGGCGACACGAACACGCCGCTTGTGACGCTTGTCACGGTGCGCGACGGCGAGAGCTTTACGCCCGATGAGGGCGATGCGGTTTTGGGTGCGGCAAACCTTGGCAACGGCTACACCGTCTACGCCAGCGGCCCTGTTTATCCGTACGTGATTCCGCAAACCATCAACGGGCGCACGCAGAACCCCGTGTCGACCTACCCCATGGACACGGCCATTGAGCTTGTCGAGCTCACGACCGGCAACCGCTACACCTATAGCCAGATCAAGAACGTGCTGGTCGGCAAAGACGGCAAGGCTGACGCCGCCACCAAGCTCGAATGCGACTACCTCGCCCAGATTCTGATGCCGAGCATCAAAGCCCAAGACTAGCCGGGCGCATCATGGTGCTCCCCAACCGTGATGAAGGGGCCAGGAGGTCCTGGCCCCACAGATCCGTAGATGATTAGGCAAGGAGCCACTTCCATGCGGGCACAACGTGTACCGCACCGTGCTCGCATGGAATATCGGCCTGCTCATCCATGGTAACGATTGCCGACTCGCCAAGATCGAACTGGGCCATCGAGGCATCAAGCGCGGCAATTTCGCGCTTGCGCGTTTTCTCACTTGCCATACCCACACTCACCTGAATCAGGCTATAAGCCCGCATGAGAAGTGCGTCCCCAGCCACAAAGTCCACCTCATGGCTTTTGCTCTTCTCTTTGATCAGCAGGCGGCAGACCGAGCCGGTCCTCACCGCGGGAGTCCTTCTTCTTAGCGCATTGAACACTGCGGTCTCGAGCCTCTGGCCCTGGTCCAATGCTGATGCGGGAGAGAATGCTCCAAACATCGCAGGGTCGACAGCGTAGACCTTAGACGCAGACCGCATGTTATTTGCCAATGAACGCGTGAACTCCGGCACAGAAAATAACAGGTAGGCATCCTCATAATACTCAAGTAAATCGCTGAGCGAATTACGACTGACGGGTATCTGTCTGCTCTTGAACTCGTTGTACACTTTGTTCACTGACAGCTCTCGTCCCGAAGATGCCATACACCGCGTCAAGAACAGCGATGCCAGGCGAGGGTTCTTGACGTCGTAACGTTCAACGACGTCCATGGCGACCGTTCGCGAAGCATATTCCTGTAGCAGCTGAATCGCGTCTGCAGGCGTCTGCTCAAGTGTCGCGATGAATCCCCCTTGTTCAAGATACCCGATCAGATGATGTCGAAGCAGCGCTGCATCGCTCGGGGAAAAGGTCGCATCTGGCTCGGGAACGCTCCCCGTCTTATATCGAACGTATTCCGAAAAACTCAACGGAAAAAGCTCTCGCACAAGGGAACGACCCCTGAACTCGCTCTTAAGTTCTGAGGACAGCATCTTAGAAGAAGATCCCGTCACATAGACGGTCGCTTTCTCCGTATCGACTACACGCCGCAGAAACGCACCCCATTCGGGGATTTCCTGGATCTCGTCAAAGAAAATGTAAGCGCCCTCGGTTCGAGCAACAGGATACAGCGCATAGAACGTGTCGAGCACGTCCGCCAGCAGCGATGGCTCATACGGGCGCAAGCGCTCATCCTCAAAATTGAAGTAAAGCATCCGGTCAAGCTCGACGCCCCGGCTCTGAAGCCGCCGCATCTCCTGATACAGGCAATACGTCTTTCCACAACGGCGGGCCCCCACAATCACATTTACGATGTTGTCGCGCTTTGGCTCCTGTGGGTTTCCTAGATCAAGGTCTCGCTCAAAGACCTGCGGAACCCCCTGCTGTTCAAAGTCCTTTATTTTCTGGGCGATCAAGTCGTTGAATGCCATGATTCTCCAATCTTGCTCTCTAACTAATCAAAATTATACTGACTCTTGATTAATTAGAGAGCAAGATTGTGTATAGCTTGATTAACACTTAAGCAAGTTTTTTCACTGTTATTGCTCCGAAGGATATCGAGTGGCTAAGAGGACAACCGAGCTCGAATGCGACTCCCCGAGCAGTCAATTTAGGACGGGGCTTTTTTGACTACCCTCCCCCTGTAGAAAAATCCCTAACGCAGTTGCGGTGAAATAGGGACTGTTTTTGCTGGTCAAACCGCAAAACAGTCCCTATTTCACCGCAACTTATTGGTGGCCTTTTGGGTGGCACTTAGCGCCAGGGGTCGGCTTCGAACATCGGCTCGCGCTCGGGGCGGCGATCGCTGTAGGGATCGTAGCCGTCATCGTCCTCGTTCTCGGCACGGATGTAGGGGTCGCGCGGCTTGGGCGCCGGTTTGGGAGAAGCCTTCGGTGCGACCGGCGCGGTGGGCGCTGCCTCAGCAACCGGTGCGTGCGTCTTGTTCTCGTCTTTCATCTGCATATCTCCTTGCCATGTACTCATGCTCAACATCATCGATTGTCGCACGAAAAAGGGCGGCGGACCCGATTGGATCCGCCGCCCTTGGCGTTTTGCGATGAGGTGCGGTTTTAAAGCCGGCCCCAAAATTTACTCGGCGTCGGGGACCTCGTAGGTGGCCGCCGGCGTATTGTCGCACACGACGGTAAAGCCGCCGTCCTTGTCGACATCGACCGTCACCTGATCGCCCTCGCGCACCGTGCCGTCGATGATGGCCGCCGCGATGGCATCGACAACCTCACGCTGCACCAGACGCTTGAGCGGACGGGCACCAAAGACCGGATCCAGGCCGCCCACAGCAAGCATCTGCTTGGCCGCCGGGGTGATGGCAAGCGTCATGCGCTCCTTGGCCAGACGCGCGCGGACGTCGGCGAGCTGAATATCGACGATCTTTTCGATCTGCGCCATGCCAAGCGGATGGAACACCACGATATCGTCGATACGGTTGAGGAACTCGGGGCGGAAGGTCTGAGCCATGGCCGCGTCGACCTGATGACGCATCTCCTCCTCGTCCTTGCCCGAAAGCTCGGCGATAGCCTTAGAGCCCACGTTGCTCGTCATGATGATGATCGTGTTCTTGAAGGATACCTGGCGACCCTGACCGTCGGTCAGACGGCCGTCGTCAAGCACCTGCAGCAGCACGTTGAAGACATCCGGGTGAGCCTTCTCCATCTCGTCGAGCAAGATCACGGAGTACGGACGACGGCGCACGGCCTCGGTGAGCTGGCCGCCCTCGTCGTAACCCACGTATCCCGGGGGCGCACCGATCAGACGCTGGACGCTGAACTTCTCCATGTACTCGGACATGTCGATACGCACGAGCGCACGCTCGTCATCGAACAGGCACTCGGCAAGCGCCTTCGCGAGCTCGGTCTTGCCTACGCCGGTGGGGCCCAGGAAGAAGAAGCTGCCGATGGGTTTGTCCGGATCGGAGAGGCCCGCACGGCTGCGGCGTACGGCCGCGGCGACGGCGGAGACCGCCTCGTCCTGGCCGATGACGCGCTTATGCAGCTCGCCCTCCAGGCCCTTGAGCTTGTCGAGCTCGCCCTGCATCATCTTGGACACGGGCACGCCGGTCCAGGCGCTCACGACCTCGGCGATCTCATCGGAGGTCACCTGTTCGTTGAGGCCCTCGCCGTCTTGCTGCTTTTGCGCCTCGAGCGCGGCCTCGGAATCCTGAATCTGCTGCTGCAGACCAGGAATCACGGAATAGCGCAGCTCGGACGCACGGCCCAGATCACCGTTGCGCGTCGCGCGCTCCTCTTCGCTTCTGGCCTCGTCGAGCTGGCCTTTGAGCTCCTGCACGTGGTCGATAGCGTTCTTCTGGTTGAGCCAGCCGGCCTTTTGCACGTTGAGCTTTTCCTGGACCTCGGCGATTTCCTGGCGCAGGGCTTCCAGGCGCTCCTTGGAGGCGTCGTCGGTCTCCTTCATGAGCGCCTGCTCCTCGATCTGCAGCTGGGTGAGCTGACGTGTGGTGGCGTCGATCTCGACCGGCATGCTGTCGAGCTCCATGCGCAGGCGGCTTGCTGCCTCATCGACCAAGTCGATGGCCTTGTCGGGCAGGAAACGGTCGGCGATGTAGCGATCGGAGAGGTCGGCAGCCGCCACGAGCGCGCTGTCGGTGATGTGCACGCCGTGGAAGATCTCGTACTTCTCCTTCAGGCCACGCAGGATCGAGATGGTGTCCTCGACGGTGGGCTCGGAGACCATCACGGTCTGGAAACGACGCGCGAGCGCTGCGTCCTTCTCGATGTACTTGCGGTATTCGTCGAGCGTGGTCGCGCCGATCGCGTGCAGGTCGCCACGGGCGAGCGCCGGCTTGAGGATGTTGCCGGCGTCCATGGAGCCCTCGGTGGCACCCGCGCCCACGATGGTATGGAGCTCATCGATGAATAGGATGACCTTGCCCTCGGATTTTTGCACTTCCTTGAGCACGGCCTTCAAGCGGTCCTCGAACTCGCCGCGGTACTTGGCGCCGGCGACTAGCGCGCTCATGTCAAGCTCGATAAGGTCGCGGTCGCGCAGGGTGCTCGGCACGTCGCCGGCCACGATACGCTGGGCGATGCCCTCGACGATGGCCGTCTTGCCTACGCCCGGCTCGCCGATGAGCACGGGGTTGTTCTTGGTGCGACGGGACAGGACCTGGATTGTGCGGCGAATCTCATCGGTACGGCCGATGACCGGGTCGAGCTTGCCGGCGCGGGCCAGATCGCAGATGTTGCGACCGTACTGCTCCAGCGCCTCAAACTGCGTCTTGTCCTCGGCAGACGTCACGCGGTCATCGCCGCGCAGCTCCTCGTAGACCTGCTCGATGCGCTCCTTGGTGACGCCGGCGTCGCGCAGTACACGACCGGCCTCGCCCTTGTCCTCGGCAAGCGCCATCAGCAGATGCTCGGTCACCACAAAGCTGTCGCCCATCTTGGTGGCTTTCTTCTCGGCCTTCTCGATGACGCGGACGAGCTCATTGGAAAGACCCATCTGCTGGCCCTCGCCCGAAACCTTGGGCGCGTGGTCGATGGCATCTTGTGTGGAGCGTGCGAGCTGGGCCGGGTCGGCACCGATGCGCTCGATGATCACGGAGATATTGCGCTCGCCGGCACCGAGCAGGGCGGACAGCAGGTGAATCGGCTCCACCGCGCCGGCCTGCGCGTCGGCAGCCGTGCTCATGGCGGTCTGCAACGCCTCGCGCGACGTCATTGCTAGCTTATCGATTCTCATGGAATCACCTCTCTTGGGGCGGCCGCCCTACGGGGCGGCTTCACGTTGTTCGAGAAGTATTGTTGCCAGCTTTGTACGATCTTATACATAAATCTAAGTCTCTATATATAAGATTTTATGAGTGATTAAGAGATAGGGGCAGGCACGATCACCCACTGTGGCCTCGTCCCCTTACTATCTCAATCTGTAACATCTAGCGACTATTTCTGGCTCCAGATGTTACAGATCGAGATGAAATGACCAGCGGCAAACGTTTGTCTCAATCTGTAACATCTACTCGGCAAATAGAGCTCCATCTGTTACAAATCGAGACGAACAGAAGACGCCCGAATCGAAAATCTAAATCTGTAACACCAAGCCCACTTTTAGCGGCCAAGATGTTACAGATCGAGACAGACCGAAAACCACCACAAAGAGGACAGGCACCTTTGTGGTGGTCGCGGTCTCTACTCCTTCGCCGAACCCGTACTTCCCGATTCGCCGCTCCAGGGCATCTCATCCTCGAAGAGCCATATACGGGCAGACCCACTATCGCGTGCAGTCTGCGGGTCGGGCAAGCAGGTCTGTTCATAGGCATCTTGGATACACTGACCCATAAAATCGTTGAGCTCGGCCTGGTCGCCCTCCATGACATAGGCTGCATCGCCGGCCATGATGTAAATACCCGGACCCTCATTGCCCTCGTAACCCGGATCGTACGAGACATCACATAACTTTGCGCCGTTTGCAGTGTCCAGCTCGATGGAAGAGTGACATCCGCCAACCATGTCGTTCACTTTTGCCCGATAGGACGCATATCCGTACCAACGCTTAAATGTTTTGCCCTTGAGTAGCTCGGACGCCCTATCGATCAGGCTTGTATCCGTGGTATAGCGCATGGCCCCAAGCTGAATACTCGGATAATTGCTAATACCCAGCACAGCCGGCTGCTCATCAAAATCAACGGTAATGGTCTCGGGCTTGTCGTCGCCGGTCAGAAGTTCGACAGATTGAGCCACAGGCTTGACCAACGGCTCCGTCACCGCAGCAGGTAGAAATGCCATACCGACAGCGCCCGCGCCAACCACAGCGATCGCAAGCGCCAAGACAATCAATCCAATACGGGCAGAACGGCTCACGGCAAAACACCCCACAATGCAAACCTTCGCCACCTGCACTAATGATACCGCCAGCTAACACTATTACCAAAAGAAGCCGCGCGCTCCTCACCACCACAAAGGGGACAGGCACCTTTGTGGTGGTTTTCGACGCTAACGGTCGACCATCTCGCGCCATGAGATTAAACTTGAATTGTTCTCTGAACATATCCATTTCTGCCTATCCTCAACAGATCTTTGTCTCGAGGAGCGCATATGAAGCCGCCTCATTCCACCGGTCGCAACGTCATCGCCATTCTCGCCATACCCATCGTGATGCTCTTCCTTATCGTCATCACGCCCTTTTCTTTTGGTATCGCCTCGCCCTTCGATCTTTGCGGGATGATCGACGCCGGCTCGCGTGCCACCTCGCTCTCCTTTGTCTGCCGTGGCGTGTTCTACGAATATGCAATTCCCACCGGAAGTTGGCAGTCCAAGTTACCGTTGCTCGGCAAGGTCGACGGATGCTCCCCCTATTTCTGCCTTGAACCTCAGGCGCTAAACTATCTGATCGACGACCAGCCACTCGACTCCATCACCCTCGCCTACGACTACGCACCAAACACCGATGAGCGCCACATGAACCAAGTCCTCGACAAGCTGCTTGGACAGTGCGGGCTCACCGCGGAAGCCGGTCGAACCATCTATAGCAACCGGAAATTAAAGCGAACAGAACTCCGCCGTGTCGGAAAAATCAAAGGGCGAAACGGGGCCGCCTACTGGGATGCCTGGGCAACACGCGACAAGGGCGAATTCGGACACAGCACCTATATGGTCACTGTCTACACCAAAGACGGAATTAAGGACAATGTTGACGATTTCGCGTCATCCAAACTCGGCATCCCCAAAACAACCAAACCCGCCAGCCCGGATGAAATCCTGTAGGGACGCTCATTAGAATGTCGTTCAACGAGCACGGCAACATCGAGCTCGCCCCCCCACCACCACAAAGGGGACAGGAGCCTTTGTGGTGATCTTCGGCCCCGGCGTTCACCATCTCAATCCATAACATCTAGCGGCCGTTTTTGGGTCCAGATGTTACGGATCGAGATGAATTGTTCAGCGGTGCCCGTTTATCTAGATCTGTAACAACTACTCGGCAAATAAGGGTCTACCTGTTACAGAACGAGACAAACCGCGGACCACCACAAAGGTGCCTGTCCCCTTCGTGGTGGTTTTCGACAAAAAGAAGCCGCCCCGACAACAGAGGCGGCATCAAGCAAGTCTATTTATTAGCGTCCCTCAAGACCCAACGAGAGCGCATAAACGTAGCCCGGGGCTTACCCTTTCCCGAACGCGACCCTCGCGAAGCGCGTGAGCGGGCGGGAAAGGGTAAGCCCCGGGCGGACAATTAAGTGCGTTACTCGGCAGCGGCCTTGAACTTGTTGTAGTTGATCAGGCAGCCGGCCTTGACGATGGCACGCTCCTCTGCCGTCATATCGGCAATGTAGAGTTCAATCTGCTCGACCGCATCATCGGCGCGCACTACGTACGCGGCGATGCCCTTTAGATCGCCATCGAGCGCGGCACGGATACCCGGCACAAAGACGTAATCGCCCACCTCAAAGTTGGGCTCGGTCTCCATCTGGAAGGGCACCATACCCCAGTTCATCACGTTGGAGCGATAGCGCTTGGTGGCGTACTCGTGGACGATGTTGGCCAGGCCGCCAATTACGCGCTGGCAGCTCGCGGCCTGCTCGCGGGCAGAACCGTCACCGGGCTTCTTGGCATAGAGCATGGAGCCGTACTCAGTCGCCTTGGCATCGGCCGCGACACCCGCGCCGGTCAGCGCCTCAAACACGCTGGCAAGCTCGGCATCGAGTGCCGCCAGGTCGCCCGCTGCCTCGCCGGCAACGCGGCGCTTTTCCACCGCGTCGACTTCCTTGGAACGACCCACGTAGGCCGGGTCACGGCGGCTGAGCGTAAACTCAGCCAAGCCCAGCGGGTTGGAGCGGAAGGAACTCGTCTCGCCCGAAGGAATGAGCTCGTCGGTCGTGGTGACCGAGTCCATGATCTTGGAGCACACCTTGAGCAGGATGTCGTCGCCGAGGGGCTCCATCGCGGGCCACGGCTTGATGTTGGGACCCTCGACCAGCTCGTCGGCCGGCTCAGCCTTGCCAAAGCCCCAGTACACGCGCTTCTTGTACGGCGCGTCGTCAAAGGCGTACTCGCAGGCCTCGTCCCAAGTCTCCTCGGGCAGGTCGGTCGCCGACGTCAGGACGCCGCCGTTGGCAGCCGTCGCCGCAATGGAACGAGCGTCCATCAGGGCCACGGCGCTCAGCTGGCCATTACCCGGCTTGGAACCCTCGCGGTTGGGGAAGTTGCGCGTGGTGTGGCGAATGGACAGGCCGTTGTTGGCAGGCGTGTCGCCGGCACCGAAGCACGGGCCGCAGAACGCCGTGCGCACGATCGCACCGGCCTCCATGAGGTCGTAGATGTAGCCGCGACGCGTGAGCTCGAGCGCAACGGGCTGGCTCGTGGGATAGACCGACAGCGAGAACTCGCCGCAGCCGGTGTTGGCGCCCTTGAGCACGCGGGCAGCCTGGACCACGGAGTCGTAGTTGCCGCCCGAGCAGCCGGCGATAACGCCCTGCTGCACGTGCAGCTTGCCGTCGACGATCTTGTCGAGCAGACTAAAGTGCGTCTTGCCCTCGCCGATCTTGGCGGCCTCAAGCTCCACCTCATGCAGGATGTCCTCGAGGTTCTCGTTGAGCTCGTCAATCTCAAAGCCGTTGGAAGGATGGAACGGCAGCGCGATCATGGGCTTGATGCTCGACAGATCGACTTCGACGCAGCCGTCGTAGTAGGCAACATCGGCGGGCTTGAGCTCGCGGTAGTCGTCGCCGCGGCCGTGCATGGTCAGAAACGCGTGCGTGTCCTCGTCGGTGGCCCAGATGCTCGACAGGCAGGTGGTCTCGGTGGTCATGACATCGACGCCGTTGCGGTAATCGGTCGTCATGTTCGCGATGCCCGGGCCCACAAACTCCATGACCTTATTCTTGACGTAGCCCTTGGCAAAGACGGCGCGGATGATGGCGAGCGCCACGTCATGCGGGCCGACGCCGGGGCGCGGGGCGCCCGTGAGGTAGATGGCGACAACGCCGGGATAGGCGACATCGTAGGTGTCACGCAGCAGCTGCTTTGCCAGCTCGCCGCCGCCCTCGCCCACGGCCATGGTGCCCAGGGCGCCGTAGCGGGTGTGCGAGTCGGAGCCCAGGATCATCTTGCCGCAACCGGCGAAGTTCTCACGCATAAAGGAGTGGATGACGGCGATGTGCGGCGGGACGAAGATGCCGCCGTACTTCTTGGCAGCCGAGAGACCGAAGACGTGGTCGTCCTCGTTGATGGTGCCGCCCACGGCGCACAGCGAGTTATGGCAGTTGGTGAGCACGTAGGGCAGCGGGAACTGCTCCATGCCCGAGGCGCGCGCCGTCTGGATGATGCCGACAAAGGTGATGTCGTGGCTCGCCATGGCATCGAAGCGAATCTTGAGCGCCTCGGGGTTGCCGGACGTATTGTGTGCCTGGAGGATCGAATACGCGATGGTGCCACGCTTGGCATCCTCGGGTGTCTGCGTAATACCGTGCTCGGCAGCCTCGGCCGCAGGCACAATCTCGCTGCCGCCGCGCAGGTAGATGCCGTCCTCGTACAGCTTGACCATACTGTCTCCCACTCTGCCCAAAAGATTTGGGCGCATAGCATACATTCGTTCAATATCGTGCCATAGAACGGTTGCGAGTGGGTTACGAATCTACACGTTCACTTTATCTCGGTAAAGTAAAGGACGACCCCGGCGAGGGCCGGCAGATTTGGTGCAAGAGCGTCCCTTTCGACTAGTCATTTAAGAACGTCCCCAATGACCACCGCATCCGGAGCAAGGCAACGCCGCAGGTAGAGGACGGACAGCGAGCGCCGTCCAGGGCGAACAAGTTGGCATGAAAAAGGCAAGGCATAGACCTTCTGGTCATGCCTTGCC
>URKV01000018.1 GCA_900548565.1 uncultured Collinsella sp.
AACAAATCCAAGTTAGACCATTTCAAATGGTTCGATGTCTGCCCGGATGCGACACTGAAGTAAGTGTCCATCCTCGCAGTATCCGGTTCTCAAGGTGCACGCCCCGCGGCTGATCCGGTCCGACCGGGCCGCGCGGCAAGGAGATATATTGCCAGACCGGAGGGGCCCCGCGGGCGGGAATCTGGGCGTACACATTTCCTACACATCCTGTGATCCGACTAACGTTTGCCAGCCGTTAACTACCGCTCGCCGAGCATCTCTTTATATAAGGCAGTCTCATGGTTAAAGCGGATACGTCCCCCTAGCTAAAGCACAGCCAGCATCGAGCAACTCATCGCGTTCTTCCACCGAGAACCCCTCGGCGTAGACGCGCACCACTGGTTCGGTCCCGCTAGGACGGACCAGCAGCCACGTGTCATCCTCAAATGACAGACGCAAGCCGTCCATATGACTAACGTTTTGCGGCACCTTGCCACAAATCGACTTGGGGTTTACGCCCGGCAGCAGGGTTCGTAACGTTTCGGCATCTTCGGCCTCAAGGCGCAAATCGCGTCGACCGTAACTCGTCTTACCAAAACTGTCCTCGAGTTGGTCGACCAGAACGCCCAAAGGCGCGTCCGTCTTTGCCATAAGCTCGCACAGAATCAGACAGGCGAGGATTCCATCGCGCTCGGGCATATGCGCGGCGATGCCGATACCACCGGCTTCTTCGCCGCCCATGAGGACGCCGCCCTTCTTCATCTCTGCCGCTATATATTTGAAACCGACTGGTTTGACGGTCACGCGGCAGCCAAGCGCATCGGCAATGCGGCGCACGAGCGTCGAGCATGAAAGATTGACGACGACGCGCCCCTTCAAATTACGAAATTGAACCAAGTCGCCCAAAACGAGCGCCATGATCTGATGCGGATGTATATATCTGCCGCGCTCGTCAACCGCGCCGATACGGTCAGCGTCGCCGTCGGTCACCAGGCCAGCGCAAGCTCCGTCCTCGATAACCGTGCGCTCGCAAGCGTCCACCCACGGCTCAACGGGGTCGGGGCAGATATCTTCTTGGTCAGACGCCTGCCCGGCGTGAATCTCGTGCACCTCAACGCCAAGCTCGCGCAGCAAGTCGGCTAGATAGCCCTGGGCTGCGCCGCCCATGGGATCGACAACCACGCGCAGGTGCGCGGCGCGGATGGCTTCGGCATCGACAAACGATGCCACCGTCTGCATATAGTCAGGAATGATATCCGCGGTGCGATATTGCCCCTCGATCCCCGTTGACTCGGGAGCCATGGTCTCTTCGAGCTCTTCGATGACATCCTGGTTGGCGGTCGAGCCGTCACCCATGCGAATCTTGAGGCACAGATAGCCCTGCGGATGATGGGACCCCGTCACCATGAGCGCGCCGCACGCCTCACCGTCATAAGCCGCCGCCCACGTAAGGGCAGGGGTCGGGACAGGTCGCGAAGCGAGCACGGCGTCTAGCCCGTGCGCCGCTAGCACGCCCGCCGCAAGCTCAGCGAACTCGCGCGCCAGGGGCCGGGTATCGAACCCTATATATACCGTTTTGCCCGGATTGGTCTTTTGCCACAACTCGCCGACGGCATCGGCGATACGGGCAACGTTATCGGCAGTGAAGTCCTCATCGACGCGAGCGCGCCAACCGTCAGTTCCAAAATGAATTATCGCGCACACGCGCAGACACCTCGCAGTGTTTGGATCATGGTACGCATGGGGTATACCCGCAACATGCACTCGGCAACCTGCCGGCACCAGCATTCACCATTTGGGCAAATGCTGCCGAGGACATGCAGGCAATAAAAAACCGCCCCGTATGGAGCGGTTTTGCCCTTTATATATCGAGCGCCTCGGCCATCGCTGCCGTAGTGATTGCCGTGGTTCCACAGCAACTGCCCACCATTGCGGCACCGGCATGCCTCCATTCGATGCATGCGCGCGCGAAAGCTTCGGGGTTCTCGTGCCATACGGGGCCATCCTGAGTCTGGACCGGATCGCCCACGTTGGGACGCACCGTGACGGGAGTAGTCGCCGATGCAACCATCCTGGGCACCGCCGCGTTCGCGGCCGCAAGCGAACAGCAATTAACACCAACCGAGTTTGCGCCGTGTTTTTCGGCGTACAAAACGGCTGCCTCGATGTTGAGGCCATCGCCCAACAGGTCGCCTTTATCGTCAACGACAAAACTCACCAGAACAGGCATGCCGTCGGCGGCGTCTCGGGCGCCGGCAAGCATGGGCTGCAAATTACGGATAGACGTCACCGTCTCGATCAGCAGACCGTCAACACCAGCATTGAGCAAGGCGTGCGCCTGTTCGCGCGCAATGCCTCGGATTTCACGATACTCGGCAGAGTCCTCGGCAAACCACTCAATACCGATCGGGCCCATCGAGCCCAGCAGCAGCTGAGGGTGCGCCTGGCGGGCATCGTCGACAGCCCCGCGATTGACCTCCGCCACGGACGGCGCAATCTGGTCGTGCTTGAGGGCATAGCTCGACGCCTGAAAGGTGTTGGTAATGAGCACCTGCGCGCCGGCGGCGACATACAAGCGATGGATACGAGAAACGGTCTGCGGCTCTGCCAGATTCCAAAACGCCGGTGGAATGTCGGCGGCATCGTACTCACTCAACAGAACACTGCCCATGGGGCCCTGCGCCAACAAGGTCTCGCTCGACAAGCGGCGCGTAAGTTCCTCGGCACCAAAGCGGTTGTAATAACTCGTATCCATATATATCCCGCTATTCCTCGACGCTGATTCCCTGCTTTTCGAAATAGGCGAGCCAGCGGTTCATCGTGTCCTCGGAAAGCGCATGCTCCATCATGCAGGCCTCGGAATCGGCTCGCTCAAATTCGACACCGAGCTCCTGAACCAAAAACGTGCGGATGAGGCGATGACGGTACCAGATAGCCGTACCAACCTCGCGGCCGCGATCGGTCAGGACTACCTTGCCGTAGTGCGATTGCTCGACAAGTTCGGATGCCTTGAGCGCCGAAACCGCTTTATTGACCGATGCCTTGGAGACGCCAAGGCGCTGCGCGATGTCGACCGATCGCACGCCGTTGGTTTCCCCCTCTTCGCTTTCAATGCGAACCATGCACTCCAAGTAGTCTTCGTTCGCCACCGTCAGATGTAGTTCGCGCGAGCTATTTGTCGTATCCATGATCTTCCGTCCCTTCTGCATTCAATGGCTGATTCTACCCCATCCAAGCGTCGTGGTATGCCGTGGCATACCGTGCTAGAGTTCTTGTTGCACACGACGACCAAGATTGGAGCGGTCTTTATGGAAAACACCACCACGAGCCCCGATGTCCTCGAACGCTTTTTGCGCTACGTCCAGATCAACACGCAGTCCGAGGATGCAAACTGCGACCAGGTACCCTCGAGCGCCGTTCAGTTTGACCTTGCCAACGTGCTGGCTGAAGAGCTGCGCGAGCTTGGTGCGGAAGATGCCTACGTGACCGAGCACGCCTATGTCTGCGCGCATATCCCCGCAAGTGCGGGCGCTGAGGACAAGCCCGCCCTGGGCCTGATCGCCCATCTCGATACCACCGAAGTTGCACCGGGCGCCGGCGTGAAGCCGCACATCGTACACTACGAAGGCGGCGACCTGGTCTGCGGCACGGTTGACGGTAAGCCCGTTGCCATGAGTACCGCCAAGCTTCCCGCCCTGAACGACCTCGCGGGTGAGGACCTGGTCTGCAGCGATGGCACCACGCTGCTGGGCGCGGACGACAAGGCAGGCGTCGCCGAGATCATGTCGCTTGTCGCGCGTATCGCTCAGGACCCTTCTTTGCCCCATCCCGCACTCGGCATTTGCTTCTGCCCTGACGAGGAAATCGGCCACGGAGCCGAGCTGTTGGATATCGCTACCTTTGGCTGCAAGTACGCCTACACGGTCGACGGCGGCCCCATCGGCGAGCTGGAGTGGGAGTGCTTTAACGCCGCCGAGGCGACCGTCCGCTTTGAGGGCCAGTCCATCCACCCGGGCGACGCTAAGGGCCGTATGGTCAACGCAGGCAATCTGTTCTGCGACTTCAACGCGTTGCTCCCCTACGCGCAGCGCCCGGAGTATACGGAAGGCTACGAGGGCTTTTATCACCTTGAGGGTGTATCTGCGACCGTCGATCACGCCACAGCGCGCTATATCGTCCGCGACCATGACGCCGCCAAGTTCCAGCAGAAACTCGACCTTATTGATGCCGCCGCCTCGATGCTCAACCAGCGTCTGGGTGAGGAGCGTGTGACGGTCGAGATTAAGCAGCAGTATCGAAATATGGCCGAGATCGTTCGTGACTATCCCGAGCTTATTGATGTTGCCAAGGAAGCCTACCTTGCCTGCGGCGTTGAGCCCCAAGTGCTGCCGATTCGCGGCGGCACCGACGGCGCGCAGCTGTCGTTCCGCGGTCTGCCCTGCCCCAACCTTTCCACCGGCGGCTATTGCTACCACGGCGTCAACGAGTTCGTCCCGGTCAGTTCGCTCGTCAAGATGACCGATGTGCTCCAGGAGCTCGTCGCCCGCTTTGCATAAGCCTGGCTGCACAAGTCCAAAAGACGAATTGCCCCGTCCTCAACCAAGAACGGGGCGATTTTTTTACTGCAACGAGAATAGGTTGACGCACGCCAGCCTCTTAACGCAAGGAGTATCCCAAACTGCCGGCACAAAAGGAACGTCCCCAAGTGCCAAGTGCATCAAGAGTGTCCCCTTTGACCAGTCGTTTAAGATCGTCCCCAATGACTACCCATGTGCCAAGTGTTACGCCGATGTTTTGGCACCGACAGCGAAAACCCGCCAGAGCGAGCAAGGTGCCTTGAAACGAGGCGGCATTGACCTTCTGGTCATGCCGCCGAAGTTGAAAGGCAGATTGCCGCTCTGGCGGGCTTGCAGCGTCGAGCGGTTACGCGGTTTGGTAAAACCGCGTAACTCTAGTAGTTGGCTTCGTAGCCGTTGCCGTCGCCGGTGGGCTCTTCGTAGTAGTCCGAATCGCTCGAATCGCCTGAGTCATCGGAATCGTCAGAGCTGACCGATGAAGTTGCGGTACCGTTTGCGTAATCGTCAGACGTGTTGTTGTTCAGGTCGCCGATCGTAGAGCTGGAACCGTCGGAAAGACCCATGGTGTTGGGACCCTTGGGATCCTTGCCGGCATCGACGCGCTCCATCATTTCCTTGAGCTCGTCCTCGTAGACAAAGACGTAGCTCACACCGTCGATCATGGTGCTGTCGTCGGCGTACGAGGGCAGGTTGGCCGAGTAGATACCGTCGACATCCATACCGCGCATGGCGTTGACCGTAGCCACGATATCCTGAACGCTCATATCGGTTACGAGCATATCGGACAGCGAATTAACCAGGCCAAAGATCTTCGTGGCATCGAAGTTATTGAGAATCTGGTTGGCAAGGGCGCCAAGCACCTGGCGCTGGTGGCGCATGCGCGTGTAATCGCCGTCGGCATAGGTGTAGCGGCAGCGGGCATAGGTAAGGGCGGTGGCACCGTCCATATGCTGCTGGCCAGCGGTAATCTTAATATCCAGGTGCTCGGGGTCGTCAACATCATCGGTTGCGTTAATGTCGATACCGCCAACCGAATCAATCAGCGCCTGCATACCGTCGAAGCTGACCTCGGCATAGTGGGAAATCTGAACACCGCACAGCTCGTTGACCGCCTCGACCATGGCCTCGGCGCCGCCAACGGTATGGCAGGCGTTGATCTTCATGGTCTCGCCCTTGTACTCGACCTTGGTGTCGCGCGGAACGGAAATGAGCGTCGCCTGCTTTTGCGTGGGGTCGATGCGTGCCAGGATAATCGAGTCGGCACGATACGTATCCTCGCCCGGACGGCCGTCGGTGCCAAGAAGCAGCACGTAGAACGGATCCTTTGCCTCATCGGTGTCAACCAGAACCCGACGCAGATTGTCAGTAATGACATTAGAATCGCCGAGCTTGCCCATGATGGTGGCAAACCACAGGCCGGCAGCGGTAGTGGCACTCAGCAGCACGCCAAGCACGACAATGAGCGCGACGTGACGAATCGTGTGGCTACGACGACGTTGGCGAGCGCGCTCGGAATAGCGAGCCACGTTATCGCGACTGTAGATCTTGGCCTGCGCACCAGTTGAGGGTCTTCGGGTGGTGGTATCCGCGAGGGGCTTTTTATTAAACATAGGCAACCTGTATTAGTAGATGACGGGATCGGGGACGGTAGCATGCTCGACATGCGCGCCGAGCGCCTGCAGCTTTTCGACAAACTGCTCGTAGCCGCGCTTGATGTGGTGAATGGCCGAAACCTCAGTCGTCCCGTCGGCGATCAAGCCCGCTACGACGAGGGCCGCTCCGCCACGCAGATCGGGCGAGGTAACCTGTGCACCCGAGAAGCCCTTGACGCCATGAATCATGGCGTGATGGCTCTCGATACGAATGTCGGCACCCATGCGCACCAGCTCAGAGGCGAACATAAAGCGATTCTCGAAGATGTTTTCGGTAATAACGGAACTGCCGTCGGCAAGGGCGGAGAGTACCATAATCTGCGCCTGCATGTCGGTCGGGAAACCGGGGAACGGAAGCGTCTGGATATCGACCGGCTTGATACGCTCGGCACGGTTCACATGGACGCCGTCGTCGGTACGCTCGCAATCGATGCCCATAAGCTCCATCTTCTTGAGAACCATGCCCAAGTGAATGGGGCAAAAACCCGTGACGTCAACACCGCGATCGTCGGCCATCAGCGCACCGGCGACGATAAAGGTACCGGCCTCGATGCGGTCGCCCACTACGCGATGGGTAACAGGATGCAGCTCTTCCACGCCCTCGATGGTCACGACGGGCGTACCGGCGCCAACAATCTTGGCGCCCATCTCGTTGAGCATGTTAGCGAGATCGACGATCTCGGGCTCGCGGGCGGCATTGTCGATAACCGTGGTACCCTGTGCGCGCACAGAGGCCATGATGAGGTTCTCGGTCGCACCGACGCTGGCGAACTCGAGCGTGACGGTGGTACCGCGCAGACCTTGGGGCGCATTAGCGTTGATGTAACCGTGGGCGGTATCGAACTCAACGCCCAGGGCCTCAAGACCAAGAATGTGCATATCGATCTTGCGAGCACCCAGGTTGCAGCCGCCCGGCATGGCAATTTTGGCGCGATGGAAGCGACCCAGCAGGGGTCCCATGACGGCGGTGGAAGCACGCATCTTGGCAACGAGCTCGTAGGGGGCCTCCCAAGAATCGACCTGGGAGGTATCGATCTCGAGCGTGTGCTCGTCGAGAACATCGATCGTAGCGCCCATACCCTTGAGCACCTTGCCCATCACGTGGACATCGGAAATATCGGGCACGTTCTGCAGCGTCGTCTTGCCCGGCGCCAGAAGCGTTGCCGCCATAAGTTTGAGCGCGGAGTTCTTGGCACCCGAAACAGGCACGGAACCTCCGATGGCGTGGCCACCCTCAACGCGGATAATATCCAAGGTCTACCCTTTCAAAAAGCATGCCCGGGGTGGCTGGGCCATCCCGGGCATGATGTGTTCGCAAATGGTCGAACGTTAAAACGTCTGACTATTGGGCAAGCTTGAGCTTACACCATGCGATTTCATTATAGAGGTAGGCGCGGCGTGCATCATCCTCCGACAAATTACCCAGCTTCTCTTCAAAACCTTGAATATCAGCTTTAACCTTGTCGGCGTCGACGGTCGCCAAATCGCAAGCGCGCTCGGCGAGGACGGTCACGACATCGTCCGCAACCTGGGCATAGCCGCCGGCCACGGCAAACGTGTGGTCGACAGTGCCCATGGCCTTATCGGAAACGCGAACGTAACCGCGGTCGATCGTGCAGATTTCGCTGGAGTGAGCAGGCAGAACGCCAAACTCGCCATCCGTGGACGGAATCGACACGAACGCAGCGTCGCCCTCATAGGCGCAGCTCACGGGGCACACGATGCGGATACGCATAACCTACTTCTCCCCCATCTTGCGGGCGCGCTCGCGCACGTCCTCAATCGTGGAAGCATAGCGGAATGCCTGCTCGGGCAGGTCATCGGCCTTGCCGTCGACAATCTCGGCGAAGGAGCGGACGGTATCCTCGACGCGGACGTAGACACCGGGGTTGCCGGTGAACTTCTCGGCGACGTGGAAGGACTGGGAGAGGAACTGCTGGATCTTACGAGCACGGTTGACCGTAAGGCGCTGCTCCTCGGACAGCTCGTCCATACCCAGAATGGCGATGATGTCCTGAAGGTCGGAGTACTCCTGCAGGAGCTCCTGGACCTTGACGGCGACACGGTAGTGCTCCTCGCCGACGATCGAGGGATCGAGAGCGTCGGAGGAAGACGCGAGCGGGTCGATAGCCGGGAACAGGCCGAGCGACGAAATGCTACGCGAAAGAACCGTAGTGGCGTCGAGGTGCGTAAACGTCGTGGCAGGCGCCGGGTCGGTCAGGTCGTCTGCGGGGACGTAGACAGCCTGGACGGAGGTAATGGAACCCGTCTTGGTCGAGGTAATGCGCTCCTGGAGGTCGCCCATCTCGGTAGCCAGCGTAGGCTGGTAACCGACGGCGGACGGCATACGACCCAGCAGTGCGGAAACCTCGGAACCGGCCTGGGAGAAGCGGAAGATGTTGTCGATGAACAGCAGAACGTCCTGGCCGCGATCGCGGAAGTACTCAGCGGTGGTAAGGCCAGCCAGACCGATGCGCAGACGCGCTCCAGGCGGCTCGTTCATCTGACCATAGACCAAGCAGGTCTTGTCGATAACTCCAGACTCGCTCATCTCGAGGAACAGGTCGGTGCCCTCACGAGTACGCTCGCCGACACCGGTGAACACCGAGGTGCCGCCGTGCTCCTGGGCGAGGTTGTTGATGAGCTCCTGAATCAGAACGGTCTTGCCGACGCCGGCGCCGCCGAACAGACCCGTTTTGCCGCCACGGATGTAGGGCTCGAGCAGGTCAACGGCCTTGATGCCGGTTTCGAAGATCTCGGTCTTGGTGGTGAGCTCGTCGAAGCGGGGCGCTGCATGGTGGATGGGGTAGAACTCCTCCACCTCGGGCATGGGCTTACCGTCGACAGGCTTGCCCATGACGTTCCAAATGCGGCCGAGCGTCTTGGGACCAACGGGCATCTTCATGGGCTCACCGGTATCGGTGGCAATGAGACCACGCTGCAGACCGTCGGTCGAGGACATGGCGACCGTGCGGACGACGCCGCCCGGAAGCTGGCTCTCAACCTCGAGGATCGTGCTCAGGTGACCGATCGGGGTCTCGGCCTCGACCGTGAGCGCGTTGTAGATCGGGGGCACCGCACCGTCAAACTTGACGTCGACGACAGGGCCGATGATACGCACGATGCGACCATCACCGGCAGTCGTCTTCTTGGTGGCTTCCTCGACCGCAAGCTTTACGGTGTTATTAGCCATTACTGTTCCTCCAATGCTGAGGCTCCGCCGACGATCTCGTTGATCTCGGTCGTGATCGAAGCCTGGCGCACGCGACTATACGTGCGGGTAAGGGTCGAGATGATCGCGGTGGCGTTTTCCGTTGCGGAGTGCATGGCCTTGCGGCGCGCACCCTGCTCGGCGGCCGCCGAATCGATCAGGGCCTGGTAGATGACCGTCAGGATATATGACGGCACAAGCTTGCCGAGAACATGCTCGGGAGAGGGCACGAACTCGAACGTGGACGAGATGCGCTTAGGGGCGTCGGTCTCGTTCTTACGCGGACCGTGGGCCATAGCGATCATCTCGGGGTCGAGCGGCAGCAAATGCTCGACGCGAAGCTCCTGATCCACGCGGTTCTTGGCGTGGTGGTAGACAAGCTCGACGCGGTCAAGCTCACCGGCTCGATACGCATCGCAGATATGAGAGGAAATCATGCGGGCCTGATTGAAATCGGGCTCGGAGGAGTTGCCCTCAAAGTGCATGGCGACGTTTGCGCGGTCGCGGAAATACGTGGCCGGTTTGCGCCCACACGCGATGATCTCGCACTCGATGCCGTCGTTCGCCCAAGAAGCGGCGAGCTTTTCGGCCGTGCGCTCCACCGTCGTATTGAAACCGCCGGCAAGGCCGCGGTCCGAAGCAATGACGACAATCAGGCCATGCTTGACGCTCTCATGCTTCTGCAGCATGGGATCGGTGCCCGAGCAGGAGGCGTCGCCGGCGACCGTCAACATGACGTCGGTCAACGCCTCCTTATAGGGCTCGGCCTGCTTGGAGCGATCGAGGGCACGACGGATCTTGGCCGTAGAGACCATCTCCATCGTGCGCGTGATCTGCTTGGTCGTGGTAACCGAGGAGATTCGCTTCTTAATGTCGCGAAGGTTGGCCATAGGGCTTAGTTCTCCTCTGATCCAGTCGTATCGGCATGGTGCTTGGCCATGAACTGCTGCTTGAAGTCGCCGATGACGCGCAAGAGCTCAGCCTTGGTGTCATCATCGATCTTCTTGGCGCGAACCTTGTCGAGCAGCGAACCAAAGCCATTGTCCATGTACTCGATGAGCTCGGCACGGAAAGGCAGCACGTCGGCGATCTCCAGGTCATCCAGGAAGCCCTCGTTGCCAGCGAACAGCGTAACGATCTGCTCGCCAACCTCAAACGGCTTGTAACGCGGCTGCTTCAGGAGCTCGGTCATGCGAGCACCGTGGGTCAGCTGCTTCTGAGTAGCCTCGTCGAGGTCGGAGCCGAACTGCGTAAAGCCAGCGAGCTCCTGATAGGAAGCGAGGTCCAGACGGAGGTTGCCGGCGACCTGCTTCATGGCCTTGGTCTGCGCATCGCCACCGACGCGGGACACGGAGATACCCACGTCGACTGCCGGGCGCTGACCCTGGAAGAAGAGCTCGGACTGCAGGTAGATCTGACCATCGGTAATGGAAATGACGTTGGTCGGAATGTAGGCCGAGACGTCGCCGTCCTGGGTCTCGATGATCGGCAGTGCCGTCATGGAGCCGTAACCGTTCTTCTTGGACATCTTGACGGCACGCTCGAGCAGACGAGAGTGCAGGTAGAAGATGTCGCCAGGATAGGCCTCGCGTCCGGGCGGACGATGCAGCGTCAGCGACATCTGACGGTAGGCCACAGCCTGCTTGGACAGGTCATCGTAGATGACGAGCACGTGGCCGCCGGGGTTGGTCTCGCTGGCGGGCTTGCCGTCCTCGCCGTTGTACATAAAGAACTCGCCAATAGCGGCACCGGCCATAGGCGCGATGTACTGCATAGGGGCGGAATCGGCAGCAGTGGCCGAAACGATGATGGTGTAGTCGAGCGCACCGTGCTGAGCGAGGGTCTCGCGGATGTTGGCAACCGTGGAGGCCTTCTGGCCGATGGCGACATAGATGCAGACCATGCCCTTGCCGCGCTGGTTGAGGATAGCGTCGATGGCGATGGCGGTCTTACCGGTCTTACGGTCACCGATGATGAGCTCACGCTGACCGCGGCCAATAGGCACCATGGAGTCGATAGCGAGCAGACCGGTCTGAACCGGCTCACACACCGGGGTACGGTCGATGACGCCGGGGGCCTTGAACTCGATGGGGCGACGGTGCGTGGCGACGATGTCGCCCAGGCCGTCGATGGGCTGGCCGAGCGGATTGACGACGCGGCCGAGCATGGCGCGGCTCACAGGGATATCCATAATGCGGCCAGTGGTGCGGCACTCGTCGCCTTCCTTGATGGAGTCGACGGCACCAAACAGAACGGCGCCGACCTCGTCACGGTCAAGGTTCTGGGCAAGGCCGAAGACGGTCTCACCGGTATCGGAGCTCTTGAACTCCAGAAGCTCGCCCGCCATGGCGCTCTTGAGGCCGGAGACGCGCGCGATGCCGTCGCCTACCTCGTCGACCGTTGAAACCTCATGCGTATCGACCGTCGCGGAGAGGCTCGTGAGCTGCTCCTGCAGTTTCTTGGCGATATCCTGGGCATTGAGGGTTTCGGACATTAGGCTTCACCTCCGTACGAATTAGCAGAGTTTGCGAGGGTCTCCTGCGCGATGCGCAGCTGCGTCTTGACGGTAATGTCACGACGCTCGCCGCGGGCCTCGAGCACCAGGCCGCCCACAATAGACGGGTCGACCTGCTCGATAAGGAATACTTTGCGGCCGAAGTCCTGCTCGCATTTCTTAGTGATGGTTTGACGCAGCTCGTCGTCGAGCGGGATCGCCGTGGTGACGGTCACGCCCACTACATCCTCGTCTTCCTCGGCAACATACTTAAAGGCAGCTGCCACCTTGGGAAGAAGGTCGAGCTGGTCGCGCTTGGACATGGTGTCGAGCACGGCGATGATCTCGGGGTTGGCAGAAGCCAAGCGCTCGATCATCTCGAGGTCCTCGAACACATGGTTCTCGGCCTTGGCGGCTTCCAGAAGGGAGCGCGCGTAGGTCTCGAGCACTTTGTCCTGATAGCGGCTAGTCGGCATTCAGGCTACCTGCTTCCTGGATGTAGCGCTCGATGAGCTTCTTCTGCTCGGCCTCGTTCTCGAGTGCCTCGCCCACGATCTTGGTGGCGACGGCAACGGACAGGTCGGCGATGGAGTTCGCGGCACCGGCGTAGATGGACTTGCGCTCGTCCTCGACGGTCGTATGGGCCTTGGCGATGATCTCCTCGGCCTCCTTGTGAGCAGCCTCGATGATACGGGCGCGCTCGGACTCGGCGTCCTTACGGGCCTCGAGAACGATGTCGGCAGCCTGACGACGGGCGTCGGTGACGATCGAGTCGGACTCAGCGCGCTTGGCGATAGCCTCCTGCTTGGTCTTCTCGGCCTCGTCGAGGCTCTCCTCGATCTTCTTGCCGCGCTCCTCCATGGTTTTCATGATGCCCGGCAGGGCGACCTTGGCCAGCACGATCCAGATAATCAGGAAGGCGATAAGCGCCGGGATGAACTCCGCCATCTTAGGGATGAGGATGTCCGCACCGGCGGCGCCGTCCTCGGCGAACGCGGAAACCGGCATGAGCAGCGCGGCCGCGGACGCGGAGAGTGCGATCGCGCTCTTCTGGGATGAAAGATTCATACTTGACGCTCCGTGCTATTTAACGATCAGCGCGACAACGAAGCCGATCAGAGCCAGAGCCTCGCCGAAGGCGGAGCCCATGATGAAGACGGTGAACACGCGGCCCTGGACCTCAGGCTGACGGGCCATAGCACCCGTAGCACCCAGAGCAGACAGGCCGATAGCAAGACCAGCGCCGATAACACCGAGACCGTAACCGATAACTCCCACGATTCCTCCTTTGTCGTGCGTGTCTTATTTCACGCAGGATAACCTTTTTATAACTGCCGGGCTCCATGGGTACGGGCACCGGCGGTTTAACGAATTGCCTTACCTTTAAGGCGCGAACGGAAGACTACTCCTCCTCCGCGACCTCCTCTGCCTCGGAGACATACACGGCGGTAAGGACCGTGAAGACGTAAGCCTGGATGGCACCGACCACAAGCTCGATCGCATAGATCAGGATGAGGATGGCAAGCCAGGCCAGCGAAGGCAGGGCGCCGACGGCGTGGGCCGCGGAAACCTGCTGAAGCAGCGGCTGCATGAACATGCTCGCCATGATGGCGAACGAGCCCATGACCACGTGTCCTGCGAACATGTTGCAGAACAGACGGACGGCGAGCGTGATGAGGCGCAGGAAGGTCGAGAAAAGCTCGACGACCCACACGAGCACGTTCATCGGGAAGCTCACGCCCTGCGGGGCGAGGCTCTTGATGTAGCCGATCACGCCGTGAGCCTTGCATCCGTAGTAGATGAAGTACACGAAGGCGAAAATGGCGAGTGCGGCGGTGGAGCCGATTGCGCCGGTGCCGGGCTTCATTCCCGGGATCAGGCCGATCATGTTATTGATCAGGATGAACAGGAAAAGCGAGCACAGGAACGGGAAGTGCTTCTTCCAGTTCTCACCCACGACGCCCTTGCCGATATCGTTCTCGACGTACTCGATGATGTACTCGAAACCGTTGACGAAGAAGCCCTTGGGAACCAGGGTCTGCTTCTTCTTGAACACGGCCAGGACGATCAGGAGCACGATCGTGGAGACGATCAGCCAAAACGAGTACTGCGTGATGCCGCAGCTCAAATCGCCCACGACAGGGGTGGAGCTGAACTCGCTGACCAGATGATTAATCTCATCAGGCAGCTTTTCAAAAATTTCCACGACTTACCTTTCGACCTCATGAGGATCCCGCAGCGCCTTGGCGACGCGAACCGTGCAGGCGGCCATAAAAGCCACGAAACCGATCGCCTCGCCCAGGAGGAACATGCGAAATGCCTCTCCGAACAACGCAAACACAACCAAGGTAAAGACGAGCAGGGCGACTGCCGAGACCGCCAGACTCACCATACCCTTGAGCATGTCCGCATTCTGCTTATCGTCAAGAACCGGCTTGAGCGTAAAGACAAAGGGAAGGAAGGCAATTGCGCCCGCGATGGCACCTGCAACGATAGCGAGCAGATCGGCTATCTGAAACACTGGCGTCCTCACTTTCCTTTTTAACGCCTCACAGAACAGTTCCCGCCAAACATTGGTGACTATTGTACGAGCCAATCGCTAAAGTACAACCGTAAAACAAACGGTTAATACGCACCTGTACGTTTTCTTAAGGCCTTCTTTATGCCGCGGGTACGGTAATACGTTTTTTCGAACCCTTCAGCGCAAAACGTCCGTTAACAGGAGTGCGCGCGGACGTCTTTTGCTCGCCCGCGCGCACCATTTCTTCGTATTTTTGACGTTAGCCGGTATGGCCCAGAGATTACAGCGTGCCGTAAATGCGGTCGCCGGCGTCGCCCAGGCCGGGAACGATGTAGGCGGCCTCGTTGAGATGGTCGTCGATGGCGCACGTATAAATATGTACGTCAGGGTCCTTTTCGGTCAGCGACTTGAGGCCCTCGGGCGCGGCGACGATGCACAGCATGCGGATATCCTTGACACCGCGCTCGCGCAGGTAGCTGATGGCCATCTCGGCCGAACCGCCCGTGGCGAGCATGGGGTCGACAACCAGGCAGATGCGCTGATCGATATCCTTGGGCATCTTGCAGTAATACTCATGCGGCTCGTGGGTGACCTCGTCGCGCTCCATACCGATGTGGCCCACGCGAGCGGAGGGTACCAAGTCGAGGATGCCATCGACCATGCCGAGGCCCGCGCGCAGGATAGGAACGATGGCGAGCTTCTTGCCGGCAAGCTGCTTAAACGTGGCAGTGGTGATGGGGGTCTCGACCTCGACGTCTTCCATGGGCAGGTCGCGCATGGCCTCGTAGCCGTCAAAGAGCGCAAGCTCGCGCACGAGCTGGCGGAACTGGTTGGTGCCGGTGCTCTTGTCGCGCAGGATCGACAGCTTGTGCTGGACGAGCGGATGGTCGACAAGCGTCACGCGGGACGTATCGTAGGTGACGGTCATGGGTTGATTGCCCCTTTCGTTGCGGCCGGAAGATGGCCTTGCTGACAAGACGCATGGCGACATTGTTGCCTCGCGCCGTGCATAAGTTTAACGGTTTGTTGTATCGAGCAGCTCGTCGCAACCCTACTGAGCGGTGTTGAGCGAACGCTTGACGGCATCACGCCAACCAGCGAGGTTGCTCTCACGGCGCTCGGCGGACATGTGAGGATGGAAGACTTTGACGATCTGAGCGTTTTGCTCCAGCTCCTCCAAATCCTCCCAATAGCCGACAGCAAGGCCCGCCAAGTACGCGGCGCCAATCGCCGTGGTCTCCACCGTCTCGCACTGCAGCACGGGGATATCCAGCAGATCGGCCTGGAATTGCATGATGAACTCGTTGCGCGAGGCACCGCCATCAACGGACAGGCGCTCAATCGAAAGTCCCACGTCCTGCTCCATGGCGCGTAGCACGTCATAACTCTGGTAGGCCATGGACTCGCAGGCCGCACGCACAATGGTCGCGCGACTCGAGGCGCCGGTCAGGCCGCACACGATACCGCGAGCATGCGGGTCCCACCAGGGAGCGCCCAGGCCTGCGAAGGCGGGGACGAAGTAGCAGCCCTCGTTGTCGTTAATCGAAGTGGCGAGTTGCGCGGACTCGCTCACGCTCGAGATGATGCCCATGTTGTTACGCAGCCAGTTCATGGTTGAGCCGGCGGCAAAGATAGAGCCCTCGAGCGCATAGCTGATCTTGCCGTCCGCGGCGATACCGATCGTGGAGACCAGACCGTTCTTGGATTCGACGATCTCGTCGCCGGTGTTCATGAGCATAAAGCAACCCGTGCCATAGGTGTTTTTGGTCTGGCCGGGATGGAAGCAGCAGTGGCCGAACAGCGACGCCTGCTGGTCGCCCGCCACGCCCATGATGGGTGGCATGTTGGTCATGATGTCGCTCGCGACGCGGCCGTAGTCGCCCGAGCTCCAACGAACCTCGGGCATCATGGAACGCGGGATGTCGAAAAGTGCCAGCAGATCGTCGTCCCAATCGAGCGCATGGATATTAAAGAGCGCGGTGCGGCTGGCATTGGTGTAGTCGGTGGCAAAGACCTGACCGCCGGTGAGGTTGTAGATGAGCCAGGTGTCGATGGTGCCGAACATGAGGTCGCCCGCCGCCGCGCTCTCACGCGCACCGTCGACGTTATCGAGAATCCACTGCACCTTGGAGGCCGAGAAATACGGGTCGAGCGTAAGCCCCGTGCGGGAGCGCACCAGCTCTTCTGCGCCCTGCTCGACCAGCTCGTCGATCAGAGGTGCGGTGCGACGGCATTGCCACACGATGGCGTTATAGATGGGCTGGCCGCTTATGCGGTCCCACACTACCGTGGTCTCGCGCTGGTTGGAGATACCGATGGCGGCAATGCGGTCAGAATGGATGCCGCTCTTAAACTGGACCTCCATCATCACGCCGATCTGGCTGGCAAGCACCTCCGTGGGATCCTGCTCCACCCAGCCGGGGCGCGGGAAGCTGGTTTTGACGCTACGACGCGCCTGGGCGACGATGCAGCCGTACTCGTCGACGATGGTCGCGAGTACCGAGGTAGTGCCGCAGTCGAGCGCCATGATGTAGGAACCGCCAAAGCTAAACGGGGCGTCTTCCATACCCAGGCTACCTAGATTCAACGACATCGCTTAAACCTTTCTATTGCATCGGGTCGGACAGGACCCGTTCGATCTCTGATGCGGGAAGCGCGCCTTGGCGCAGGATCTGGAGCTCGCCGTGCTGAAACGACACGATGGTTGAGGCATCGCGACACGGGGTCTCACCGGCGTCGACGGCCACATCGACCCCCTCCAGGATGCGCTCCTCCACCGTGGCAAAACTTGCCGGCGCGGGCGCTCCATGCGTGTTGGCGCTGGTGCAGGCAAGAGGGCTGCCGCAGGCGCGGATGAGCGCTTGCACCACGGGCGAGGCCGAAGCGCGAAGTGCCACCGTGTCGTCGGCGGCGCGCATAAAGGTCGGCACGCAGGGGGCCGCCTTAACCACGATAGTCAGGGCACCCGGCCAGCATCGTCGGGCGAGCATGCGGGCCTCATGAGGGATATCCACGCCATAGCGGTCGAGCGCCTCGGCATCATCGACCAGCCAGGCAACCGTTTGGGTGAGCTCGCGCTGCTTGAGGGTAAAGATACGACGATAGCCGGTACCGAGCGCGGGGACCGCGGCGCCGTTGACGGTGGCCTGCGGATCGCGCGGCCACGGCAGAGGCTCACTTGTATCTTGTGGAACGGCATCCGAGAAAGCGTTGACCGCCACGGCGACACCGTAGACCGTCTCGGTTGGAATAAGCGCCAGGCCGCCGCGACCGAGTAGCTCGGCCGTGCGCTCGACTGCAAGCCGATGCGGCTCGCGCGCTCCCTCGTATAACCGATAGACCGTCTGCATGTGTATGCCAGCCCCTTACGCTCTGGTGCAAGTTTGTTTACTGTGGGGCATTCTCGCACGAAACGTTCAACCTATTTGCCCAGAGCGCATGTTGGTTTGGTGAGCGGCTCTAGTAGTCGGTGAAAGTGAGGGGGTTAATTGAAGATTTTTAGCGCGCAAGCGTAACGGTACGATCGGGAAACTCGATGCTTGCAACCAGTTTTCCGCCGAGGCTCTCTGCGTACCTGCTCAGCGTGTCAAGCCTCATCGAACCCAATTCCCCACGCTCGAGCTCGGATACGCGTTTTTGAGAAACGCCCATCGATTGGGCGACCGACACCTGTGTTAGATCTTTTAGCCTGCGAATCTGAGCAAGCTTATAGGCTTCGATACGATCGCGAGTCCTCTCCTGCTCGGCGGTAATGGAGTCGCGTGTTATCCCGCGAGATTCCATATACTCATGCAATTCCATCTCGATCGAGCCTCCTTACGTGGCGACGGTATATTTGCTCGGCCTTTGGAATGTTGATCGCATACCAGCCGTTCCATTTTGCCCTTGACGATCCCGCTCGCGACTTATCACCCGCCAATAGCAATACCGCCTGGCGCTTGGGGTCAAAGGCGAAGAGGATGCGGATCACCTGCCCACCACATGAAGTCACTCTCAGCTCCTTTAAATGATGAAGCTTCGAGCCCTTGACACGGTCAACCAGTGGACGACCAAGGCTGGGACCTTCCTTCTCGAGCACCAAAAGGTCTGCATAAATCTGCTTCAGCGTAGCTTCATCCTGCTCATCAAGCCAAGGTTCAATGTAATCAAGCACGATACGGTACCGATGCAGCTGATTTGACATACCTTTCTCCTTCTATAGTAGAAGTTTTACGGTATATTGCAAGAGCAAACTTGAGCAAATGTCTATTAGTTCAGCTTAAATACGCTGCTTGGGCTCGGTGACGATGGCTCGAACGATGCGGGGGCGATCGGTGAGGTCGTGGACGATGCGCACGTCCGACAGACCCGCTTGACGACAGAGCTCGGCCGCAGCGTCGAGCGCGCCCTCGTAGAGCTCGCAGGCAAACAGGCCGCCGGCGCGCAGCATGTAGGGCGCCGCGTTGAGCAGACGGCGGAAGATATCGAGGCCGTCGGCGCCGCCCTCGAGCGCCAGGTCGGGCTCAAAGTCCTTGACCTCGTGCGGCAGTGAGCGCATGACATCGGTGGGGATGTAGGGCGGGTTGGAGACGAGTACGTCAAAGGTGCCCCACTCTTCGCGGGGAATGGAACTCACCAGGTTCGTGAGGCTGAAGGTGACCTCGTCGGACGTGAGGCCAAGCGCATCGCGGTTTTTGGTAGCAAGGTCGATGGCGCGCGGCTCGATATCGGTAGCAGTGCAGGTAACGTGGCCGCGACGCTCCCAGGCAAGCGAGAGCGAGATGCAGCCCGTGCCGCAGCCGACCTCGAGAACGCGGGCAGTGCGGGGCCCGGCTGGAGCAGGTACGTTGGCCTCGGCGGCATCTTGCACGAGAGTCGTCTGTTGGTCGTTGCCCTCAATGGCGATGCCGTATTCGTCGAGCTCGGGCTCGGCGGCTTCCGCGGCTTCGGCTTCCGCGGCTTCGGCTTCTGCTGCCTGCGCGGCGGCTTCCTCGGCCTCGCGGTCGGCCAGTTCCTCGGCATAGGCACGGCTGCCCAGTACGTCGCCGCCTAGCGCCGCCTCATCGGCAGCCGTCAGGTTAGCGGCACGGCGCTCGGCGGTCGCGCGTTCGTCGGCCAGCGCCGCCTCGGCTTTGCGAGCCTGCTCGACCTCATCGTTCCAAGGCAGCTCCACGCGCTGGCGGGCGGCGGCCTCGGGGCTCAGCACCTCGGCATCCAGATAGTTCAGGACCTCTTCGACGAGCATCTCGGTCTCGGGGCGCGGGATGAGCACGCCGGGGGCGCACGCGACATCGATCATGCGAAACTGCGTGCTACCGGTGATGTACTGCAGCGGCTCGCCCTTTGCGCGACGGACGACCGCCGCGTGCATGGTCTCGAGCTGCGCTGCGTCGAGCGTCTCGTCCATGCGCATATACAAGTCGATACGCGCCAGGCCCGTTGCTGCGCACAGCAGCCACTCGGCAGAAAGACGGGGATGCTCCTCACCGCGCTCGGCCAGGTACTCCTTGGTCCACTCGAGACAACGCTTGATGGTCCAGATCTCGTTTGCCATGGGGTCCTCCCCTCTTAAGCGCCGGGCGGCGCGCGAATGTCGGAGCAGATTGTACGCGAGGGCGACGCACGACAAGGGACGATTGAGAGCGATTATCGAGAATCAGCCCAGAATTTTGCTTGGATTGCAATCGAAGCGTTCATTCGCCGACGTCTAAATCTGCATCCGTCAAGCTTTTGGCAAGGTTGCCCCAAAACTGACCAATATCTAACCAAGAACTTGCCAAATCACTTGACGCGCGACGCATCAAAAATCGCCCCGCAACTTCTTGAACGATTTTTTGAGCATTATTTTCAATAGCAGATGCACACCGTTAATTGCTTTAAGCAGGTAAGCAGCTCAAAGGCCATCACAGCTTATTGAATAACATCTCAAAGCAATGTGCCCAACCTAGTCATTTAAGAACGTCCCCAATGACTACCTCTAAGGCGCCGCAGGTTGAGCATACCGCATCCGGAGCAAGGCAGCGCCGCAGGTAGAGGACGGACAGCGAGCGGGTCGCATTTGAGACAAGGTGACGTG
>URKV01000019.1 GCA_900548565.1 uncultured Collinsella sp.
CACGTCACCTTGTCTCAAATGCGACCCGCTCGCTGTCCGTCCTCTACCTGCGGCGTTATCTTGCTCCGGATGTGGCAGTTAGGGACGCTCCTTTTCTGCCGGCGGTTTGGGACACTCCTTGGGTAGCCGTTGGGGACGTTCTTGCTTGACTAGTCAAACAAGAACGTCCCCAATGACTACCCAATTGCCACCTCTCCGTCCCCGAGGTATCGGCGCTCGTCTGCCGAATGGTTGATGCGGCAACGATGTCGCCATGTCACACTCATAGGTGGCCTGACCCAACCTGGAAGGAGCCTCCATGAGCCTTGACAACGTAACCCTGCGCGCCGCCACGCTCGATGACCTGGCCGGCATCGCCGCCATCTACAACCAGCTGTGGTGCAACACGCTGCGCAACCGCGGCGACGTCGAAGCTGCCGATTTCTGCGCGCGCTTTAACATCGCCATGCAGCTGCAGCGCTCCCCCATCGCACTTGTCGCCGAGACCGAGGGCCGCATTATCGCCGCCTGCTGCATCGGCATCTTCGAAGACGGCAAGCCGCGCACCAATCCCACGTGGGAGCCCTACTATAACGAGATGTTCGCCCAGGCAACCGAGATGGCAAAGACCGCCGATGCCAAGCTCGAGGGCTCGCTCTTTGGAGACAGCCGCGAAAAGGCTACAGCGGATCGCTTTGCCGCCACAGGCAACGAATATGCCCAGGGTCAACTCAACTTGATTATCATTGTGCCTGAATGGCAGGGCAAGGGACTCGGCCGCGAGCTCATCGACCTTGCGCGCGCCGAGCTCGCCAAGGCAGGCTGCACCAAGTTCTTCCTGATGAGCGACTGCAACTCCGACTGGCAGTTTTACGAACACCTCAACATGAAGCGCATCCTGGAGGACCACAGCCAAGACACCGGCGACGGCTTTATCGTCTACATGTACGGAGGCACGCTCTAAGTACCCCTTCAATCAAGGCGAGCCGGGCACCCGGCCCTTGGCCTCTACCCAGGATTAACCCAGGGGGCCGGACCGCCCGTCCCTAAACCTGCCCGACAGCGCGATATCTCGTCGCCCGAGCGCGCCCCTCTTTAACGAGTGCGCCTTCCTCAAGCAAACCGTTGATAACCCGCAGCGTCACGTCGCGCCCAGTTCCCAGAGCGTCCGAGGCATCCTGGCGCGTAAAGCCGCGGGGCCGCTCAAGGGCAAAGCGAATCAAGGTGCGAGCGTATCCACCACGTCGCTCGTCCGAGACATCCTGTAGCATCGCGGACGCCTTGCACGCAACATCAAAGCCAAGCTCCTCCACGAGCTTGGCACGCACCTCGTGGCCGCAGTCGCCATTCATCGACACGTGCCCCTCTCGCTGCGCTCGCACGGATGTAAACGCTTGCGAAACATCGGGCGGCAGCGCCCCTTCCCGCTCGAGCTGCTCATAATCGCTGTAATCCCCACGCAAGTTGGGACCGCTATTGCCACGAGGCGTCAGATGGGAATTGCGCACGGCATTGACGTTGGGCAGCGACAACCTAAACATTGCAGGGTAGGCGCAGACCTCGGGTTCCAACCCTTCCGCCTCATAGAGCGCGCGGATCCCCTTGAGGCCCGTTCCAAACGCCTCGACCATCCCCAGGCGCAAAAAGAGCAGTTGCAGCTTTGGATTCCGAGCGTCCGAGCCGCCCGCAAGCGCCTCCTCGACGCTGATGTGCTGCGGCCCTCCCGCATTGGTAAATTCAAGCGCCGTACGGCTCATCTTGATAAGAGACGCCACCGAAGATTCGTAGTCGCGATGGATAAACAGGTTCAGAATTCCCTCTCGAACAGCCTCGCGGGGATAGTCGTCCTTATCTATGCGATCAAGTCTTCCCGGCACAAAGTACATACGCGTTGCGTTCGATATATTGAGGAACCGTTCGATATCCTCTATCTGCCTAAAGATCGAGCCCTCGCCATCCTGACGGTCGATAAACTCGGTATACGCATCGTCGTTGAAGAGGCCAGCGCGGACTGCAAAGGGGTTTTGGTCAGAGACCAGCAGTGCCAAATTGGTGTAAAAGCCCAGCTCATCGATAAGGCCGAGATTCTTTTGAGAGGTTTGATCAAACGTAATCTCCGCGCGCCTAAAGACCCGCTCGGCTTCAAAAAACGTCAAACTCTGTTCATGAGAGCGCGCGGTCTCAAAATAATCGCCGTCGGTGCGCTTGATCATCGAGCGGATCTGGGCCATCTCGATGGGCACGTTGGCAGGACCCAGGCGCCGATATACCCCGGCGGGAACAAATCCCTTCGAGCACAGGCAGTACGGCTTGTGAGGACCCGCTTCCACCTCGATTTTCACCAACGCTGCGCCATCGATGTCCAATGCGGAGACCGTCGTGATTTCAGAAACGTCGGGATACACGCCATCGGTTATTGCATTAGAGCATTGAAGCATGGTGGCATCGATATCGTCCACGCCGACGATGCTGCCAAAATCGTCGATTCCGATATACAAGGTACCGCCATTCGAATTGGCAAACGCCACCACAGCTTTGAGCAGCTTAGGGGTAAATGTGCACTTGAACTCCACGGTCTCACTTTCAACAAGCTGCATGCTACCCCCTATCATCGACTATCGACGATTCTAGACCAACTATCGACGATAAGCAAGGCCCCCTGGTACCCTCGCTTAGACCCGAGCGCCCGCGTGCAATGCTGCCCGCCGCACGCAAAAGGGCCCGCCAGCGTGTGCGCCAGCGGGCCCCAGGTCATATCGACACTACCCCGTGTGCCGTGCAACCGCCTCTACTTGCAGCGCGCCTTGAGCTGCTGTTGGGTGATGCAGTGGATGTTGCCGCCACCATAGATGACCTCGCGCGTCATGATGCCGATGACCTCGCGATCCGGATAGGCGGCTTGAATATCCTTGAGTGCCTGGGCATCGTTGGGGTCGCCAAACTGTGGCACCAGCACTGCGCCGTTGACGGGCAGGAAGTTGAGGTAGCTCGGCTCGAAAGCATCCTCGGGGGTACGCGGCAGCACGCCCTCGACGGGGTCAATCGTGCTGGCTTCCTCTTCGGTCATATATACCGAGGTCGCAGGCATAATCACCTTGTGGATCTTGAGCTTGCGGCCACGAGCATCCGTCGTCTCGGAAAGCGTCTTATACGCCTCTTGGCACTCCTTGTAGAACTTATGGCTGGGATCATCGGTCCACATGCAGCAGACCTCGCCGGGCGCACTAAAGCATGCGACGTCGTCCACATGACCGTTCGTTTCGTACGGATCGATACCGTCCTTGATCCAGATAACCTTCTCGATACCGAGATACTCAGAGAGCTTCTCCTCAATCTGCTCCTTGGTGTACTGCGGGTTGCGGTCCTCGTTGAGCAGACACATCTCGGTGGTCACGACGGTGCCTTGACCATCACAGTTGAACGAGCCACCCTCGAGGATATAATCCTCGGGACGATAGCGGTTAACCTGCTCGAGCTGTGCCACCTGCAAGCCAATGGAAGCGTCCTTGTCCCACGGGAAATACAGGCCGTCAATGAAACCGCCGTAAGCATTAAAGTGGAAGTGCGAAAGAGCAACCTCACCATTGTCATTAACGAGGAACGCCGGGCCGGGGTCGCGAATCCAGCTGTCGTTGTACTCCATGTGGATAACGCGCACGTTCTCAACGCCGTCGAAGATCTCACACACCGCGGGGAAGTCTTCGGTGTTAACGCCCACAGTGATGGGCTGAAAACGTGCAATGGTCTTGATGATCTCGGTGAAGACCTTCTGCGCCGGCTTGGCGCCGTAGCGCCACACGTCGGAGCGGTGCGGCCACAGAATCCAGGTACGCTCCTGTTCCTCATACTCGCCGGGCATATAGAACCCGTCCTTCTTAGGTGTGGACTCACTCTCGTAGATGGTCTTCATTTCAAGCTCCTAAATCTCGGTGCTTTTGCTTGACGAGACCATGATGCGGTCGCACCGAGATGTTCTCAATGGTCCCTCGAGCCCCTTTCAGCGACCGACGGTATACCATTCGCTGACCTAAAGTTCTATTCAGGCCGAGAACATGACATACTGGGTTCCACAATGGAAAGGACGCCCTATGCCCCCATGCAATAAACAGCAGACTATTGAGTTGGACAGTACGACCTGGACTGCTCTCAACGAGCTCGCGCTTGCAATCCACGCATCACACGGTGTCGATAAGCTGCAAAAGGAGACCCTCGAGGGAACGACAGGGCTCGTGCCCCATCGGATCGCCATGTTCGACCTGATCGAGGCGGCGGGCAGTGATGCCCCACGCTACGTCCACCCCGCAAGCAGCGGAATGGACGACCGCGCGCTGAGCGACTACTACAACCGCTACGCCGCGATGGACTATACAACATGGAGCTTTGGCCTACATAAGGTCGGCGTCTACCGCGACCTCGACCTCGTCGACGTCGAGCGACGCGATGCCACGCCCATCTATCGCAAATGGATGGAACCGCAGGGCGTCTACTTTGGCTGTACGGCCACGCTCGCGCACAACGACAGCCCGCTAGGAAGCATCACCCTGTTTCGCGAACGCACGGCCGGAGACTTCACCGACACCGAGCTCGCAATCCTGCTCGAAGTCGCTCGGCACGCGAGCCTCGCGCTCGCCAACCTCTATCCTCGGGGCATTAAGCTCACCCAGACAGAAGACGCAAACCATCTGAACGCCTTCATTACAGAACACAATATCCAACCGCGCGAAGCCGAAGTCATGCGGCTCATGCTCGACGGCAAAACGAACAAACAAATGGCAAACGAGCTATTCATAAGCGAGTCAACCGTCAAGAAGCACGTCAACGCCATCTATCGCAAGCTCGGCGTCAGCAACCGCCTGGGCCTTATGACTGCCGCGCAAAACATCCTGCGAAATCAAAGGGCGCCCTCCATGCGGAGAACGCCCTTTGATTTCGCCATTTGAATTAGTGTCGGCTCTGGCTCAAAGAGTAGACAGGTTTATTTTGGCAGGTTTTATCTGGGCAAACGCCGACCGCCGCGGAGGAGCCACTCCACCTCGCGGCGGTCTTTTACCGGAAAAAACCAAGTGAGTAGACTTCTTGCGGAAGGCCAAGCACGCTCCAAAACGCCACAGCTCTAACCTGCGGTTTTATTGAGCGTTTGTCGCGATGTGCTCGGCAGATCCCAAAAAGCCTACTCACTTGCATCTGCCCATCCCCTTTGTGGTGGTTTGGAGCTCTCATCGGCGGGATGCTAGACTTGCGGCGTATACATTCGCGCCAAAACACGGGTCGCATACAGGAAAGGAGATGCCATGGCACCTATCGCACCGCTCAAGATGCTCATTGCTCCTGCCGCCAAGGCCTTCGTCCGCTTAAGCGGCTCACTTACCTACGATGATGTCCCCTGCGTCGTCGAGACGCGTTCGGACGGCTGCCCGTACCTGGGCCACGTCCCCTACTTTGCGCCCAAGCTCGCTTCCGATTCCGAGCACCGCGAGCAGTAATCCAAGATGCATCAAGCGCCGCGCAACTCGCGGCGCTACTGTTTTAGTGCAAAGTAATCTGACCCCTTTGCACCAACGCCGGGATTGTCGATACTGCGGCCGCGGCGCGATATGAGGCGCGAAACCTCGCCCAGCAACACGCCGATCACCACACCCATGAGGATCGGCAACTTTGACATCTCGGCGGGCGAGCTGTTAAGCGGCACGATTGTCGCAACAATCGAAAGCACGAGCTCTACCACCGGCACCGCAAGCGCTACCGCAAGCACCTTGCCCTCGAAGGGCGTGCGGAACACACGCGGGCGACCGTCGTATTTACGCAGACGCCAAAACGCCGGGAACATCGGGATATAGCTCATGAGCAGAAAGACGACGTTCATCGAGAAGAAGACCCAAAAGACGTCGGAACCTTCGCCCAGCGGAATCTGAAGTAGCAGCACCAAGCTGGCAAAACAACCGTTAATGAGTGCCGAGCCATTGGGCATGCCGGTCTTCTTGGACACCAGTGCAAAGGGGCGCGGCATGTTGCCATGGCGCGCGGCATAGCTCGCCACGTTGTTGACGCCAAAACTCCAGCAGATCATGTTGGCGAACAGCGTTACCAAAAATGCCACGCCCACGACCATTGTCAGCGGGTGAGCGCGCCCCACCATGGCGGCAACCGCGTCCACAATGCCCGAATCGAGCGAAAGCTGCTCGGTGGGAACCGCGGCTCCGATGCCGATGCCGCAGATGATATAGATTGCCGCAATGGCAACACCACCGGCGATAACCGCCTTGGGGATATCGAGCGACGGGTTTTTCATCGTGCTGGCAAAGGTCGCTACCACTTCGAAGCCCATAAAGTTAAACAGGATGATCGATAGGTATGTCAATGAATTGGTGTCGCCCAGATCTGGAATGAAAGTCTTGAGCGACATATCGTTGGCAAAGCCTTTATTGCAGGCAAACCAGATGCCGACGATTCCCACCACGGTGGTAATGAGCACCTTGATGACGGCGCCGCCATCCATGACCCAATCGGCCTCGGCCACCGGCTGCATTGCCATGACCGTGACGCCCCACACAAAGGCAAGCTCGATGGCAATTCGGACCCCAAGCGAAAATTCGATGCCCCATACCGCATTGATGACACTGGGGAACATGCAGGCGATACTTGCCACCCACAGTGGAAAGTTGACCCAATAGCACCAGGAGCAGCGGGCGCCCCAACGGTCGCCCAAGCCCAGGCGAACCCAATCGTACAGGCCACCCTCGGAATCGAACGCCGTACCGAGCTCGGCCACCACCAGGCCATAGGGAAGCAAAAACGTAATGATGAGGAAGATCCACCAGAAGAACTGCACGTTACCCATGGCAGATGCCGGAGCGGCCGCCTCGATGGTAAAGACAACGCAGATAACCGAGAGGATGACCTCGAACAGGGAGAACTTTTTACCTGCCACGACACGCTCCCCCTACAGCAAAAAGGATGGCATCTGTACCGAAGGCGCAGCCCAAGGTAGGGTTGCAGGCCGCGTCACCGGTGCAGGTGCCATCCCAAAGAGAAGAGAGGATGCAATTGTTGGACCAACGCTCGCGGAACAGGCGCGTGTAGATAACGATACGCTGGTACATAGATACTCCGATCAAAACGGTCGCGCTCGCAACCGGAAACTATCAGCAATTGAATACGCGTCTGACCTGGGAAATTCAAGCGAACAATTGGCCTAACCCGCAATAAATCCCAGATCAGACGCGTACTCAATCAAAGAGTCGGGCACTCCGAAGTAGAGGCAACGGAGTGCCCAAAGAAAAACCCAGCCGACCAAGACATCAAGCAGCAGCCCATCAATGCCCCGAGATGGGACGACACGCCACCTGTCCGCTTGACCGGCTGGGTTCCCGAAGCATCACGGCTCAGGAAGCCAGCCGATTAAGCGTCTGCGTGATTGGCTGGGTTTCCGAGGTGCGGCAGATTGCCCTGAAAGAGGAGGGCATAGACCTTAAGGGTCATGCCCGACGATTGAAGGGCAAGGTGCCGTGCCTCGGGAAGACAGACAACTACGCGGACGGCTCCTGCTGCGTGATGCAGTGGATGTTGCCGCCACCGAAGACGACCTGCTCGGACTGAACGCCGACGCACTTGTAGACGCCCTCGCCCCAGACCTCGTCGTAGATCTTCTGGAGCGTGTCGACGGCCAGCTGGTCGTTCTCGTCGCCGTACTGCGGGACGATAACGCCGTGGTTGGTCACGAGGTAGTTCATGTAGGAGGCGATTAGCGGCTCGTCGGGGACGCGCGGCTCGGCGTTCTCGTCGGCGTCGATGGTGTCGCAGGAGGCCTGATCCATGAACAGCGGGTTCACGGGCATGCAGAGCTTGTAGACCTTCATCTTGCGGCCCTTGGCGTCAACGGCGTTGGAGAGGGTCTCGTATGCAGCGTGGCACTGCTCGTAGAACGGATACTCGGGATCGTCGGTCCAGATGCAGGCCATGACGCCCGGGGCGATGAACGTAGCAACGTCATCGATGTGGCCGTTGGTCTCCTCGGGGTCGATGCCCTCCTTGACCCAGATAACCTTCTCGACACCCAGGTAATCCTTGAGGTGCTCGTCCATATAGGCGCGAAGCTCCTCGCTCCAGGGCTCAAACTTCTTGTGGAACTTGGGCCAGATGGACTCGGGATCCTCTTCCTCCTCCAGGACCGCAGAGCAGGTGCGGCCCGGGGAAAGCAGGCACTGGTCGGTCACGACAAGGGTGCCCTCGCCGTCAACGGTGATGGAGCCGCCCTCGAGGATCATGTCGTCGGGACGATAGCGACGGCAGCCGGAGAGCTCAGCCATCTTAAGGGCGATCTGCTCGTCCTTATCCCACGGGAAATAAAGGCCATCGACGAGACCGCCATAGGCGTTGAAGTGCCAGTGGTTGGCGCGCTTCTCGCCCTTACCGTTGATGACATAGGTAGCAGCGGTGTCGCGGAACCAAGCGTCGTCGGTGGTCATCTCGATAACGGTGACGTTCTCGTCCTCTTCGAAGACGGCCTTGCAGTTGGCGTAGTCGGCCTGGTTGGCGCACATGGTGACCGGGGTGAACTCGGCGATGGCGCGAGCGATGGCGGCATACTGCTTCTGAGCCGGCTTGGCGCCGTGGGCCCAGGTGTCGGTGCGGTGGGGCCAGCCCATCCACACGCGATCCTGCGGGGCGAACTCGGCGGGCATAAAGAAGCCGTCGGCCTTGGGGGTGGACTCGGACTCGGTGATCGTACGCATAAGATTTCCTCCAAATCGAACGATCGCTTGCCGCGGGCGGGTTACCCGCAGCCTAAAACCAAGAGATAGTGGGCGCCCGTCCCCCGGCAAAGGTCGGGGCGCCCGGTGCCGATTTTCACGGTGCCGCACCGGCGAGCGGCGACGTAGCCAAGTGCGCGGAGACAAAACGCACGAAGGATACGGAAGAGAGATTGGGGTGGGCGGTGGTTACCGGAGCTATCGCTCGCACCCACCCCGGGGAATGGTTAGCAAACCTGTCGTTTGGGCACGCCTCCGAAGAGGCTAGAGTGCCCGGAGTCGGGAGCGACAAGCCCGACGAAGCGCACGTTGGTACGCGAGGAGGGTTGGAGCCCCAGAACCGGGTGCTCTAGTTCTCCTCGGCCTCGGCGGCCTCCTCAGCGAGACGCTGAGCAGCCAGCTCGGGGGTGAGACCCATGTACTCGGTCTCGCGGCCCTTGGCGCTGACGACGCGGACAACCTCGCCGATGAGCAGAAGCACGATGAAGATAACGATCATCGGGAGCTTGTCGCCAATTTCTGCGGCAGAGAACGGCACCAGCGTTGCAACGATGGCCAGGATCAGCTCGATGCAAGGGATGGCCAGCATGACCTTCATCATGGCACCCTTAAACGGGAACGTGAAGATGCGCTCGCGGTTCGGGTCGTTCTTGCGAAGGTTGAGGAACGCCGGGAACATCGGGATATAGGTGAGCAGCAGGAAGACGACGGAGGTGCCGAAGAGCATCCAGAAGACACCGTTGGAGATGGCGTCGATGGGAACCAGCTGCAGGCACAGTACCAGGGAGGCAACGATGGCGTTGACCAGGTTGGCGCCGTTGGGCATGTCGTCATCCGAGATCATCGAGGCAAAGACCTTGGGCATGTTGCCGTGCTCGGCAGCGTAGCGAGCAACGGAGTTAACGCCGAAGGACCAAGCGGCCATGTTGGCGAACAGGGTGATCAGGAAGGCGATGCAGATGACCTTGAAGATCATGGAGTCGCCCACCATGGTCTGGACTGCGACAATCATGCCATAGTCGGGGTCGATGGAATCGGCCGGCACAGCAGCGCCGATGCCAAAGCCAGCGAACAGGTAGATCACGGCGATGGACAGGCCACCGACGATGATAGCCTTGGGGATATCGCGAGCGGGATCGGCCATGTCGTCGGTCATGGTGCAGATGACCTCGAAGCCCATGAAGTTAAAGATGATGATCGACAGGTAGCCGAGAGCGTTGGTGTTGGTGAGCTCGGGCAGGAAGGTGGCAGCGGACATGTCGTTCGCAAAACCGTTCTCCATGGCATACCAAATGCCCAAAGCGCCAACGATAACGGCGACGGCGACCTTGATGATGGCGCCACCGTTAAGGACCCACTCGGAGTCGGCCGCCTTGGAGCGGCCCATGAGGTAGACGATCCACACAAAGGCAAGATCGATACCCATCTTGGCGATCAAGTTGAACTCGACGCCAAAGACCATGCCCAAAATGTCGGGAAACATGGTAGCCAGCGAGGCGATCCACAGCGGGTAGTTGACCCAGTAGTAGTACGAGATGCGGGCGCCCCATTTGTCGCCCAGGCCATCGCGTACCCAGTCGTAAATGCCGCCCTCGCCGTCATAGGTGGTACCGAGCTCGGCGACAACCATGCCGTAGGGAAGCAGGAAGGTCAGGATCAGGAAGATCCACCAGAAGAACTGCTGGTTGCCAATGGCGGCAGCAGGAGCGGCGGCCTCGCAAACGAAGACGACGCAGATGATGGTCGAAATGACCGTCAAGAAGGAAAGCTTTTTCTTTCCGTCGCTCATGATGAGCTCCTTCGCTCAGTCTTGGACAGATCCGAGGCCCTAAGGTATTAAGGCAATTGCTTGGGCCTCGGTGAGCGGGCGACAGGAGACGAGCATCCGCCGCCCGCAAACGTGCTTTTAGAAGCCTTGAGGCTTAGAGCTGCTCGAGAGCCTCGAGAGCGGCGTGGAGCTCAGCCTTGGCGGAGTACTCGACACCCTCGTCGTTGAGCGGGGTGCGCTTGCCCAGGGCGGCAAGGAGAGCACGGATGGAGTGCTTGCGATTCTCGGCCTCGACCCAGCACAGGGAGCGCTCGGGATCGTCCATGACCTCGTCGACGACCTCCTCGTTGCGGGTGGCCGGCAGGCAGTGCATGAACTTGGAGTTGGGGCCGGCGAAGTTCATCATGTCCATGGTGACCTGATACTTGGGATAGAACACGTCCATGTAGTTCTCGCCCGAGACCTCCTCGTCGTACAGGCCATACCACACGTCGGTGTAGATGAAGTCAGCGCCCTTGATGCACTCGATGTCGTCGGAGATGACGACCGAGCCGCCGGAGACCTTGCAGTTCTCCTCGGCGATGGCCATCATCTGCTTGCCGAACTCGGCGCGCTCCTCGACGGTGCCGACGTGCAGGCCGCCGTCGGGGATCTGGTGGCCCTTAGGTCCAAACTGGACAAACTTCATGCCGACCTTGGAGGCGATGAACATGAGGGAGACGCAGACCTGGGTGGCGTCGCCGATGAAGGCCAGGGTGCAGTCCTCGATCTTCTTGCCCTCGGGGAGGTTCTCGAGCATGGTCATGAGGTCGCCCATCTCCTGCGTGGGGTGGTTGAACTCGGACATGCCGTTGATGACGGGCACAGCGGAGCCCTCGGCGAGGCCGACGACGTCCTTGTGACGGTCAACGCGAGCCATCATGATGTCGAGCAGGTCGCCCATGACGCGAGCGGTGTCGCCCAGGGACTCGTGGCCACCGAGCTGAATGGTGCCAGGGCCATAGAACTGAGCGTGGCCGCCGAGGTCGCACATAGCGGTCTCGAAGGAAAGACGGGTGCGGGTGGAGACCTGCTGGAAGATCATGCCAAGGCTCTTGTTGCGGAGCAGGTGCGGATAATAACCGTCAACCTTGATGGCCTTCTTCATTGCCAGGCCAAGATCCTCGATAGCCAGGATCTGCTCTTTGGTGAAGTCGTTGGTGTCGATGAAATCCTTAGGCAGTGCCATGTCGATTTCCTTTCCGCCGGTCTTGCCGACTATTACTATGAGGCGCTCGTACATCACGCCTCGTGTTGACAAGACCATCATTCACCCGTATGCAATTTTTACCTAGTTTATTCGGGATTAAAGACCGTTCACGGAGTTACACCCCCTCTAAATCTATATAAACCCGCAGGTCAAGAGTTTACAGGGGGTTTACCATCTAGAACCGCGAACGGTATACGGCTATGCTGTATCTCGGCGCCTAATCCGCAATGAAACGAAGGGTTGAGACGTCTATATCCCACAAGGTATACAGGGCTCGGCCATAGAATAAATGAGATGGGACGGTGACAGATGAACACCCTGATGTTCTTCTATACCCTAGCGATACTCGTGATCTGTATTGTGACGGCGGTGCTCTCGCTTGCCGCCTATGCTTCATCTCGTCGACGCTTCTTTATCTATGGCAGCGGCGTATTTATCTGCTATGCCATCGAGATGACCGAGATTTTCTTTTTTGAATACACGCTGCAAAACCAGAGTTTTCCGGCCAGCGACTATTACTCAATTACCATGCCTGTGTTGCGGACCTTTGTGGCGACCGCTTCGCAGGCTTTTATTTGGCTCATTGCCATGGATTTGCTCGACAAGCATTCAAAAAAGCAGTTTGTCATTCCCGTCGCAACGTTCTTGCTGAGCGAGCTGCTGATTATCGTCGCTGTCCCCTACGGCCCCATTCATCAATGGCTCTACTACACGATGCGTCAGGTATTCCTTGTTTTCGTGGGACTATATATCTTTTGGACGGCACGCAAGAGCACACAAGTCGAGCTAAAGGCACGCGTTAACAACCAACGAAAGCACCTGATTATCGGCGCTATTCTGGTCGGTTGCATCGTTGCCGAGGATTTCTACAACATTCTGATTGTCCCCATGAGTCTGGCGCCCTCTTGGCTGCAACTATATCTGTCCGAGCGCAACTTTAGCGAAAACGTCTTTGCCTGCTACTTTGCGATTCTGCTGATCATCTACTCCTACCACGTGCTTTCAATCCGCATGCAGGAGGCGCCCGAGGAAAAGAACGTCAGCGATCTTGATCGACACATCGAAGAGCAGATGCCCTTCTATCGCAACGCCTACAAGCTCTCCAACCGTGAGACCGAAGTTATGCGTCTGGTTGTACTGGGCAAATCGAACCAAGAGATCGCCGACGAGCTCTTCCTTGCCGTGGGCACCGTCAAAACCCACATCCACAACATCCTGGTCAAAACCGAGCAGCAAAACCGCACGACGCTCATCCTCCACTTCTGAAAGCGCTAACCTGCCAAAAAGAGACAGGTTTATTTTGGCAAGTTTTATCTGGGCAAACGCCAACCGCCGCGGGGGAGTTGTCTCCCTTCGCGGCGGTTTTTGGTTCATGATTTCATTCGCCTCAATCTGTAACGCGTAGAGGACAAATCCCCGTCTTACTGTTACAGATCGAGACGAGTTATAGAGTGCGCGTCGAATAGTCTCAATCCGTAACAGGTAGAGACGTTTTTGCCAGCCAGGTGTTACAGATTGAGATGAACGAAGGGGCAGCAGCGTTAAACAAGTCCGCCGCAAAGTAATTCGGAGAGATCCGATCCTAGAGCTATCTACCAGGTACGATATGTGCACTGATATTTTGTCTCAAACCCGGGCATCCCGTTGCCGCGCGGGCTTAACGCTGCACCCGTATAGAGAATCGTTTGCCCCGTACGAGAATACGAAGTTTTAAAAGACAGCCTCTTGCATGTCTGATCGAAGCAATCAATATTCTCGCTCGGGTGGTTTGCAGTGGAGAACGATTTGTAGGTGTCCAAGACATCCGCCGTCACAAGACGACAAGGTGCAACAGAACCTGCATCTGGTTGCGCCGATGCATAAGTGGGAATTACGGCCATCGACAGAGCGAACATAATACATGCGCACATTGCCTTCACATAGTTCTTCGCTACATTTCGCTTCATGGTCATCTTCCTTTCCTAGTTTTTGTTATCGTTCGTCTTGAAAAGCTGCGCGTACACATTACCGATCCATTTCGAATCACCTCCCATTTCTCGGGTAACGACACGCGAGCCATCTCGTGTGAACAATACGGAAGCATCGCAAAGCGATTCGAGATTTCCGATTAGATGAGAAGAGATAATGACATGCGCTCCCCTACCTGCTTCATCTCTAAGAGCATTCGAAACGATTGCGACATGTCCCACATCAAGCGCATTCATGGGCTCATCCAAAAGGACGACTTCGCAATAAGACATATAGGCCATCGCAACATTAAGCAATTGTCTATTTCCGTCAGACAACCTAGATACGGGCATATTCTTCAACTCAGTCAAGTCAAAGAGATTAAGCACTTGATCCAAGGTACGAGGCGAATGCCAAATTTTCCTGCATCGATCGAGATGGAAAGCAACGGTCATGTGCCGAATCAATAGAGACGGCCCGTTCGGAACTAAAAAGAAAACCTTTCTCATTTCCTCACAGTCGACACATGCTTTTGCATGAAAACAAAGAGAACCTGACACGCGCACTGATGGCCCAGCGTCTCCCCAAAGAGCATTAAGTAACGTAGTCTTGCCATATCCATTTGGCGCGACAAGACCCCATATCTGGCCAGCGGGCATATCAAACTGCAATCCCTTTGCCAGCTGGTTTTTTTCAACCGTCAACACATCCAGCGACAGAGAGAGCAAGCTTTTCTCGCCCAAACTATCCGGACTAATATGGTTCCAGGCCCAGCGATTCTTGCTTTTTAGACGCGAAAACGAGATGATTCCCAACGCACAGACAACAAGCGTGCCCATTACGGCAAAGAAACAGTGCAGCGCACTGGCTTCAGGAACGAGTGATACCTCAGCTCCATTGGCGTAAGAAGCGCCGCCGAGTGCAAGCGAAGAGACAGAATAGCTCGGCACCATATACGGCAGCAACGCATGCCATGGAGCATCTTTGCTCGCATAAAACGGAAGCTGGCTTATGCCCCCCACAAGAGCGACCACCATGGACGAAATGGCCCTGTTTCTGCTTCCTGCGTATACGCACACGCCCAAACAAGCAAACATCATAGACAACGCAGCCTCAAAGACAGCAAATAGCCCAAGCTGAACTAACACAGTTCTTTCGACCACGTCACCATACTGAATGAATACGACTGGGTACTCCGTCTGACCGGCACCGTTAAGCACCGTTGCCAATACAAAACAGGGAGCCAACGCCAGAACCAAAACCGTCATCGATGCAATGCCAGAGACGAGAACGCGGCATGCATTCATCTCTAACTTTGACAACAAAGCCCGATCGTAGAACCGCTTTCCATCCCCCTCAAGCGACATATAGAGGACGAGAACCGGAACTAAAAGCCACGCTATTGCAGGAACAGCGCCGCAATAATATGCAAGAAGATTCATCCCAGGCATTTTTGTTGTTGAGCCGTACGATTCCGGATGGGGCAGCATTGCTATGGCTCGGGGAAGACGCTCTTGGGCCTCAAGCGATAGCTCCGAATCAACGCCATTCAAATAACCGAGTCGGTATTCCTTGAGCAATAGATTGTCGTAATCGGCAATCGCATCGTAATACCCTCTGGAATCTGCCTTGTTTTCAAGCGCTCGATCAAGACACGCCCTTTCGTCGGCAATGATGCTGTTGAGCTCCTGTGGGGCGGTGTCATAAACGCCGCCAGAGACTTGAGAGGCCAACAATGCCCTCTGCTCCTCGATGGAACCTCTGCCATATAGATAATCTGCCCCCGTTGGAACGGATAGAAAAACCGGGATGCAGAATACAAGCGCGAGCAGCGCCGTCAACAACATAATTCCCCGGTTGCGCGCAAGAACTTCTAAATTAAGCCGTACATATGTGAGGCAATCACAAACCTTCACAGCAAGCACCTCCGGTTCGCAACACACGGATCGTCGGACCCGTTGTCCGGAAGTATCGCCTTCATCGTCTGAACTGTCTGTAGACGTGCGGGATGGACTTATGATCTTGTTTGTCTACAGGCTTCTACCTGCCATTTTCTACAACATCAGCTATAAGACAAAATACTTTATCTCTAAGTTCACGCTCCGAGTGAACTCCAAGCAAGGCATAGCTCTTGCTCTTGGCCTCTTTGACGGTTCCCCGAGCAACATTAAGATGCGCGCAAATCTCGGTGGTTCTATTGCCATCAAAAACGCATGCCATGATGTCGGCATAAAGCGGCGTGAAGCCAAGCCTCAAGAAAGCCTCACGCACGGCATCGCGTCGATCACCCGCCCGAACCGTATCTTTCGAACGCAAGAATAGCAGCGAATTAGCCATAAGGATAAGTACGACAAGGAACGCGATCACGCGTAAAGCAGGCAAAAGGACGCCAACGGACTCACCGCTCCCAACGGACTCAAAGAACATGTACAGTCGACTTACTGCATCGTGAGCCCAGAACGCTATTCCGGCACCCGCGGATACCGAAGAAAGACTCAGTTCAGGTGAGCAACATAAATGCATTTCTGTCATCCGCCGTATAACCGCATAGCAACACAGGGCCAAAAGCACTGTGGCTATCGATAGGATTATCACATCATGCTCAAAGCCGAAGCATACGAGGATTTCCTCGATGCCCATTCCAGACGCATACATAAACAGGAAGCAGACGAAGACTATCCTGCAGTTCCGATTGGACGATGAGAGCCTCAGTGATTCTGAACGGTGATCATGGTCATTTGTTGCGTCAAGATGCCACGCATCCTTTGACAAAAGAAGTCCAGCCGTCGCCTCTGAAATGCTTTTATATCCGGTTTTAGTCAAGGCCCGCGACAAATAGGTACGGGCGGTAGACGGGGAAATATCCAAGGCAGAAGCAATCTCCTCGTACGTTTTTCCCTCTATCCTCATAAAGAAAACCGCGGACTCCCTTTGAGAAAAACCCGAAGCCACGGGGATATCGGCAACTGCAGAGTGTTTTCCTCCTAATTTGGCGGCCGCAGAAAAAGCGCTCGTTAAGTCGGGGAAAAATCGCGTTATGGCCCTGGCAAGGATACTGCCCAAGACAGTCACCAGAAGCAGTGCGATCTCTTGATGCCCACCAAAGCTCAGGAGCACAGCACCGATGTTTATATTGCGCGAAAACAAACAATCCAAATCAAGAACAACGGCAGCATTACCAAACGCAAGAGGTTCGACGAGCGAGGCAGCAACCCCCATCTCGGCGTTAACGGAAAGGAAAGAACCGACGGACTCCATCAACGGGGCGAGAAGAAACTGAAGGCCAACAAGCAAAGCAATCAAGAGTACAACGGGGCTGTAAAGGGCGAGCTCAGGATACCCATGGAGAACAGGGCCATCGACTACATGTTTCCCCGTTGATCCCGCACGCATGTTTGCGAATTCACCGCCAAGCGCCCAAGAACAGCAAGCGACAAGCAAGGGGGCTAGCAACAACAAAATGAACGCGAGCGCCGAAACCACACCATGAAATTGATGAAACACATTAAGAGATACCGTGAACATCGCAAGAAGTGCAATATCTACGAGCATAAGTCCAAAAAGCCGTTTGGAAATACCCGGTCTCACGGGGCGAGAGATGAGACCCACACAGAAGCCCGAAAGCAGATGCAGGCCGATAAGAACGGTGCCAGAAAGGCCCGCATAAATACTTGGCGCCATACAATACAGACCAGCCGCCCCTATAAACAACATAAATGAATGCCAGAGGAACGAGCGCTTCACGTTTTGTAGATTAGCCGCCTCGATTGCCATAAATTCAAAGCTCCTAGATAGCATTTTGGCTATTTTAACATCGTCCCCAGCGTTCAAAAACTGTTACCCGAATTAATCAATATGCCCCCTCCGCTAAAAGGCACCACGCTCATCCTCCACTTCTGGGAGCGCTAACCTGCCAAAAAGGAACAGGTTTATTTTGACAGGTTTTATCTGGGCAAACGTCCAAACCGCCGTAAGGGAGTTGCCTTCCCTCGTGGCGGTCTTCTAGCAGAAAAACCAAGTGAGTAGGCTTTTTGCAGAAGGCCGAGCACGCCCCAAAACGACATAGCTCTGACCTGCGGTTTTATTGAGCATTTGTCGCGATGTGCTCGGCAGGTTCAAAAAAGTCTACTCACTTGTATCTGAGACGCACCAGATTGGCAAAAACCGCCGCGAAAGGGCCCCTGGTCCCTTCGCGGCGGTCATACACCTCTGATTTTGCGACGATTTTGCCCGCTTGTTACTCGCTGTAGCGGGTGGCGATGGCGGCTTGTACCATGCCGGTGCTCATGAGGTAGGTCACCAGGAAATAGCCGCCGTAGGCTGCCAGGAAGATCGCGCAGGTGAGGCCCACGGTGCCACCGATGCTCATATTTCCGAATATGCTCACCAGCTCGATGATCACCTTAAGTGCCACAAAGGAGTGCACCAGGCCCACTGCCAGCGGGAACAGGAAGAATACCGCTTGCTGTGCCATCACCGAATGGCGAATCTGGCGGTCGTCGCAGCCGATCTGTGCCAGCACACGATAGCTGCGGCTGCCGTCGGCCACATTGGAGAGCTGCTGGATCGACAGTATCGCCGCGCATGCAACGACCAATACAAAGCCGATGTAGATGGCTAGGTAGCTAATAAGACCGTTCATTTGCGCTGCCTGCGTGTACATCTCGGAGCGTGTGATGAAGGTTCCCCACGACCCCGACTCCTTGCCGTCAACGAGCAGATTGTCGAGCACAGTGTATTTAATGCTCTCGTCTGCCTCGGTTGTATCCATCCCCTGTTTGTAGTTAACGAGCAGGCTACTGGAATACGGCTGCAGATTAAGTTGGGACAACAGCTCGTCGGCAACGACGACGGTGCCCGGATTACTACCCATCGCCGAGTTGGCGATGGCCGCCGTATCTTCGTCCGACTTATCGGCTGCGGGCTTGAGCGTATGCCCGCCCAAGGTAAGGGCATGGCCGCCAGCCATATACTTGGTGTACAGGTCGACCAGCTCGCCGCCTATATCACACGTGAGCAGATACTGGTCGTGACCGATGTGCACCGGCTCCTCGCCCATCATCTGGCGCAGTTTGTTGTACTGGCTCGCCGGCGTCACAAACAGACCCATCGTATCGGCATTGCTACCCCCGAACGCCTTGGGAAGCTTTTCGCCCATGGCCTTGCACATTTCACTTGGAGTCACCGAAGGATCCGAACCGCCAAGCGGGTAACTCAGATACGAATCGATCTGCACATGCTCACCGGCAACATCGGCAATATTGACCTTCTTGCCGGTCTCGTCGTTGTTGTCCGCCGACTTGCCCTTACGATCGCCGTGCCATGGATCGCCGTGCCATGCGGAGTACAAATCGACCGTACTATCGGCCAGCACCATGCGATCGGCTTCAGACGGATTGATGTACTCTTTGTAGTAGTCGAGCGTATCGGGCGTGTAATAGACATACGTCTGAGACACATCAACAGGGTTATAGCGCTCCAGGTTTTCGTTCATCACGTTGGCAATCGACATACCGCACGTCACCGAGGTGATGGCCAAAAACAGGAGCATCGCGATGACGCCCATCGAAAAGCACACCGTGTTGACCTTGGCCGCAAGCTGGCGCACGGTAAACATGTTGAGGCCGCGCCAATACACGCCACGCAGGCTCTGCAGCAGCTTAATGAGCATGCCCGAGAGTCCCCAGAACAGGGCAAAGGTGCCCGCGGTAACCATAGCGGTTGTAATACCAAACTGGTTCATGGCCTCTTGCAGCTTGCTGTCCGTCGCGGTTAGCGGGAACCCATCACGTAGCAGACGGTAATAGGCCACGCCCACAAGCGCCACGCCCACGGCAAAGATGGCAATCGCAATCCAGGGGTTGCGTGTCTTGATGCTCTCGTTGCGACGCTCGGCACCCATAAGCTCGATGAGTTTGGTACGACGCACGGCGCGAAGGTTCAGCAGTAGCGTGAGCACAAACATTACGAGCATGCAAGCAAGGGTCAGGTTGAACGCATGCACCGAGAAAAAGAAGTGGAAATTGGCGATCTGTGTCTTAAAGAGCGAGGCCGTAAAGAACGTCATGAGCTGGGAGAGTCCCACACCCAGCACGATGCCGGCGACAAAGGCCACGACCGAAACGATCACCGTCTCGAGCGCCATAATCGTGGCGACGCGCCCGCGCCCCATGCCGAGCACCTGGTACAGGCCAAACTCCTTCTTGCGGCGTTTCATGATGAAGTTATTGGCATACACCATCAAAAAGGCCATGACACCGGCCAAAAAGTACGTCAGGTCGCCGAGCATGCTGCCCATTACCTGCGCCAAGCCCTTTTCATCGATGCCGGCGATGTCGACCTGCATCGAGATGGTGTTAAAGGCATAGAAGACCGTGACACCCAGGGTGAGCGTCAAAAGGTAGACGAGGTAGTCGCGGCCGGCGCGGCGGACGTTGCCCCAAGCGAGTTTACAGAGCATCGGAGCCCTCACCGCCCATCATGGCAACGACCTCCATAATACGGTCGAAGAACTCTCGGCGGTCGGTGTCGCCGCGGCGCAGCTCGGTGAAGATCTTGCCGTCGCGGATAAACAGCACACGGCTCGTGTAGCTGGCGGCAAAGCTATCGTGCGTGACCATGAGCACGGTAGCGCGTAGACGGCGGTTAAGGGCCTCCAGGCTCTCGAGCAGCAGACGAGCGCTTTTAGAATCGAGGGCGCCGGTGGGCTCGTCGGCCATGATCATGGT
>URKV01000020.1 GCA_900548565.1 uncultured Collinsella sp.
AGGTATGGGATTCAATATCGCCGATGGACCGGAAATGGAAGACGACTGGCACGTATTCTCCTCCATGAATTTTGCCGAAGACCATCCGGCACGCGACATGCAGGATACATTCTTCATCGAAAATGATACAGAAAACGTATCGCACAGCATCATTCTTCGCACACACACATCCAGCGTGCAAAGCCGTGTTATGGAGACTACACAGCCTCCTATCCGCGTGCTTTGTCCGGGACGTGTATACCGTAATGAAGCCATCAGCTACCGTGCACACGCATTCTTCCATCAGGTAGAAGCCTTATACGTAGACCGCAATGTGTCTTTCACTGACTTGAAGCAGGCCTTATTGCTCTTTGCTCAAGAGATGTTCGGCAGTGACACCAAGATTCGTCTGCGTCCTTCCTACTTCCCCTTCACCGAGCCGAGTGCCGAAATGGACATCAGCTGTAACATCTGCGGCGGCAAGGGCTGCCCCTTCTGCAAGCACAGCGGTTGGATCGAGATCCTGGGCTGCGGCATGGTCGACCCCAACGTCCTGATCAACTGCGGCATCGACCCCGAGAAGTACACCGGCTTCGCCTTTGGTATTGGCGCCGAGCGCGTCGCGGCACTGCGCTACGACCTGCCCGACCTCAGAACGCTCATGACGGGCGATATGCGTTTTCTGAATCAGTTCTAGGCTGCGGCTTGCCCAAGCACGGCACCTCGGCGCTCATTCGTCGCTTGCGTACCAAAGTACGCGGCGCTCCTCTTTCGGGCCGATCTGCCGCACTTGGACAACCCTCGCTTTGTAAGGAATGTTCACAAAGTTGAAGTTTCCACCTGCATCTTTTCGCAGGCTTTCAGTATGAAAGGAGAGCTAGATGCGTGTTTCTTACGACTGGCTCAAGACCATGATCGATATTCCGGAGGATCCCAAGACCCTTTCGGACGAATATATCCGTACCGGCACCGAGGTCGAGGCGATCGACACCGTGGGCGAGTCCTTCGACCACGTGGTGACCGCCAAGGTGCTCACCAAGATCCCGCACCCCGATAGCGACCACATGTATGTGTGCTCGGTCGATGTGGGCGACAAGAATCTCGACGCCGACGGCAATCCCGCTCCGCTGCAGATCGTCTGCGGCGCGCAGAACTTCGAGGCCGGCGACCACATCGTCACGGCCATGATTGGCGCCGTGCTTCCCGGCGACGTCAAGATCAAGAAGAGCAAGCTTCGCGGCGTCGTGTCCATGGGCATGAACTGCTCCGCGCGCGAGCTCGGCCTGGGTGGCGACCACTCCGGCATCATGATCCTGCCCGAGGATACGCCCTGCGGCATGCCGTTTGCCGAGTACGTGGGCTCGAGCGACACCGTGCTCGACTGTGAGATCACGCCCAACCGTCCCGACTGCCTGTCCATGATCGGCATGGCCCGCGAGACCGGCGCCATCTTCGACCGCGATTTCCACGTTGAGCTGCCCGCTATCAAGGCGGAGACCGGCCGCGCGACCGACGACGAGCTTTCGGTCGAGATTGCCGACGAGGGCCTGTGCGACCGCTACGTCGCCCGCATCGTGCGCAACGTGAAGGTCGGCCCCTCGCCCGACTGGATGGTCAAGCGCCTCAACGCCCTGGGCGTGCGCCCGCACAACAACATCGTCGACATCACCAACTATGTGATGATGCTCACCGGTCAGCCGCTGCACGCCTTTGACCTGGACACCTTTGCCGAGCGCGATGGCCACCGTCGCGTGGTGGTTCGCGCCGCCCAGCAGGATGAGAAGTTCACGACGCTCGACGGCGAGGAGCGCACGCTCGACGCCGGCATGGGCCTTATCACCGACGGCGAGCGTCCCGTGGCGTTGGCCGGCGTTATGGGCGGCATGGATTCCGAGATTGAGGACGACACCGTCGACGTGATGGTCGAAAGTGCCTGCTTCAACGCCGGTCGCACCTCGCACACCAGCCGCGACCTGTCGCTGATCTCTGACGCCTCCATTCGCTTTGAGCGCCAGGTCGATGAGACCGGCTGCGTGGATGTGGCCAACGTTACCTGCGCGCTCATCGAGGAGATCGCCGGCGGCGAGGTCGCTCCCGGCTACGTCGACGTGTTCCCCGCGCCCAAGACCATCGACAGCATCAAGCTGCGCCTGGCCCGCGTGCATGCCATCTGCGGCGCCGACATCGAGCCCGACTTTATCGAGCGTTCGCTCACCCGCCTGGGCTGCACCGTCGAGCGCGACGGCGAGGACTTTATGGTCACTCCGCCGAGCTTCCGCCCCGACCTGCCGCGCGAGATCGATCTGATTGAGGAGGTCCTGCGCCTGTGGGGCATGGGCCGCGTGACGGCGACCATCCCGGCCGCCAAGAACCACATCGGCGGTCTGACCCGCGAGCAGAAGCTCACCCGCAAGGTCGGCGAGATCCTGCGCGCCTGCGGCCTCAACGAGACCACGACCTTTGGCTTTGCCGCCCCGGGCGACCTGGAGAAGATCGGCATGTCCACCGAGGGCCGCGGCTGCCCCGTGGTGCTCATGAATCCGCTGGTGGCCGAGCAGACCGAGATGCGTCGCTCGCTGCTGCCGGGCCTGCTGCAATCCGTGGCCTATAACGAGGCCCACGGCACGCCCAACGTGCACCTGTACGAGGTCGGCAGCCTGTTCCACGGCCGCGAGAATGCCAGCCTGCCCAAGGAGACCAAGTCCGTGGCGGGCGTGCTCTCGGGCCAGTGGAGCGAGCAGTCTTGGAGCATGAAGTACCGCAAGCTGCGTTTCTTCTTTGGCAAGGGCATTGTCGAGGAGCTGCTCGCCCAGCTGCGTATCGAGAAGGTCCGCTTCCGTCCCGCCGAGGGCGAGGGCTATGCCTTCTTGCAGCCGGGTCGCGCCGCCGAGGTTCTGTCCGGCGGTACCGTGCTGGGCTGGGTCGGCGAGATCCACCCCGAGGCGCGCGAGGCGATGGGCATCGATGAGGTCGTCGTTGCCTTTGAGCTCGACCTGGACAAGCTGATCAAGGGCGCCCGCAATCAGGAGAACTACCGCGAGTTCTCGCAGTACCCTGCCGTTGAGCACGACCTTGCTATCGTAGTCGACAACACTGTGACCTGCGAGGATCTTGAGCGCCGTATTACCAGTGCCGGCGGCAAGCTGCTCGAGGGCGTGCGCCTGTTCGACGTCTACCGCGATCCCATCCGCATCGGAGCAGGCAAAAAGTCCATGGCCTTTGCGCTTACGTATCGCTCCGACGACCACACGCTCACCAGCGAAGAGGTCGAGAAGGCGCACCAGAAGATCGTCACCAAGGTGTGCAAGGGCGTAAACGGCGAGGTCCGCGGCTAGGTTCTACGCTGGGGTATGGGTCAGCGGTGGCTGCCGCCGAGTCCTACGTGACCGCTATGCTCGGTATAAGGCACCGTTGAGTCTGCATATATGACACGCGCATTACATAACGGCGTGCTGCTTTGTCGGCAGTGCGCCGTTTTGCTATGATAGCCCGCGTCGTGTTACGAGTCTGACATTACGTAACACTGGAAAGGTGATTCAAACGGCGTTGCAATTCCGTGCGCCGATAACCGGGAGGCGTGCATGCACATTCCAGATAATTATCTGTCCCCGCAGACCGATGCCGTCATGGCGGTGGCGATGGTGCCCGTTTGGGTCCACTGCATCAAGAAGGTGCGCGCCACGCTCGATCGCGAGCACATGGCTTTCCTGGGCATCTGCGCCGCGTTCTCCTTCTTGCTCATGATGTTCAACGTGCCGCTGCCTGGCGGCACCACGGGCCACGCCGTCGGCGGCGCGCTCATCGCGCTGCTGCTGGGCCCCGAGGCCGCGGCTATCGCGGTTTCGGTCGCGCTGGCGCTGCAAGCGCTGCTGTTTGGCGACGGCGGCATCCTGTCCTTTGGCGCTAACTGCTTTAACATGGCCTTCGTGTTGCCGTTTGCCGCAGCCATCGTGTTCCGCGCGCTTAACAGCCGTTTGCACGACAAGAGCTGGGGCACCTCGGTTTCGGCCATCGTAAGCGGCTGGGTCGGCCTGTGCCTGGCGGCCCTGTGCGCAGCAATCGAGTTTGGTATTCAGCCGATGCTTTTCACGAATGCTTCGGGCGCTCCGCTGTACTGCCCCTTCCCGTTGTCCGTGGCCATTCCGGCCATGTTGATCCCGCATATGCTGGTTGCCGGCGTAGTCGAGGGCGTGGCGACTGCCGCGATCTACGGCTTTATCAAGAAGACGGCGCCGGGCGTTATCGTCGGCCCCGAAGCCGCCGATGGACAGCTTACTGCCGAGGGCGCAGCCGCCAAGAAGACCTCGCTGGTCCCCACGCTCATCCTGGTCGCCGTGCTTGTCGTGGCCACGCCGCTGGGCCTGCTGGCCACGGGTGACGCATGGGGCGAGTGGGACGCCGAGGGCGCCGCGACCGCCGTTCAGGAGGCTGGTGACGACAGTCTGCAGACTTCGGTTGGCCTCGATACTCCGACCTTTGCCGATGCCCTGCCCACGGGCGATTATCTGCAGGCCTATTCCGAGGAGCAGGGCCTTGGCTTTGCCGGTCAGGCTGCCATGTATATCCTGTCCGGCGTGATTGGCGTGGCGGTGCTCACCATCGCATTCCGCCTGATCTCGCTGACGGTTAAGGAAAGCGGTGCTCATGGCAATAGCCGAGCTGCCTAGCTGGCTTGCGGTCGAGCAGCGTTACGAGCCCGTGGGGGCTCGGCATCGTGTGATGCAAAAGAATGTCCTGCACCTGGCGAGCCTGCTTGAGCGGGTTCGCCTGGGTGGAGGCGCGCACGAGGGCGGGTCGATGGTCGACCGCGCCCTTTCTTGCGTTTCGTCTCCGGTGCGCCTGGTGGGGATGTTCGTTTGCGTCCTGTGCGTGTGTCTGACGCAGAGCCCGCTGTACCTGATGCTGATGGCGGCCATTGCGCTGGTGCTCGTTGCCGTGCGTCCCGTACGCGGGCTGCGCGCGACCTTTGTGCCGGCGCTTGGCGCCGCGGGGCTCGCAGTGGTTTTGGCGCTGCCTGCCCTGCTGCTGGGTGCTTCCGCTACGGGCGCCATGCTCAAGATTGCGCTCAAGACCTTCATTAATGTGTCGCTGGTGCTGGGCGTTTCGTGGACCCTCACGTGGAGCCGCATGTCGGCGGCGCTCAAGATGCTGCATCTACCCGACGAAGTTATCTTTACGTTTGATATGGCGCTCAAGCACATCGAGGTGCTGGGTCGTACGGCGCACGATCTGTGCGAATCGGTCATGCTGCGCAGCGTTGGCCGTGCGCCTGAGGGATTTTCGCGTACCGATTCGATCGCGGGTATCATGGGCATGACCTTTATCAAGGCGATGAAATGCAGCCGCGCGATGGACGAGGCTATGCTTTGCCGCGGCTTTGCCGGTGCGTATCCGGCTCCCGCGCGCGCCAGGTTTGGCTGGCGCGATGCGGCCTATGCGGCCGGCGTGGCGCTGCTGGCAGTGTTGTGCGCCGTGCTGTAGGCGCTGCTGGTTCCGACTGGGGATGCAAATGGGGAAGGGCGACGTTTTGACGATCGATATGAATAGTGCGGCGGGCACGAACGGTGTGGGCGGCGCCGAGGTCGTTCCGCTCATCGAGCTGCGCGACGTGGTGTTCTCCTATGCGGGGCATACGGTTGTCGATGGCGTGTCGCTGCAGGTCGATCGTGGTGAACTCGTTGCCCTGCTCGGTCCTAACGGCTGCGGCAAGACGACGATTATGCGTCTTATTAACGGCCTTGAACTCGCGGACGCAGGGGCATACCTGTTTGACGGGCACGTGGTCGATGCGGCGTATCTGAAGGATTCTGCTGCTGCTCAGAAGTTCCACCAGCGCGTGGGCTTCGTATTCCAAAACGCCGATGCCCAGCTGTTCTGCGCCACGGTGGGCGAGGAAGTTGCTTTTGGTCCCGCGCAGATGGGTCTGCCGGCAGACGAGCTCGAGCGCCGCGTGCGCGATGCCATGGGGCTGTTCCAGGTTGCCGACCTTGCCGACGCCTCTCCCTATCAGCTCTCGGGCGGGCAAAAGAAGCGTGTTGCGCTGGCTGCGGTGGTGTCGATGAACCCGGATATCTTGGTCCTCGACGAGCCTACCAATGGGCTCGACGAGGATTCATGCGACATCGTGGTCAATTTCTTGCTGGCTTATGTCGCGGCGGGTAAGACGGTCTTGATGAGCACGCATCACCAGGATTTGGTGCGACGCCTGGGTGCCCGTGCAATCTATATCGATCGATATCACCATGTGGTCGAGGCGTCTTCGTCGTCGTATGGAACCGAAAGCGGTGCTACGGACTAGTTGCTGCGTAGAGCGTGCGTAGCCGTCCGCGCGGCTTTGCCGTGATGGTATAGTTATCCAGGTTTTTTATGGGGGTGGCTATGCCAAGCTGGAACATTCATATCGCTCAGACGGAGCGTTTGCTGGAGCGCACCGGTGCGCTTGCCAATAGCGTGCGCGACCGCAATGCCTTTTTGTTTGGCTGCGTGGTTCCGGATATCTTCGTGGGCTATATGGTCCCTGGCATCGCCGATCCCATCCCGTACCGCATTACGCACTTTGCAAAGCCCGAGCCTATCCCTAAGCCTCGTGAGCATGAGTTCTGGGATACCTATGTGGCACCGTTGCTTAAAAGTTCGCCCACCGGTGCGCCAGCCGCGGCGACCTCGATTATCGAGGAGCGCGAGCGACTGAATCGCGTGCACTATCCCCAGCGCTACAGGGATGCCGAGCCGGTTGTCGGTCCCGGCGCTCGTGAGTTCTCGCTTGCGTCCGAGGACGTGGCGCAGTCGTTGCTCGATTTGACGCTGGGTGTCTGGTCGCATCTGGTGGCCGATACCGTATGGAATACGCGCGTGAATCAGTACCTGGAGGCGCACGGCGGCAAGCCGTGCGAGGAGTTCCGCATTAAAAAGCAAGGCGACTTTGACTGGTTTGGCAAGACGCTCGGCATTGTTTCGATTCCGCGCGCGACCGATCGCCTGTATACTGCGGCGACGCGTTTTGGGCAGTATCCCATCCATAAGGAGTATGTGCTCAAGACCATCGGCGTTATGCACGAGATCGTGCGCGAAAACCCCGGCGAGCCCGACCATCCGCCATACCGCCTGCTGACCGAGGAATTCTTCGACGAAACGTTTACCGAGGTCATCGAGCTGACCGAGGCGGGCTTTGCCGCCCGTGTCGAATCGCCCGATGTGCCTGCGCTGCCCCTGATTGCTAGCTGCTAGCTGGCCGGCCCGGCAGTGAATAGCTCAACCCAATCGACAAGTAGCTCTTGCCGTAAGGTATCTTCGGCAATGCGCTCCTGTTTTGTCTTTGGGATGTGGGGAAGCCCGGCCTTTTTATGGATGAGCTCGGCTATGTGGTCGAAGCTCTTCTTCTCCTTGATCTGGTCATAGGTAATTTGGATGACGTCGTAGCCCATGCTTGTGAGTGCGGTGGCGCGCTCGGCATCGGAGAGGCTCGCGGCTTCGCTGTCGTGGGCAGAGCGGCCTTGGCATTCCAGAATGACGCCCATGCTGTCGGTGGCGCTTTCGATGAGGATATCGGCGTAGCAGCAGGTTTTGTCATACAGCGAACGTGCGGCTTCACTGAGCGGGATGCGCGCGTTGTTGGCGATCTCGATGCCCTGGCCGCCCTCGTCGCGGGGGAGCGAGATAAGCATGGAGGTCTGTACTTCGAAGGGCGAGGCGGCCTGCCCCGTCATGTGCTCGGCCGCCCAGCGCAGTTGTTTGACGCCGCGCAGGCCTGCGGCTTGCTTGGCGAACGCGGCGATATCCGTTGCGGTAAGAAGCGGCGTGCGCTTCCACAAGTTGGTGTCATTGCCCTTGGTGTCGTTAACTCGCTCCCAGCCGCAGTTGGGTGGAATGAACTTAAGCGAAATAGCTTCATCGAGTTGTTGTTGCGTTCGCTCGCAGGGCTTAAACACTGCAAAGGAGCCGCACATCTCGTAGCACGCCATGAGTAACTGGTTGCGTGAGACCTGCGTGGCAAGGCTGAGCAGCGTGAACTCCGGTGACGTGACATCAAACCCATGTTCAGTCTGCCTAAACGACCCCGGAGGTGGTTCTTGGGTCAGGAGGTGCGATTTAAACAGGCTTCGCGACCCGGATTGTGCCCGAGTGAATACAAGCCTGTGAAGTGGTGCGTGAAGCAGGTCTTTTACAACTGCATGACTTCCGAGGCCACAACATCTGCGATCCATATTGCCAAGGCTAATGGCGGGGTAAAGGCCTAATACCTGCGGCGGGATGCGGTAGTAGTTAAAGGCGGATTGCCCACAAAGCGTCAGGTCCATAATGCCCTCCTGGCCGAAATCATCTCTTTGAAGCGAGTGATGCCAGCGTCAATCCGGAAGTATGCGGCAAAATCTGAACCCTATGAGCGGACCTGGCTTTTGAGGCTAGTTTATCAGGCATTTTGTTGCGAAAAAACAGGGTGTGCTCGGAGGTTCCAGAATTTGCCGCATACTTCCGAAAACCAGGTCGATTTGGTTCTTGCTAAAACGATTTATCAGCCCTGTGTGAGGTGTGGGTTTGCCACCGGGCGAACACTTTTAGCGCTTGGGGCTTTATTTTTTGGGCCTCGAAGGGTGGATTTCGCGCTTTTGGTAAAGAAATGAGTGCGTGTTTTGCCGTGCGGCGGCATTGGCACAGAAAAAGGGCCCGGAAGGCGAAGCCTTCCGGGCCCTTTGCAATGCAAGTATGCTTGCAAGTGCGTTTTAGCGCACCTGAGCGACGTAAGCGACGTTGGTCGAGGAGACCTTGTCCTCGAGCTGGACGCTCATGCGGGGATCGCCGGCGGTAGCGACGGTCAGGTCGCCGGCCTCGACGTAGCCGAGCTCCTTAGCGGTCTCGATCGCCTTGACGATCGTGCCGTTGACGGTGCCCTGGGTAATCTCGGCCTGATGCGGGATAACGCCCCAGTACATGATCATCTGCTGGACGGCCCACTCGTGGCGGGAGAACGCGCAGATCGGCATGTTGGGACGGAAGTGCGAAATCAGGCGAGCGGTACGACCGGTGGTCGTCGGCACGGTGATGCACTTGGCGCCAACGGTGGTGGCCATGTTCACAGCGGACATACCCACAACGTTGTTAACAACGCGGGTGCCATGAGCGTCGGCCGGAACCTCGAGCGGAGCGTGGGCCGGGAGGTACTTCTCGGCCTCGAGAGCAATGCTGGCCTGCATCTTGACGGCCTCGACCGGGTACTTACCGGCAGCGGACTCGCCAGAGAGCATAACGGCGTCGGTGCCGTCGTAAATGGCGTTAGCAACGTCGGCAACCTCGGCGCGCGTCGGGCGCGGGTTCTGCTGCATGGAGTCGAGCATCTGCGTAGCGGTGATAACGGGCTTGTAGGCCGCGTTGCACTTGGCGATGATCTCCTTCTGGATGTGGGGAACGAGCTCGGGCTTGATCTCGATGCCCAGGTCGCCACGGGCGACCATGATGCCGTCGGAAGCCTCGAGGATCTCGTCGAAGTTCTCGACGCCCAGGGCGCACTCGATCTTCGGGAAGATCGTCACGTGCTCGCCGCCGTTCTCGCGGCAAAGCTCGCGGATGCCGCGGACGGACTCGCCGTCACGGATGAAGGAAGCGGCGATGTAGTCGATGTTCTCGGTCAGGCCAAAGAGGATGTCCTGACGATCGCGCTCGGTGATAGCGGGCAGCGAGATGTTGACGTTGGGCATGTTGACGCCCTTGCGCTCGCCGATCAGGCCGTCGTTCTTGACGACGCAGGTCATGTCCTGGCCGTCGACGGACTCGACCTCGAGGGCAACCAGACCATCATCGATCAGGATAAGGGAGCCCTTCTCGACCTCGGAGGGTAGAGCCAGGTAGTCGAGGGAGATGTGCTCAGAGGTGCCGTGGAAATCCTCGGACGTGGGCTGAGCGGTGACGACGATCTTATCGCCGGTCTTGACGGCAACCTTCTTGCCGTCGACCAGAAGGCCGGTGCGGACCTCGGGGCCCTTGGTGTCGAGCAGGATGCCGACGGGCAGACCGAGCTCCTTGGAAATACGACGGACGCGCTCGATGCGACCGTGGTGCTCGTCGTAGGATCCGTGCGAGAAGTTAAAACGGGCGACGTTCATGCCCGCCTTAATCATCTCGCGGATGGTCTCGTCGCTATCGCAGGCGGGACCCATGGTGCATACAATCTTGGTGCGCTTGTACATTCAGACCTCCATCTGACATCGTCTTGCGCTGATAGATAAACCATAAGAAATAAAACTGAGATGATTATAACGAAATGCCGACCGAATACCTCAAAAAATCGACCGTATGCCGAATTAGAAGTTCATTTTTTGCGGTAAAAACGGTATATGAAAAATCTTTACCAACCGTTCTGACCGCTGCTATCTGGGCGATATTTCAGTTTGATGATGCACCGAAGAAAAAACGTTTTATCAATGTTGAGCATCACACGGTCTGCATCGTTGCACTCGAGCCGTGTTTCCAATTGGAATGTTTTGGCTAGACGCGCCGCTTTGGGGTACCATAGCCCCACTATCAACTGCCGCTCAGCACGGCAGCCTTGATGAGCCCTTGCCCTTCTCTTGGGAATTATGATCGGGCATCAATCTGCTGAGTGGCCCGAATCCCAGGAGGGGACTCTATATGCAAAAGGAATACCTGTCCGCCGCGGCGGAGGTGCTCAGCGACCAAGGTGTCGATGAGAACCTCGGCCTGAGCAACGGCGAGGCGTCGTCGCGCCTCGCCAAGACAGGCCCTAACAAGCTTGAGGAAGCCGAGAAAACGCCGCTGTGGAAGCGCTTCTTTGAGCAGATGGCCGATCCCATGGTCATCATGCTGATCGTTGCCGCCGTCATCAGCGCACTCACGGGCATGGTCAAGGGCGAGCCCGACTTTGCCGACGTCGCCATTATCATGTTCGTCGTTATCGTCAACTCGGTGCTGGGCGTGGTCCAGGAAGCCAAGAGCGAGGAGGCTCTCGAGGCCCTGCAGGAGATGAGCGCGGCGCAGTCCAAGGTGCTGCGCGACGGCAAGCTCGTGCACCTGCCGAGCGCCGAGCTCGTGCCCGGTGACGTGATCATGCTCGAGGCGGGCGACTCCGTCCCGGCCGACTGCCGCGTGCTCGAGAGCGCCACGATGAAGATCGAGGAGGCCGCCCTTACCGGCGAGTCCGTGCCCGTCGAGAAGCATGCCAACGTGATCGAGCTCGCCGCCGGCACCGACGACGTGCCGCTCGGCGACCGCAAGAACATGTGCTACATGGGCTCCACCGTGGTGTACGGCCGTGGCCGCGCCGTCGTAGTCGGTACCGGCATGGATACCGAGATGGGCAAGATCGCCGGCGCCCTGGCCGAGGCCAAGGAAGAGCTCACGCCGCTGCAGGTGAAGCTTGCCGAGCTCAGCCGCATCCTCACCATCATGGTTATCGTCATCTGCGTCGTCATCTTTGGCGTCGACATCATCCGCCACGGCGTGGGCAACGTCCTTACCGACCCGACTGCCTTGCTCGACACCTTTATGGTCGCCGTCTCGCTCGCCGTCGCTGCCATTCCCGAGGGCCTGGTCGCCGTCGTGACCATCGTGCTGTCGCTTGGTGTGACCAAGATGGCCAAGCGCCAGGCAATCATCCGCAAGCTCTCTGCCGTCGAGACCCTCGGCTGCACACAGACCATCTGCTCCGACAAGACCGGCACCCTTACCCAAAACAAGATGACCGTCGTCAAGCACGAGCTCGCTGCGCCTAAGGAGAAGTTCCTGGCCGGCATGGCTCTGTGCTCCGATGCCCAGTGGGACGAGGAGCTGGGCGAGGCCGTTGGTGAGCCGACTGAGTGCGCGCTCGTCAATGACGCCGGCAAGGCGGGGCTCACCGGCCTGACCGCCGAGCACCCGCGCGTGGGCGAGGCCCCGTTTGACTCGGGCCGCAAGATGATGTCCGTGGTCGTCGAGACCCTGGACGGCGAGTACGAGCAGTACACCAAGGGCGCGCCCGACGTGGTGATCGGCCTGTGCACCCATATCTACGACGGCGACAGGGTCGTTCCGCTGACCGAGGAGCGTCGCGCCGAGCTCGTGGCCGCCAACAAGGCCATGGCCGACGAGGCCCTGCGCGTACTGGCGCTGGCAAGCCGCACCTACACCGAGGTCCCGAGCGACTGCAGCCCCGCTGCGCTCGAGCACGACCTGGTCTTCTGCGGCCTGTCCGGCATGATTGACCCGGTCCGCCCCGAGGTGGCCGACGCTATCCGCGAGGCGCACGACGCCGGCATCCGCACCGTCATGATCACGGGCGATCACATCGACACCGCCGTGGCCATCGCCAAGCAGCTGGGCATCGTCGCCGATCGCAGCCATGCCATTACCGGTGCCGACCTCGACCGCATGAGCGACGAGGAGCTCGACGCGCACATCGAGGACTACGGCGTGTACGCCCGCGTCCAGCCCGAGCACAAGACGCGCATCGTCGAGGCCTGGAAGTCGCGCGACCAGATCGTCGCCATGACCGGCGACGGCGTCAACGACGCCCCGTCCATCAAGCGCGCCGACATCGGCGTCGGTATGGGCATCACCGGCACCGACGTCACCAAGAACGTTGCCGACATGGTGCTTGCCGACGACAACTTCGCCACCATCATCGGTGCCTGCGAAGAGGGCCGTCGCATCTACGACAACATCCGCAAGGTCATCCAGTTCCTGCTTTCGGCCAACCTTGCTGAGGTGTTCTCGGTGTTTATCGCCACGCTCATCGGCTTTACCATCTTCCAGCCGGTGCAGCTGCTGTGGGTGAACCTGGTCACCGACTGCTTCCCCGCGCTCGCGCTGGGCATGGAGGATGCCGAGGGTGACATCATGAAGCGCAAGCCGCGCAACGCCAAGGACGGTGTCTTTGCCGGTCACATGGGCCTGGACTGCGTGGTCCAGGGTCTGATCATCACCGTGCTGGTGCTGGCGAGCTTCTTTGTGGGCGTGTACTTTGACATGGGCTACATCCACATCGCCGATATGATCGCCGGCAATGCCGACGAGGAAGGCGTGATGATGGCGTTCATCACGCTCAACATGGTCGAGATTTTCCACTGCTTCAATATGCGCAGCCGTCGTGCGTCGCTGTTCACCATGAAGAAGCAGAACAAGTGGCTGTGGGCTTCTGCCGCGTTGGCACTGGTGCTGACGGTGATCGTGACCGTGCAGCCGACGCTTGCCGAGATGTTCTTTGGCCCTGTGACGCTTGAGCTCAAGGGCGTTCTTGCCGCGCTGGGTCTGGCCTTCCTGATCATCCCGCTGATGGAGATCTACAAGGCGATCATGCGCGCGGTCGAGAAGGAGTAGGTCGAAAGGCCATCCCTCCCACCGGCCCGACCGCCTGCGGGGTTTCTTCTTCGCTGGTCCTCGCGCTTCGCGCTGCGGGATCGCTCAGAAGAAACCCCTCTCGGCGGTCGGGCCTTCGGACAACCTCTCGGGACCGTAAGCTGAGGGAAAGTTTGTGAGCCGATCGAGCGTTTGCTCGACCGGCTCTTTTTGATTTAGGGCTTTGCCCGGCCAGCTCTATTTGATTTAAAATACCTGCTCAGTTGTGATTTATGGTGCTGGGAGGCGCTTGTGGGCAAGGCGAAGGCTAAGGCGAAGAAAAAGACGACGGGGGCGCGGGCTAAGCGCGATCGTCGTCGGAAGCTTGCGACCGAGGTCCCCGCGTCTGCCGAGGAGCTGCTGGCAAGCGTGCCGGGACTTGACGCGCTGCAGGACGTTCCGGCGTTTGATGACCTGCCGGTCGATGAAGCCCAGCAGACTGCCTTTGACGATTTTTGCGCACATGCCGAGGAACCCGAGCAGATGCAGCTTGGCGCCGTGGTGCGCTTGGATCGCGGGTTCCCGCTGGTGGCGACTGCCGACGACACCTTCCGCGCCGAGCATGCCGTGGGGTTTGCCAAGTCGCGCGGCGAGGACGAGGTCCTGCTGCCTGCCGTGGGCGACCGTGTGGCGGTGCGCCGTGCTCCCGGGCACGACATGGGCGTGATTGAGTGCGTACTGCCGCGCCGTACGAGCTTTGAGCGTTGGCGCGGCCATGCCCGCGGAGAGCGTCAGGTGCTCTGCTCCAATGTGGATTGCGTGCTAATCGTGCAGGCGCTCGGTGCCGGTGAGGTGCTGCTCGACCGCGTGGCGCGCTCGCTGGTGTTGGCGCTCGACTGCGATGCCGAGCCGGTGGTGGTGCTCACCAAAGCTGACCGCTGCGATGCCGAGGAGCTCGAGCGCGATCTGGACCGCGTGCGCCGCCTGGTGGGTCCGGACGTGCGCGTGATCGTGACGTCCTCTGCCGAGGGGCGCGGCCTGGACGAGGTTCGTTCCTGCGTGCCTGCCGGGAGCTGCGCCATGATTCTGGGCGAGTCGGGTGCCGGCAAGTCGACGCTGCTCAATGCGCTGCTGGGCCACGATACGTTGGCGACTGGCGGTGTGCGCGAACGCGACGACCAGGGCCGTCACACTACCGTCGCGCGCGTGATGGTGGCACTGCCGGGCGACGCCGGCGTGATCGCCGATGCCCCGGGCCTGCGCAGCTTACCGCTCGTGGGTCACGAGCGGGGTCTGGCGCGCGCCTTCCCCGAGATTGTCGAGGCATCGCGCGCGTGCCGGTTTGGCGATTGCACGCATACCCATGAGCCGGGTTGTGCCGTTCGCGAGGCCGAGGACGCCGGGCAGATCGACAGCCTGCGTTTGGAAACGTTCCAAAACCTGGCGTCATCCATGCGCGTGAGTGCTCAAATGCTCGATCCCGATGTCCATCTGTAATTGATTTTTCCTATGACAGCCGTCTCCCAACTGTTCGGGAGACGGCTTTTTTGCTGCGAAAAAGCCTCGAAACATGCAGTTTGCTGACGTGCTGACCAAAACCTTGCCACGAGCTTGACGGGCTGGTTAGTTTTTGGTCAGCGATTGGTTTGACATCGAAAACCAAGATCGCGATTGCGCCGCTTTGCACTCTGACCACCCAGACAATGGTGGTACGGGCATTCGCCCGGCACTGCCATGAGAGGAGCGGCCGTGAACAAGAGCAAGCGCATCGCCATCAGTCTGGTCGCGGGCGTGCTCGCTGCGCTGCTCTGCATGGTTTACGGCTCGTCGATCCGCTCGCAAGCCGAACAGGTCCAGGCTGAGACCTTGGCCAAGTACGGTGGCGATCGCGTCGAGGTATGCGTCGCGGCGCGCGATATCGATGTGGGCGAGACCCTCGATGAGACCAATGTCATAACCCAGGAATGGCTGACGAGTCTGCTGCCGCGTGACGCGGCGACCGAGCTGCGCCAGGTGCGCGGCGACGTGACGACTTCGCGTATTCCCAAAAACGCCGTGATCTGCAATGTCTACACCAAGGCCGAGAGCCACAAGCTCGAGGTGCCTAAGGGCAAGGTCGCCGTTTCGGTGGCGGTCGATGCCGAGCACTCGGTCGGCGGTGCCACGGGCGTGGGCAGCTATGTGGACGTGTACGTGCAAAAAGATGGCGTAACCGATCGACTGTGCGGCGCGCACGTGATCGATACCAGTGAGAATTCCGGTGCCACGCGCGAGGGCAAGATCGAATGGGTGACGCTGGCGGCTGACCCCGAAGACGTCAAGGAACTGCTGGGAGCCTCGGGCAAGGGAACGGTCAGCTTGACGATTCCCGCCACGGCGCGCGGCAAAAAGAGCGGAGGCGACGAGTGATGAAGGCGATCTGGCTTGCGTGCTGCGCGTGCGGCGATTACGGGCTGTTGCAGCAGGAAGTCGAGGGCCGTGATGCGGGTGCACAGGTGCTTCGCGTGGGTGACCTGGACGGGCTGGTTTCCATGGCGCGGGCGTTTCCGTCGCGCCGCGGGGCTGCCATCATCGCGGCGTCTCTGTTCGATACCGAAGACGTGCGCAAGACTGTTGCGCGCCTGACGGCCGAAGGCCGCGTGAGTCGCGTGGTCGTGTTGATAGAAGCGCTCGATCCGTCGGATATCGAGGGGCTGTTTCGCGCAGGGGCGACCGAGGTCATCGCTGCGCACAGTATATGCGGCAACGGGCGCGCGGGCGAGGGAGCGGTTGATTCCGATCGGCGCATGACGATTGAGCCCGATGCTTTTGTTGATAGGGAACCCGGGGCGCCTCGCGCTACAAGAGGCCCGCGTGTTGATGATTATGGAAAAGCGGAAGCCGAGCATGGTCGGCGCCCCCGGAACCCCCTTGTATACGATGACGCTGGAGGGCCGGCACAGCATGCTGGCGACTCCCCGGCTGTAGATATGGGATACGTGCACGGCGTGAATCTGGCGGATGAACTCGACGAAGTTGAGGGCTTTGCCGGGTGCGGCGAGTTGTCGCTGATGCAGCATGAGCAGATTGCACAGAACGAGCCTGTCTCGCAGACCGAACAAGCTGCCATGCCGGCTTGGACGCAGCGTGTAGCTGCGGCGGGGGAGACGGGGACGCTGTCACCGACGCCCGCCCCGCCGCCTCCGATGCCGCCGACAGACGCTGTCGCTCCGCCGCATCGAGCTCCGGTCATCTGCGCCATTTCGGGTTCGGGCGGTTGCGGCAAGTCGACGATCGTTGCCACCATGGCACACACATCGTCGCTGCTGGGCTTGCGTGCCGCCGTACTCGACCTGGACCTGATGTTTGGAAACCTTTACGACTTGTTAGGCGTCGATGCTCCGCGCGATATGGCGGCACTTATCGAGCCGTCGGCGGCGGGCGCGCTCACCGAGCCGGATATCGTAGCTGTTTCGATGCGCGTGGCGCCAGGCGTTACGCTCTGGGGTCCCGTCGCGGCGCCCGAGCAAGCCGAGCTCATGGCACGTCCGGTGGAGCTACTACTTGATGTTCTGCGTCGCGAATCCGACGTGGTCTTTATCGATACCTCGGTCTTTTGGGGCGACGCCGTGGCGGCTGCGGTGGCGGCGAGCGACCGTTGCCTGGTCGTTGGCGATGCGGCGGTGTCGTCCGCGACATCGGCGTCGCGCGTCATTGAACTGGCGAGTCGAGTAGGTGTGCCGCGCACGCGCATGAGCGCTGTATTCAACCGGTTTGGCGCGCGCGGGGCAGACGAGGACGTCGCCATGCGCTTTGAGATTGCCTGTGCGTTGAGCTCCAAGATTCGTATCGCCGATGGCGGGCAGGATCTCGCCGCGCTCATGGCGTTTGGGCGCGCTGACGAGGCAGTGGGGCAGACCAGCGCTTTTGCGACCAGCGTGCGCGAGGCCACGCGCGAGATGCTCGTGGAACTGGGGTGCGCCGTCGGCCCTTGGAGCGATATGGTCGCCGACCGTGCAACGCGCACCGAACGCCCGCGTATCCGCCTTCCCTGGTCGCGCGAGGGTGATCAGCGATGAGCCTGCAAACGAGGATTAAGGCTGCCGGCGCTGCAGCGGCGGCAGCGCCTGTAGATGCGGGGCGTCGCCGCGCGGTGAAACGACGCACCAAGCGCGCCGTGATGGACCGCGTGGGTTACGACGAAGTGGCGCGTATCAGCGCCTATGTCGACCCGGCACTTGCCCGCTCGGAATTGCGTCCCGCGGTGGAGGCGGCGCTCAATGTTGAGGAGCCGACCGATCTCGCGACGACCGAGCGCGAGACCATCATCGACGAGATTTTGGATGACGTGGTGGGCTTGGGGCCGTTGCAGCCGCTCATCGAGGACGACACCGTTACCGAGATCATGATTAACGGCTGCCGCTCGGCTTTCTTTGAACGCGGCGGCGTCTTGTACCCCATCGAGCATGCGTTTGAGGATGATGAGCAGATCCGGGTGCTTATCGACCGCATCATCTCGCCACTTGGCCGCCGTATCGACGAGCGCAGCCCCATCGTCAACGCCCGCCTCAAAACGGGCTATCGCGTCAACGCGGTGATTCCGCCTGTGGCGATTGACGGACCGATTCTCACCATCCGAAAGTTCTCGGACCGTATCTGCTCGCTGGACGAGCTTGTGGGGCTGGGGTCGCTGCCGCTTTGGTATGCGCAGCTGCTGTCGTGCGCGGTGTCGCTGCGACAGGACCTGGCGGTTGCGGGAGGCACGGGATCTGGTAAGACCACCCTGCTCAACGCGTTGTCATGCGAGATCTCCACCGGCGAGCGCATCGTGACGATCGAGGACTCTGCCGAGCTCAAGTTTGCGCATCATCCGCACGTGGTGCGCCTAGAGGCGCGCGAGGCTTCAATTGAGGGCGAGGGCGCGGTGACGATCCGCGACCTGGTGACCAATGCCCTGCGCATGCGCCCCGACCGCATCGTGGTGGGCGAGGTGCGCGGTGCCGAGTGCTGCGACATGTTGCAGGCCATGAACACGGGCCACGACGGGTCGCTCACCACGCTTCATGCGGGTTCCGAGCAGGAGACCGTGGTGCGTCTGACGTTGCTTGCACGTTATGGCATCGATCTGCCGAGCGAGCTCATCGAGGAGCAGATTGCCATGGCGCTCGACGGCATCGTGATGTCCGAGCGCCACGCCGATGGCAGGCGTTTCGTCTCCTCGTATTCGGGGGTGCGCCGCGCCGCGTCGGGCGGCGTAGAGCTCGAGCGCTATGTGACTTTCGATGCCGCCGAGCGCACCTGGAAGCTTGACCGCGAGCCGCCGTTTATCGCAGAAGGCCTGCGGTCGGGGACGCTCACACAAGAGGAGGTGGACGAATGGAGGTCGCTGTGCCCCTCGTCGTAGGGGGTTTGGCAGGGTTTTCTGTTGCGACGGCGTGCGGGGCGGAACCTCGTGTGCCGCAGGTACCGCCGGCGGAGCTGGCGCGTCAGGCGCTCGAGACGGTGGCAGAGAAGCTGCCGCGTGAGCTGGTGGAAAACGATCTGCTGAAAAAGATCGCCCGTTCGTGGGCATCGCTGGCTCCGGCGCGTCGCCTTGGCCTCGCGATCGAGGATGCTTCGGGGCGTTTGGCGTTTCTGCTGCTATCGAGCAGTGTCTGCTGCGTTTTGCTAACGATGGTGTCGTTATCGCCCCTCGGATTTGCCTTGGGACTTGTTGCTCCGTTTGCCGTTGGCGCCGCTCGGGATGGCTTTGAGAGCCGGCGCGAGCAACACGATGCAGAAGAGGCCATGCCCGAGGCGTTTACCGCACTTTCCATGTCGCTTGCCTCGGGACATTCACTGGCCCAGGGCATGCGCTTTGTGGGCGCTCATGCGCAAGAACCGGTGCATACCGAGTTTTTGCGGGTGGCGGCGGCAATCGATTGCGGCATCTCGGCGACCGACGCGCTCGATGACTTGCTCGTGCGCATCGACGCCCCTGGCCTTTCGCTTGTGACCTTGGCGCTTAAGGTGTCTCAGCGCACCGGTGCTCCGCTTGCCGACTTACTGTCCGAGGCGTCGAGCATGGTGGGGGAGCGCATTGAGCTCAAGCGCCGCCTGGATGTTAAGACGTCGCAGGCTCGCATGTCTGCGCATATGGTCGCGGCGATGCCGACGGGCATGTGCGCGGTGTTGGCGCTGCTTTCGGCAGATTTTCGTCGCGGTCTTGCGACGCCTGCCGGCGCGGGCGCTGTGGTGCTGGGTCTTGCCCTCAACGCCGTTGCCCTGGTGGTTATCCGGCGCATTATGCGGGTGAAGCTATGAGCGCCCCGGTTGCAGTTGCGGCTTGCCTGTGCGCTCTGAGTGTATTTGTCGCGACGGGTTTGGATCGGGCGGATGCACGCAAGATCGCAGAGGCTGTCTCTTATACACATCTGACGCTGCCGACGATCTTACGC
>URKV01000021.1 GCA_900548565.1 uncultured Collinsella sp.
ATCTACACGCGTAAGATCGTCGGCAGCGTCAGATGTGTATAAGAGACAGTCGATGGTGAGGCCCAGGTCCTTGAGCTGGTCGCGAATGGCGTCGGCCAGATCCCAGTTCTTGGCGGCGCGGGCCTCGGCGCGGGCCTCGAGAATCTTGGCAGCAGCCTCGTCCACGTCGTCGCCCGTGTAGGCGACCAGGCCGGCGGCAACGCCTAGCAGACCCAGCGGCAGCTCGACCTTGGGCTCGGGGAGCTCAACGCCAAGCGTATCGAGCAGCTCGGCCAGTGTGTCGGCGGCGGCAAGCGCGGCGGCCTTGTCGGCAGCGTCGCCCGCCTGCTCCAGGTACTGGTTGCACTCGGTCACAAAGCCAAAGACGGCACCCATGGCACCAGCGGTGTTAAAGTCGTCGTCCATGCACTCCTTAAAGGCGGCACGAGTCTCGGCGGCCTTGGCGGCAAACGCCTCGGCGGCAGCCGCATCGGCATCGGCCGTCGCATGGTTCGCGGCCCAGCGCAGGTTCTCGACCGTACCGGTGATACGCGTGAGCGAGTTCTCGGCACCCTCCAGGCGCTCCCAAGAAAAGTCGAGCGGCGAGCGATAGCTCGTCTGCAGCATCAGCAGGCGCAGGGCGGCAGCGGAGTGCTGTTCGAGGACCTCGGCCAGCGTAAAGAAGTTGCCGAGTGACTTGGACATCTTCTCGCCGTCAACCAGCAGCATGCCCGTGTGCATCCAGGTGTTGGAGAAGCCCTGGTGCCAGGCACAGGTGGCCTGGGCGCACTCGTTCTCGTGATGCGGGAAAGCAAGATCGGAGCCACCGCCGTGGATATCGATCGGGGTACCCAGGTAGCGATGCACCATGGCGGCGCACTCGGTGTGCCAACCGGGACGGCCCTCGCCCCAGGGGCTCGGCCAGCTGGGCTCGCCGGGCTTGGCGGCCTTCCACAGGGCAAAGTCGAGCGGATCGTTCTTGTCCTCGTTCTCCTCGATGCGCGCGCCAACCATAAGGTCGTCGATGTTGCGGCCCGAGACCTGACCATAGTTGGGATCGCTGCGCACGGCAAAGTACACATCGCCGTTATCGGCTGCGTAAGCGTGGCCCTGCTCGATAAGCGTCTTGATCATGGCGATCATGGGGCCGATCTCCTTGGTGGCGCGGGGGCGCACATCGGGATCGAGCACGTTGGCGGCGCGCATGACGCCGATGAACTTGTCGGAGAACTCCGTCGCGACCTCGGCGGCCGTACGGCCCTGCTCGTTGGCGCGCTTGATGATCTTGTCGTCGACATCGGTGAGGTTCTGGGCGAACGTGACCTCGTAACCGCTCGCGATGAGCCAGCGGCGAATCACGTCAAAGCTGATGAACGTGCGGGCATTGCCGATGTGGATGTTGTCGTAGACCGTGGGGCCGCACACGTACATGCGGACCTTGCCGGACTCGATGGGCTGGAACTCTTCCTTTTTATGGGTAGCGCTGTTGTAGATACGCATTCGTTACTCCTTAACGGTTTTCTGTAGCAGGCAGACGGCCCAGGCGCCGATTCCCTCGCCCTGGCCTTCCCAACCGAGCTTTTCGGTCGTAGTGGCGGCGACGCCCACGTTTTCGACATCGACGCCCAAGGCATGGGCGAGGTTGGCGCGCATGGCATCGCGGTGCGGGGTGATCTTAGGCTGCTGGCAGGCAATGGTGCAATCGGCATCGACAAACTCAAAGCCCAGCTCGCGCGCATAGTCCATCACGCGAGCGAGCAGCACCATCGAATCGGCACCCTCATAGGCGGGGTCGGTATCGGGGAATAGCTTGCCGATGTCTCCCCCGCGGCAGGCGCCCAGAATGGCGTCGGCCAAGGCGTGCGCGAGCACATCGGCATCCGAGTGGCCCAGCAGGCCGCGCTCGTAGGGAATGTCGACACCGCCGATGATACATCGACGCCCCTCCACCAGACGGTGAACGTCGTAGCCATGGCCAATGCGCAGGTTACTGAACATGGGGAAGGTCCTCTCCCTCGGCCATACGGCCAAGCAGAATCGCGGTTACGGGACGCAGGTCCTCGGGCACCGTCACCTTAAGGTTGTCGCGTGGGCTCTGGACACAGCGGACGCGCCCACCCATGCGCTCGACCAGCGACGAATCATCGGTACCGATAAAGCCCTCGGCAATGGCTGCAGCATGGGCGCGCTTCATAGCATCGACGTTAAAGATCTGCGGCGTCTGCGCTGCCCAGTAGAGCTCACGCGGCGGCGTCTCGACGATATTGTCGCCATCGACAATCTTGAGCGTGTCGATCGCGGGCTGGCCGCACACGACACCGTCGAGAGCACGGTCGCTCACGAGCACGTCGATAGCGTGGTCGATGGCCTCGGTCGTAATGAGCGGACGAGCGCCATCGTGAATGGCGACGTATTCAAAGCCCGCCGGCACCGCGTGCACGCCGGCACGGGTGGAGTCCTGGCGGGTATCGCCGGCATCGGCAAAGCTGATGGGCGTGTCATAGTCAAACGGGTCGATGGCCAGGCGGCGCATCTCGGCACGGCGCTCGGCAGGACACACCACCACAATGTGGCCGACCTTGTCGCTACGATCGAACGCGCGGATGGACCAGCTCATGAGCGGACGGCCCGCCACGTTAACGAGCTGCTTGCCGCCGGGATTTCCAAAGCGCTGGCCGCTGCCGCCGGCAACGACCACGGCGCATACGGGCGCCATTATGCGTTCCCCTGTTTGGTGCCCTTCATGCGGTACAGGGAGTCCGCAAGAATGGCAGGGTTGTTGACGCCAAAGTCGCCCAGGCGCTCCGGATCCTCGCTGATGTCGTCCATGAGCTCCTGCAACGAGCCATACTCGTCGACGATCTTCTCGGCCACGCCGTCGCGCACAACGGACACGCGCGAAAGTGTGCGCAGGCCCAGCGGTGTCATGACGGAGTCCTCGTCCAGGTCGTCGTAGCCCAGAACTGCCGCCACATGCTGCGGGTCGGACAAGTCCTTGGGCGTCATACGGGCAAGCTCAGCGCGAATCTTCTCGGCGTTAGCCTCGGAGGAATCGCTCGCATAGTCGCGGATCATCAGGTCGTACTCGGTATCCATGCTGGAGCCCGCGAGCTGCTCGAGCTGCATCTGCACAAGCTTGCCCTGGTTGCCCAGCTTGACAATGCAATCCTTAAGCTCAGTCTTTGCCTGCTGCATGATCTCGAAACTCGAGAAAATGCCGGTGATGTCGGCGAGCGTGACGTAGTCGTCGAGCTCAAGGGCCGTCAGGCGCAGCAAGGAGCGGTCGAGCGACTGACGGGTGGTCTGGAGCGTGGCAACGAGCTGGTTGACCGAGCTCATGATGGTGGTGACAGGCTGAATCTCGTAGCTCTTACCGTGGACGTACACGTTGACGACGGCACGACGAGCCGAAACCGAGATCACGATGGCGTCGGTGAGCACCGACATGCGAGCGGCGGTGCGGTGGCGCATGCCCGTCTCGCTCGTGGCAAGCGAGGGATCGGGATTGAGGTGGAAGTTGGCGCGCAGGATCTGGGTGAGGTCGCCGTCGATGACGATGGCACCGTCCATCTTGGAGAGCTCGAACAGACGGTTCGAAGTAAACGAAATGTTGAGCGGGAAGCCGTCGTTACCGGCAGCGAGCACGTTTTCGGTGTCGCCGACGCAGATAAGGGCACCCAGGTGACCGGCAATGATCATGTCGAGGGCGGTGCGGATCGGCTGGCCGGGGGCAGTCAGGCGAATAGCCTGTTCCATACGCTTTTGCAGCTCGTTCTTATCCAAGGCATCGCTCCCATCGTGTACGCTCCATAAACGCTAAATAGTTTCTCACGGTTTGTCCCTGCGGCGCTTGCGAAATCCGATGCTTACAGAATGAGCGAACACAGCTGAGAGCCCAACCCAAATGAGCTGCTTGTGTGGTAGCATCGGGATTCGCATAAATGAGGGAGTAGTCGCGTGATCGGGTTCGCCTCCGGTGGCGCGGCAAGTCAACACACTGGCCGATGCGGCCTGGCTTGCCTTAATGAACGAGACTCGTGGCTGTGCGCGCAACGCGTACGCCACGGGTCTTTTTGTTACTCCCCCAAAAGGTACACGCGGGCCCGCCCGCAGAGAGGGAGCCAGACTATGGGACTCGCAGAGCTCGTGTTGCTCGCCGTTGGCCTTTCGATGGACGCCTTTGCCGTTTCCATCTGCAAGGGCCTTGGCATGAAGAAGATCAACCTTAATGTTGCCGTGGTGCTCGGCCTGTTCTTTGGCGGCTTTCAGGCCGGCATGCCCGTAATCGGATGGGCGCTCGGCAGTCAATTCATGGGCATCATCGGACCCATCGACCATTGGATCGCCTTTATCCTGCTCGCCTTTATCGGCGGCAAAATGTTGTGGGAGGCCTTTACCGAAGACGAGGATGAAGGCGACGGCAAGGATGCCGAAAAGATTGACCTGGGTGAGTACCTGATCCTCGCCATCGCCACCTCAATCGACGCCCTGGCCGTGGGCATCTCGTTCGCCGCGCTTTCGGTCGACATCGTCCCCGCCGTGTCGCTCATTGGCATCACGACCTTTGTCTTCTCCGTTGCCGGCGTGGCGATCGGCCACACCTTTGGCGCGCGCTACGAAAAGCCCGCCACCATCGTGGGCGGCGTCGTGCTTATCCTTATCGGGCTTAAAATCCTGCTTGAGCATCTGGGGATTTTGGCGCTGTAACGCCAACACAATCGCTCAAAACTCAACGCCAGCACAAGGCCTCATGCAGAGTTTTGCATGAGGCCTTTTAATGCAGACTTTTGCATGTCATACTGATATGCAAAAGTCTGCACGTTAGGAGATCGCCGTGGATACCCTTCCCATCACCACACCGCGCCAAGCTGGCATCTACGTGCGCCAGGCACGCGAGGCTCAGAGTCTCACCCGTGCCGCCCTCGCTAATAAGGCCGGTGTTTCGGAGCGCCTGCTCGCATCGCTCGAGCTGGGAGATGCCACGGGCATTCGGCTCGACAAGCTGTTGACCGTCTTTAACGCACTCGGCATAGGTCTCTTTGCGCAAAGCGATAACGACTCCATCGCATCGCCCTCCGAACATCCGATGACGATAGCGGACCTCCCTATCGCGAACTCGAATGCCCTGCCAAAGCCAAGCGTAGGCAGACGACCCGCTCGACAAGGAACGCCAGCTTTCTATGGTGCCTTGCTGGCCCAAATCGCAGCCGAGCAAGGCCTTTCCGGCACTTCAGACCTCTCCTTTGGCTGTAAGGTTGTGAAATAAATGGCAGAAATGGAGCTTGCGACCCTCATTTGTGGCGAAATCGCCGGCACTCTCCGGCAAGACGAGCATGGACTCTGCAGCTTTGTATACGCCCCAACCTATCGCGGAGCACCGCTATCGTTAACAATGCCGCTTTCCAATCGCACATATGGCCATAACATCGTCCGTCCGTTCCTATTTGGCCTTTTGCCCGACAGCCAAGAGCAGCGTCGCGCTATTGCCGCCGAGCATGACGTTGCATCCAACAACCCCGTCGCCCTCTTGTGCCATATCGGTCTTGACTGCGCGGGGGCCGTTCAGTTTTGTCGAGCCGATCAATTAGATGCCGCCCACGGCAGGGTCTCAGCATACCGCCCGCTTACCAATTCTCAAATCGCTCACAAGCTCAAAGCAATTCGCGATGACGAAAGAGAGACATGGATGGGCTCCAACGAAAGCTGGTCCCTGGGCGGCAACCAAGGCAAATTTGCACTAGCTTGGCATGATGGACAATGGTGCGAATGTCTAGGGTCATCCCCCACTACCCATATCTTCAAAAATGGTGTCGTTGGGTTCAAACATCAGGCCTTAAACGAATTCGTCTGCATGAAAACAGCTCGACGTGTTGGCATTCCAACTGCCAACGTCTCCTATTGCACATTTGAAGACGAAGCTGCGCTCGTCGTTGAACGGTACGACAGAATGGTCAATAGCAGCGGAAATATCGAAAGGCTGCATCAGGAGGACTTTTGCCAGGCACTCGGTGTATTGCCAACCCAGAAATACACCGCCGACGGAGGACCAACTACACGAGACATCCAAGAACGACTGATTAACACAGTCCCCCACCACATGAATCTTGTGCTTTTTACCTATATGTTGTTCTATAACGCCATTATCGGAGCGCCTGACGCACACGCTAAAAACTACTCGCTCATCCTAGGCAAAGGCACAAACGCGGCGCTCGCACCCATGTACGATGTCGCATCGGGCTTAGCATACGAACGTATGCGGCGAAAAGCGCGCCTTGCCATGAGCGTTGGCGGCGAAAATCGTGTGGGGCGCATCGGTCCAGGCGCTATCCGCCGATACCACGGTATGGGCGACCACGCATTGGAAGCGGCGCTCACCGACGCCGGGCTATCCGAGAAGTTTTGCTTTGCGACCATGATGGACCTCGCCTACGAGGTGCCCATTTGCATGGAAGAGGTCATGGACGAATACGCCGACCTGCCCGGCATGGCGGACCTGCGCGAGCATATGCTCGGCCCCGTCTGTGAAAACTGCCAGCGCACCCTCGACCTCATCAAGGCGGATATGGGCTAGGTGTCCATAATCTCCCATTTCCCAAAAGAAGAGAGGGGGCACCCGTCGCAAAAGCTCGGATGCCCCCTCTCATAATGTCATTTGCAATCCGCTAGCACGTGGCTCGGACTGCTGCTAGCGCAACCTTTACGCAGCGAGGCGCTTGAGGACGTCGATGAGCAGCTCGTAGAAACGCTCGGCAGAAGCGAGCTCCATGCTCTCGTCCGGGGTGTGGACATCGGAGAGCGTCGGGCCCACGGCGATGGCGTCCAGGCCGTGCAGGGCCTCGGCAAACAGGCCGCACTCAAGGCCGGCGTGAATGGACTCGATGCGCAGCTCGGAGCCAAAGAGCTCGCGATAGCTCTCGACAAAGATGTCGCGGACCGGCGAATGCTCGGCATAGCTCCAGCCGGGATACTCGAACTCGAACTTGGCGTCGAAGCCCAGGACATCGGCCAGCGTCTGCAGGCGGTCCTTGAACTCGTTCTGCAGCGAGGTAATCGAGGAGCGCGGGGACAGCATGATCTTGACCTCGTCGTCAGAAGTGGCAACCACACCGATGTTGGAGGAAACCTCGACGGAGCCGTCGGTGGCGACGTTGCGGCGAATCACGCCGTTAGGGGCAAGACGCAGGGCGCGGATGAGGGCAAGCGCGGACTTCTGATCCATGGCCTCGACCTCGGCGTCGTCGGCAATCTCGACGGTGCAGGTAAAGCCGGGGTCAAAGACCTCGAGCTCGGCAGTGACGTCGGCAATGATGCCCTTTGCGATCTGGGCCGCGGCCTCGGCGGCAGCGTGATCAGTGTAGACCAGCTCGGCCTTGCACTCACGGTTGATGGCGTTGTCCTTAGTGCCGCCGTTAAAGCTGACGATGGCGGGCTCGCCGGCGACCATCAGGCGGTCGATGATGCGGGCCATGATGAGGTTGCCGTTGCCGCGCTCCAGGTGGATGTCGGCGCCGGAGTGACCACCCAGCAGGCCGGAGATCTCGAGCGTAAGGGTGCTGCCGGTCTTGTGCTCGCGCACGATCGGGCAGGTGTAGGTAACGACGACACCGCCGGCGCAGCTGACGGTGGCCACGCCCTCCTCCTCGGAATCGAGGTTGATCATGGTGCGGGCGCTAATCTGGGACTTGTCGAGCGTCTCGGCGCCAACCAGGCCAGTCTCCTCGTCGGTGGTTAACACGCACTCGAGGGCCGGATGAGCAATCGAATCGTCGTTGAGCACGGTGAGCATCAGAGCGACAGCAATGCCGTTGTCGGCGCCCAGGGTGGTGCCGTTAGCGGTGAGGACGCCGTCCTTGACGACCAGGTCGATACCATCGGTCGTAAAGTCGTGCTCAACGGAGCCAAGCTTGTCGCACACCATGTCGATGTGGCCCTGCAGCATCACGGTCGGGGCATTCTCGGCGCCGGCAGATGCGGGCTTACGAATGATGACGTTGTAGACCTCGTCCTGATACACGTCGAGGCCGCGCTCCTTGGCAAACGCAACCAAGAAATCGCTGATGCCCTTCTCGTTGCCAGACCCACGGGGGATCGCGCTGATCTCCTCAAAGAAATGGAACAGCTGGGCGGGCTCGTAGCCAGTAATCTTGTAGTCCATGGTGCCTCCTTGGCGCAACTGGTTAGACAATAAGACATGCGCCTTGTATATTCCCAGACTTTACGTGCATAAACCAGTCGAAAACGCCGAGCGCTCTCGCATCATCGGCTAACGGTGGACCGCATAGCGTAACGGTCACAACTTCGCAGCTCTACAAATCGAGGCGCCCTTGCCAGAGCGCCTCGATTGCACAGATCAAATTGTCGCCACACCCTACAGCGCGCCGGAACCGGCTTGCATCATGCCGCCGGGGCCCGAGGTCACGCCGCCGCTCACGGGCGCGGCGTTGCCGGTGTGCGGTGCCGCCGGGGCGGTATCGCCACCGAGCGTGCCCGCCGGACGCGGTGCCGGGATCTCACCCGTGCCGTGGCTAAAGACAAACTTGCCATCGGTCACGTCGCACAGGACGGTATCGCCCTCGCCCCACTCGCCGGCCAGAAGCTCCTCGGACAGCGGGTCCTCGATGAGCTTTTGGATGGCACGGCGCAGCGGACGCGCACCGTTGGTGAGGTCGGTGCCCTCGGCCACGATCTTGTCATAGGCCGCATCGGTGAGCTTAATGTTCATGCCGTTGGCAATCAAACGCTGACGCAGGTCGTCCACCAGCAGGTGAGCGATCTTGGTGAGATTCTCGCCCGAGAGCTTCTGGAACACCACGATGTCGTCGATACGGTTGAGCAGCTCGGGGCGGAACAGGCGCTTGAGCTCGCCCATCGCGCGACCACGGATCTCACTCGACGTGAGACCCTGCTCGCCGGTGGTGCCAAAGCCAACGCTCGCATCCTGCGCAATCTCGCGGGCGCCCACGTTGGACGTCATGATGATCACGGTGTTGCGGAAGTCAACCGTCTTGCCCTGGCTATCGGTCAGACGACCCTCCTCCAGCACCTGCAGCAGGATGTTGAAGATGTCGGGATGCGCCTTCTCGATCTCGTCGAACAGCACGACCGAGTACGGGTGGCGACGAACGGCCTTGGTGAGCTGGCCGCCCTCGTCGTGACCGACGTAACCCGGAGGGCTACCGATGAGCTTGGAGACCTCGAACTCGCTACCGAACTCGGACATGTCGAAGCTGATGAGTGCATCCTTGCTGCCAAAGAGGTACTCGGCGAGCGTCTTGGCGAGCTCGGTCTTGCCCGTGCCGGTGGGACCCAGGAAGATAAAGCTGCCGCCGGGGCGACGCGGGTCCTTGAGCGGCGAACGGCTGCGGCGCACGGCCTTGGCAACTGCCTCGACAGCCTCATCCTGACCGATGATGCGCGTCTTGAGCACGCTTTCGGCTTGCAGCAGGCGACGGCTCTCGCTCTCGGTAAGCGAGGACACCGGCACGCCCGAAGTCACGGACACGATGTCGGCGATCTGAGAGACATCGATGGTGAGCGGGCTGGCGTCGAGCTCGGCGGTCCAGGCGGCCTTGGCCTCGGCGAGTTCAATCTCGGCGGCCTTCTGCTGCTCGGTGATCTCGGCGGCCTTGTTCATGTCGTCGCTCTCGGTGGCCTCCTGCGCGGCGGCCTTGAGCTCCTCTATGCGATGCTCGGCCTCGCGCACCGGCTCGGGAGCGCGATTCGCGGCGATGCGAGCGCGTGCGCCGGCCTCGTCAATGAGGTCGATGGCCTTATCGGGCAGGAAGCGATCCTGGATGTAGCGGTTGGAAAGGTTCGCGGCGGCCTCGATAGCACCCTGCGTATAGCGCACATGGTGGTGCTCCTCGTAGCGCGGCTTGAGCGCGGTCAGGATCTTGACCGTGTCCTCGACGCTCGGCTCCTCGACATCGATGGTCTGGAAGCGACGCTCGAAGGCCGGATCCTTGGTGAGGTACTTGCGGAATTCCTCGGCCGTGGTGGCGCCGATAATCTGGAAGGCGCCGCGCGCGAGCACGGGCTTGAGCATGGAGCTCGCGTCGATGGAGCCCTCGGCAGAACCGGCACCGATGATGGTGTGCATCTCATCGATAAACAGGATGACGTCGTCGGCCTCGGTGGCCTCCTGGATCACGTTCTTGAGGCGCTCCTCAAACTCGCCACGATACTTGGCGCCCGCCACGAGGCCCGGCAGGTCGAGCGTCCAGATATTCTGGTTCATGAGGTTCTCGGGCACGTTGCCGGCTGCAATCTGCTGTGCCAGGCCCTCGACGATGGCCGTCTTGCCCACGCCGGGGTCACCCAGGATAAGCGGGTTGTTCTTGGTGCGGCGCGAAAGGATCTCCATCATGCGCTGGACTTCCTTTTCGCGGCCAATCACGGGATCGAGCTCGCCGTCGCGCGCCTTTTGCGTGAGGTTGGTGGCGAACTGCTTAAGCGTATCGGTGCCACCCCCCTTTTGCTGCGAGGCATCCGAGCCGCTAAAGAACGGCAGGCCCGCACCGGGACGACCAGCACCGGCACCGGCGAGCGGACGCTTCTTGTCCTGGTCCTTGGCGGTGAGTTTCTCGATAGCCTTTTTGATGGAGGCGGACGACACACCCAGGCGCATGAGGATGTCCATGGCCATGCCGTTGCCCTCTTCGACGATGCCGATCAGCAAGTGCTCGGTCGACACGTAGGTCTGGTTGTTCTCACGCGCCACGCGGAAGGAGCGCTCCATCACGCTAATGACGAGCGGCGTAAAGGCAAGCTTGGCAGCCTCGGTCTCCTCGCTGGGCTCGGGAACCGTGGTCTGGACCTCCTTGAGGGTGTCCATGATGTCGTCGTAGGAGATATCAAGCGAGCGCAGCGCCTCGGCAGCGATGCCCTCGTCCTCCTTGGCGAGTGCGAGCAGCAGGTGCTCGGTGCCCACCTTATTTGAGTGCAGATCGAGCGCCTCCTGTTTGGCCATCGACATGACCTTGCGCGCTCGATCGGTAAATCTATCTAACATGCTCGTTTCCTTACATGAGTTCATCGAAATCAAAACGCCCGCCCGTCGGCGGCGCTTTTGTCTCTTTACCCACAGGTTGTCTATGTTAACAGCTGGAGGAATATCTATAAACCCGGCTCACATGAATGCAGGTTATGACCGCATCGCGGGACTCACCGCGCGATGCGCGACAGGCGCCCCGCAAGAGAAACCCTAGGCGTCTTTCACCACGTCGGGACTCGTCGCACGCGATGCGCGATAGGCATCGGCCTCCTTGGAGACGCGTTCGAGCAGCTCGGATGTATCGACGCCCTCGACTTGCGCGACCGTTTCCACCGTCTGCATGGCGACCGCCCTCAGGTACGCGCACGCGCTGTCCCCCGGCTGCTCGAGGTCTATCTCCTCGCCGCCCTCCCGGGCAAAGCCGACCGCCATCACAAAGCCCATGATGCCCGAGACCAGAAAGCCCACCGCAAAGCTCGAATCTGCCTTGAGCTCTTCTCCGTCGGGGTGGACGATCTCTCTCACGCGGTCGATGATGATCGTATGGATGCCCTGCACGACCTGCTCGGCGGCACCCGCCCTCATGGTGATGACGATGCGCCGCAGCAGGCAGCGGACGTCGCGCCGGTCGAACGCCGAAAGGTCGCCCTCGCTCGAAAAATGCCAGAGGGCATCGGTGATGAGCTCGTTATCCTGCAGCAGCTGGGCTATGGCGATGGTGACGAGTTCATCGAAATCGTGAAAATAGTAGTAAAACGTTCCGCGATTGCACTGGGCGGCGCGGGTCACCTCGCCAACCGACAGCTCGAAGATGCTGTTGTTCTCGATGAGCTCCCAAAACGCCTCGATGATACGGGTGCGTGCATCGGGCGCATCGGCGTCCTTACGCGGTCTCGCCATGCGCCTCACCGCACCCCTGCGCCTTGGCGTTCATGATGAGCATCTGAAGACGGTTCTCCACGTTGGCGAAGCTCACGTCGGGATCGTAGTCGAGCGGCAGGAACTGCGCCGTGGGATACTGCTCCTTGAGCGCATGGATGAGCCCGCGCCCCACGACATGGTTGGGCAGACACCCGAACGGCTGCAGGATCACGAAGTTGCGGCAGCCGCGCTTGGCGTGCTCAAGGATCTCCGCCGGAATCAGCACGCCCTCGCCCGCATCGAACGTATGGTGCAGGATCTTATCGCTCGCGCGCACGAGCTCGGGCATGCGCGTCGGCGGCTCGTAGAGCGGGCTCGCCGCGCCCAGGCGGTCGCAACGGTCGTGCGCGAGCTCGAACAGGTTGTCCGCCGTGGCGTACCAGGCCTTTTCGGGCAGCGACAGGTCGACGTGGAACTCGCGCGACTGCGCATGCTTGTAGAAATAGGTCTTGCGGATCACGTCGGTCATGCGCGCCTCGATGACCTCGAGCCCGTTGTCCTCGAGGTAGCGCTCGATCTCGTGGTTGGCGCCGAGATGGAAATTGAGCAGGTACTCGCCCACGATGAGAACGGTCGGATGCGGGTTCGAGCGGTCGTACGGAACGGCGTCCATGATCGCAAGCGCGCGTTTGAAGCCCGTCGCCTGGCCTCTCAGCCCGGAGCGCTCCATGCCCTCGATAACCTCATCGAGCGCGCGGTCGAACGCAGCGTCCGCCGCGCCCTTCTCGAGCTCGTAGGGACGGATGCGCCTAAGCATGGCCTCGAGGGCATCGATCATGGGAAGACCGTAGGCGATCTGGATGCTCGGGCCAAGGCCGAGCTTGAAGCCCGGATGCGCATTGTGGGCATCGACGTCGTCGTTGGTGAGCACCGGGACATAGTCGTATCCCGCGTCGTCGAGCGCGCGGCGCAGCAGGGGCATGTAGTGCGTCAGGCGGCAGTCGCCGATATACTTGCCAGTCACCACGGCGACGTCGTGCGGGTCGTACTTACCGCTCTCGAGTGCCGCGAGCGCCTCGCCGATCACGATTTGCGCGGGGAAGCAGATGTCGTTGTGCACATAGCGTTTGCCCAGGCGGATGGCATCCTCGCGCCCGATATCAAGGGCCTCGGCGCGCACGCCCTGATTGCGCATCGCCGCGGTCATGAGCCTGCAGAACGCATGGGAGGTGTTGGGGACCAGCGCGATCTTGTCGTGCCGGTCGCGCTTGGTGTACTTGACCTTATACGGGTCGTCGAGCGGATGGACCGCGTGCACCCGGGCGCCCTCGGCACGCTCCTCCGCGCGACGACGGTTGACCGACTCGATAAACGAACGCACGCGAATGCCCATGGGACCGGCGACGTCGCTCTCATCGAGCTTGATCATCATCGGAACCTTGGAGCCCATCTCGCCCATCATGCGCGCGATCTCGTCGGTGAGATACGCATCGTGGCCGCAGCCGAAGCTGCCCATCTGCACGAGCTCGAGCTCGGGCGTCGATGCGACGATGACCGCGCACGACAGCATGCGCGCATGGTAGTTGTTCACGATGTCGATGCGGCTGTTGGAAAGATCGACGTTGCAGACCCCCGGCACCGCATCGGGCGTCAGCACGGGGATGCCGCGCTCAGAGAAGAGCTTGGGCAGCCCGTGGTTGACCAGCGGGTCGTTGTGGTACGGGCGCGAAGCGATCACCACCGCGTAGCCGCCGTCCTCGCGCACGTTCTCGAGCACCTGCCTGCCGCGCAGCTGCAGCTGGTTCTCAAACGTCTCCTGCGCGCGGTCCGCCTGCTCGGTCGCCTTGGCAACCAGGTCGGCATCGATATCGAAGGTCTCCTTGCACCACGCCTTGAGCTGGCGGTTTCGGTCGCCCTCGTCGTACCAGTGGAACAGCGGCGTATCGAACGGAACGCCGAAACGCTCCTCCGGGTTATCGGAATTGCGCATCACGTAGGGGTATCCCTTTACGACGGCGCACATCCACTCGCTGGTAGAGGCGGTGTTTTCGGTGGGCACCGTCGTGATGATGGGCATGAAGATGCGGTCGACGCCGGCGTCGACGAGATTGCGGATGTGCCCGTGGACGAGCTTGGCCGGGAAGCACACGGTGTCGGATGTGACGTGCGCCAGACCGCGCTCGTACATCGCCTTGGTGCTGCGTCCCGAGACGCGCACCTTAAAGCCGAGCGTGCTGAAGAACGTCGACCAGAACGGCATGGTGTCCCAGAACTCGAGCACACGGGGAATGCCGATCGTGACATCGCGCCCCCCGCAGACGGGAACCGTGGGGTACGACTCGAACAGCAGCTTCTCGCGGTCGACAAAGAGATTGGGGGCAGCCGCGGTCCGGTCGCGCCCCGTGCCGGGTGCCTGTGCCTCGCAAGCACCCTGCGGACGTAGCTCCTCCGCCGCGGGAACCTCGCGCACGAGCTCATCCCATGAGATGGCGCCGCCGCGCGGGCAGCGATTGCCCGTGACGTAAAGCGAGCCGTCGCCAAATGCCACGACCGCGCGCTGGCAGCGGTTGTTGCACCGACGGCAGGTAACGCCGCCGAACTCGCGATGCTCGAAGCGCTCCACGGCATCGAGCCCGATAAACGACGTGCCGGCGTCGCCCTTGCGGCATTCCTCGCGCGCGAGCAGGGCGATACCGATAGCGCCCATCAGCCCCGGGTGGGGCGCACGCGTGACGGGTTTGCCCAGATACTGCTCGAATGCGCGCAGCACCGCGTCGTTTCGGAACGTGCCGCCCTGGACGACGACTTTGTCGCCCAGACGGTTGAGATTTGAAACGCGAATGACCTTGGTGAACACGTTCTCGATAATCGAACGGCAGAGACCGGCCATGATGTCGCCCGGACCCTTACCGCGCCGCTGCTCGGAAACGACGCTGCTGTTCATGAACACCGTGCAGCGGCTGCCGAGAACGGCGGGGGCTTTGGACGAAAATGCCTCGGTCGCGATATCCTCAACGGCTATTCCGAGGTTTTTGGCAAAACCCTCGAGGAACGAGCCGCAGCCCGCAGAGCACGCCTCGTTGACGACGATATCGGTCAGCACGCCGTGGTTGAGCCAGATGGCCTTCATATCCTGTCCGCCGATGTCGAGCACGAAGGTCGCATCGGGAACGCATGCGCACGCGGCGCGGGCGTGCGCGACCGTCTCGACCGTATGGTAGTCGGCGTGGAACGCGCGCGCGAAAAGCTCCTCGCCGTATCCCGTGGTGCCCACGGCATCGATCGCAAGCGTGACTCCCGCTGTCTCCCAGCGGTTCTTCAAGCTGACAAGACCCTGTTGGGCGACGTCGAGCGGTCTGCCGTTATTAGACGCGTAGAACGAATCGACAAGCTCACCCGCCTCATCGACCAGGGCGAACTTGGTCGTCGTGCTCCCCGAATCGATACCGAGCGCCACACGCACCGTCTCTCCGGGCGCATACGCATCCGGACCCTTTGCCGGCGTCTCTTTGCCATGGCGTGCCGTAAAATCCGCCTGCTCGGCAGGTGTGGCAAAAAAGGGCTGGGCAAGACGTCCCTCCCCGCTTGCGGGCGCGACCGTCTCGAGCTTATCCAGCCGGACAAAAGCGTCGGGAAGGTCGATCGGTTGGGACGATGCGAACATGTCGGTCAGCGACAGGGCGGCACCGCGCGCGACCATGATCTGCGGATCGCGCGGGACGATAACCTGATCGTCCGATAGATTCAGTTGCTCCCGGAACACGCGGACCAGTGTGGGGTTGTAGGCGAGCGTACCGCCCTCGAAGATTACCGGCGGCTCGATGTCGATACCCTGGGCCAGACCGCCGATCGTTTGGCGGGCGACCGCGTGAAGCGCCGAAAGCGCCAGGTCGGTGGTAGGAATGCCCTCGTTGAGCAGCGGCTGGATATCGGTCTTTGCGTACACGCCGCAGCGGCCCGAGACCTCGTGGACGGTCGTTCCCCGGCTTGCGAGCTGCTCGAACTCGCCCGATTCGGTGCCGACCCCCATGAGCTTTGCCATCTCGTCGATAAATGCACCGGTACCGCCTGCGCACGAGCCGTTCATGCGCATGTCGGCAACCTCGATGTCTCCCTTATCGTTGGTGCGGAAGAAGATCATCTTGGCGTCTTGGCCGCCCAGCTCGATGGCGCAGCGCGTCTGCGGATAGAACCTGCTGATCGCGAGCGCGTTGGCGACCACCTCCTGAACGTACGAGGTGCCCAGCGCGGTCGCGATATCGCGCGCACCCGAGCCGGTCACCGCAACGCGCAGTGACTCATGGGGAAAGCGCTCGGCGAGCTCGCCGAGCATGGCGCGCACGCTCGCTGTCTGACACGCCCCGTGGCGGCGATATCCCCACCACGCCTCGGTCATATCCTCGTGCATCGCGTAAACTTTGGTCGTCGTCGACCCTACGTCCAGTCCTACTAGCAACGCCATAATGCTCCGTCTCTCGCATTTTTCCCGCTAGAGATATACCACTCTACGTAATACAACAGACTGTTGTATTTAAACTCCGTATAAAAAGCGGCTGCCGAAACGCTTCAGCAGCCGCCGAATGCACCAACAGATTGTTCTGCGCGCTAGCACGTCGGGCAACGGAGCAGCACGGGCCCTCCGGTCATGCGCACCGCTCACGCCCGCGATGTCGCCGAGAGAGCTATCCACGCTTAGGGCTCCAACCAAGCAAGTCGCCCGCGCTCAGCAGATCCCTAAGCGAGCTACTCGCACTCAGGAGCCATAGCCTGCTCCAAGAGCTCGGCATGCTCCTCCTCGAAAACCGTCCCCACAGGGAAGGCGCGACGGAAGACGAAGCGGGAAATCGGACCGGCTACCAAAAGGTTCCACGGCAGCGCCATCACAAAATTATGCGGGATGTTGATCATCCAGATCGCGGGCACGGAATACAGGTTCGCAAGGATGCCGCCGGGCATGTGCGTCAGACCCTCACAGGCACCGTACAGCGACATGATGATGACCATGGGAACGACCATGCAGGAGCTGACGGCGAGCGTCATGGCAAGTGGCGAGCTCTTGCCCGGCGTGACCAAGTACTTAAAGGCGAAACCCTTGGCGAGCGGGCTGGCGACGAACCAGTCGCAGCACATGGCAAAAATGTAGGCAACGGGGAAGCCGAGCCACGCAGTGGCAACGACCTCGCCGTTGATGGCCCCGTGCTGCAGGGCAACGTTGTAGATGCTCATCCAGAGCACCATGCAAAAGCACATGATAAAGGTGAACAGCAGGCTCTCTCGTTTGTTGATAGGCATAAAGGGCAGATTCCTCTCTGTGTTGTACCGCGGCGCCACGCAACAAAAACGGGCGGGCAAGATGGAGCTGTTGGAACTTCATCTCGCCCGCCCGTGGTACGCGCGTCTGCGACTACTTATGTGGTGGAACCAGCCTAGCACGAAACGCATGCGCTTCGTAAGCGTTGAGTTTATGAAGATGCAGGGCACCGATAATCCCCCGACCCCATAAGTTGCGGTGGAATACGGACTGTTTTGACCCTTTAAGCAGCAATTCAGTCCCTATTTCACCGCAACTCATTTGGTGCAAAGTAACCTGTCCCCCTTGTACCAATTAGCTGGTGTGGCGCCAGCGAGGGTCGGTGAGCGTACGCGCCACACCCAGTCCAACGGGCAGAAACGCTACGATGAGCACTGCGCGCACAAACCAGCCGAGCATATTGACCGTGTCGAAGGTGCACATGTAATACATCGAGCGATACAGATACAAGCCCGGCACCATAATGACAATCGAAGGCACCGTGAGGGCGATGCGCGGGTAGGTGAGCTTGACTTCAGCCAAGCTTGCGAGCAGCCCCGATACCAGCGCGCCGATAAACGCTGCTGCCTCGGGAGGCATTCCCGTGCTGAGGCCCAGGAAGGGAATCATCGTCGGCGCATCGACAAGGGTCAGACGCAGGGTATTGGACACGGCGCCGATCAACCCAGCTGCCGCGGCCATCTTTACCGGGCTGTTGAACATCACCGAGAAGCCGAATACGCCAACGAAGCTCATCACCACGCGCAGGAGCGTAAGGGCAAGCGGCGAAAGGCCCAGTGGGGCAAAGTCGTCCGGCGCCAGGCCAACACACTCGGCAACCATCCAACCTACGAGGGTCGCCATCACAATAATCGATACGGCATATGAAAGGCGCTCGATACCGCTTCGCATGTCGAGCTTAGCGATGTCGAGGCCTGCCGTAATGAGTGGAAAGCCGGGAATCACAAAGAGCATGGCGCCGATATAGCCTTCTTGGTGCGACATTGCCCCCGGTATGACCTGGCCAAGGCCGAGCAATGCCAGCAGATACGAAACGCAAGCGAGCGCAACGCCGGTCGTCAGCGCGCTGAACTGACCAAGGCCTTGCTTGAGAATATGGGAGCGGGCAAAGTTGCCGACACCCGCGCCCACGAACGCGCAGGCCATCTCGATAGGGCCGCCGCCGAGCAAAAAAACGAAGGCGCCACAGGCGCAGGCCGCCGCAAGGCCCTGTTGCCAAGGCGCGTAATCAGGTTTTGAACTCTCAACGGTCTTGAGCATCTCGTGATACTCGTGCACCGTGAAGCGACGACCATAGGTCTCGATTTCCTTGAGGAAACTCTCCATCATCCAAATGCGATGGGTATTGACGCCCGTTGTGGGCAAGCTGACGACCTCATTAAAGCAGTGACCATCTTCGATGCAGGTGCACTCAAACGACAGAAGACTTAAGTCAACGTGGATGGTGACACCGAGTACGGCGGCAACACGATTCATGGTATCGCGCACGCGCCAGGCACCCGTTCCGCTTGCCAGCATAAGCATGCCGGTGCGACAGATGATGGATGACTTATCGGTGAGCGGCGCATCGACGGCAAGCTCATCGCCTGCCGTCACGATCTGGTGCCAGTCAGTTTTCATATGGAGCGCGCCGGCACGAACACCGTGGTGCATGGGGGCTCTCGAAAGCAGCGAGTCAAGGCGCGAAGGCTGTGGGGGCTCCGTTAATTCGCCCTCGTCCTCGTCGGGCTCTTCATCGACCAGATCAAAGGAATCAAGCGGCGCTGGCTCGCGACGGTCGATCAGCTCCTCGTCCTCATCATCAAAGTAATTGAACTGATCGAGCATGTCCTCTTCGATTGAACGCTCGCTCGCGTCGTCCATATAGACGCTCCCTTCCTACCGACTAACCCCCATCCTAGGCAGCAACGGCTAAAGGAAACATAAAAGAGACGGCTGTCATGCATGGAAGGCGCAAACCCCCAATGCGTCGGTAGATCCCCAACGACTAGGACTGTCCCCAAGTGCCGGCAGAGACGATATGAGCAGGACATAAAAACATTGAGAGCCCCTGCCGCATGAAAGACCGCGGATTAGGCCGACAATGGTGAGTGTCTAATCCAACCGTGGCGGCCACGCCGCATTCATGGAAGGGGCTCCCATGCTCGATACTACCACCTTCATCGGCCTCGACGTCCACGCCCGCTCGATAAAGGCCGTCTCCCTCGACGTCATGACCGGGGAGGTACGTGCCGCGACCTTCGGCTACGACGCCGGCGCCGTCGCGGAGTGGGTCCGTTCCGTGGACCCCAGGGCCAGGTGCGTGTACGAGTCCGGGGTCACGGGCTTCGACCTGCAGAAGAGGCTCTCCGGCCTCGGGGTCGACTGCGTGGTCGGCGCCG
>URKV01000022.1 GCA_900548565.1 uncultured Collinsella sp.
TGGGCTCGGAGATGTGTATAAGAGACAGTCCATCACGCGTCCGCCCACAATCGAGGTCACGGCGTTGCAGGCAATCGCCGGCAAAATGAGCAGGCCCGCAACAAGTGCGGTCATGCCGTATGCGCCCTCAAAATAGAGCGGCAACAAAACACTCATCGAGAACGTCGTCATCATCGACACCACCACAAGCAGGCACGCAGGCCAAAAGCGAACGCTCGCCATGGGACGCACGTTAAGCACCGGATGCTCGAGCTTGAGCTGACGGGCCGCAAACAGGCCGAGCAGCACAACGGCGGCGAAGAGCGTCGCGATGCCGGTGGTCAGATTGGTCGAGAACTCGCCTACGGAATACACAAATGCCGTAATGCCGGCGGCGAGCAAAACAACCGACAGAATATCAAGCGTGGTGTTCGAGCGCTCTCCGACATTCTGAACGAGCTTTACGCCCGCCGCAGCGACCGCAATACCGCCCACCAGCGGCACTACGAACACCGCCCTCCAGCCAAATAACGTGCACATTAGACCGCTGATCACGGGTCCAAACGCCGGTCCTAGCGTAATGCAGGCGCCGCCCAGGCTCAGATACAAACCGAGCTTCTCGCGCGGGGCGCAAGACAGCACCACGTTCATCATGAGCGGGAACAAGATGCCCGATCCCGCAGCCTGCAAAATACGACTTGGCAGCAAAACGCTAAACGACGGAGCGACCAGGCACAGGACTTCGCCGGCGACCATGCATCCGCATGCGAAAAACAGCAGCTTGCGCGTCGAGAAACGGCCGGACAGGAAGGCCATGATGGCCGTAAAAATCGACGTCACGATCATGTAGCCCGAGACGAGCCACTGTGCCGTGGTGGCACTCACCGAAAAGGCTGCCATAATGTCGTGCAACGCCACGTTAATGATGTTCTCGTTAAACGCGGCAACAAAGGCTGCAATATACATTACGACGAGAATCGCCGCAGAGGCCGATGGCGTTACTTGAACTTGCTGCTGAGATTTGCTCCCCATGCATTTCCTTCCTCTTGGAACGACAGTCGCATCGCCCCAGAGGAACGGTCCAGGGCGAAAAATGAGCCCTAGACTTACGCCAGACGCCGTACACGACGAATCTGGCAACATGGTCCAACACCGAAAGATTGTAACGCGGACGCACAGCTTTCCTTCCGCGCTATTATTAAAAGTCCACGAAAGCATAAGACATGAGGAGCCCGCCATGATTAAGCCCATCATGAAATCCGAGTTCTTTTTGCGCCTGCCTTCCGAAGACGCGGGACCCGACGATGCCGCGACCGGGCAGGACCTCCTGGATACACTCCACGAGCATGAGCACGAGTGCGTGGGCCTCGCCGCCAACATGATCGGCGTGCGCAAACGCATCATCTGCGTAAAGGACGGCAATAGGACACTCCTGATGTACAACCCTCAAATTCTTGAGCAGGTCAATGCCTATCAGACGAGCGAAGGATGCCTCTCGCTGATCGGCGAGCGTCCCTGTACCCGCTATCGCCGCATTAAGGTTGAGTATTTGGACGAGAACTTCGTTCACCGCATCAAAAACTTCTCGGGCTACACCGCCGAGATCATCCAGCACGAAATCGACCACTGCAATGGCGTCGTGGTTTAGGCCACCTGCCAAAATGAGGGTACCGGAGGCCTCCCTATGGATATCAGCCGCTTTGGCGAATTCGCCATCTTAGCGCAGTCACGCACGTTTCTTGATGCGGCGGAACTGCTTTTCATGTCGCAATCAACCCTCTCCAAGCACATCATGGCAATGGAGCACGAACTCGGCTGTAAGCTCATCGATCGAAGCCAGCGCCACGTAACACTCACCGCGCAAGGTGAAGCGCTCCTCCCCTATGCGCAAAAAATTGCGACGCTTCAGCACCGCTATCTTGCCGCCATTCAAATAGGCGCAGGTGAGCCGCTCGAGCACCTCACCGTAGGTTCTATCCCCATTATGGCCCCTTATGGGATCACGGACGCCGTCATCGATTTTCAGCAGGCGAACCCCTCATATTCTGTCGAGCTCATCGAAGGCGAGGGCGACACACTCAAGCGTATGCTCCTGCACGAGGACATTGACCTGGCCTTCATCCGTGACAGCGGCGCCATCGAGCCGGAGTTCAAAAAGATTCCCTTTACGACCGACCGGCTCGTGGCCGTCCTTCCGCTCGACCATCCGCTCGCCGAACGTGACACCGTCGAGATAGACGACCTTATCGACGAGAATTTCCTCATGCTTCCCCAAGGCTCGTTCGTAAGCGAGCTCGTCCTTTCCCTTTGTCGAGAAGCTGGATTTGGCCCACGTGTTACGTTCACCGGCAAACGAGCCGAGAACATCATCTCTCTTGTCGCACGCGGCGCCGGTGTCTCATTCCTCATGCGCAAGCCGGCGGAATCGCTTGCCAGCGGAAAGGTAGCCCTGGTGCCGCTTGAGCCCGCGACGACCTCCGAGGTCAGGCTCTACCTCAAGCGGAACGCCGCGCACTCGCAGGCGGTCGTCTCGTTCATCGGCTTCCTCCCCTACCGTCAGCTCCTGCAGGGCGACCGTGCGTCTTCCATCCCGGCGCGACCGTCATAATCCCGCTGCCCCACAACGGCAGACTTGTGTCCGCAAACACGCTGGCAGCGGCACGAAACACAAATATGCCTCGGGCGGCACGTCGCCGTCCGAGGCATATTTAATCAAAGTGCGCAAAAAGACTAGTCCACCGAGATGTTGAGTGCCTTACCGCCCTTGTCCTTCCTGGTACCGATCACCATAGCGGCGACAAGAGCCAGAACGAAAGCGACCACACCGGAGATGACAAGGCCGATAAAGCCCGTGTCGATGCCGGCAGGGTTAATAAAGCTCGGGAAACCGAGCGGGCCGGAGGCACCGAAGGCATAGAGTTTGGCACCCAAGAGACCGGCAATGGCGCCGCCTACACCAGCGGAAATAAAGGTTGCCCACATAAGACGCTTACGCGGCAGCAAGATGGCGTAAAGCGCAGGCTCGTTGACACCGAAAATCGAAGAGACAAGGGCGGGAATGTTGACGGCAGCATTTTCCTCGGAGTCCTTGGTTCGGATGACCATGCCAAGCGCAGCACCGGCGATGGCACAACCGCCTGCATACACGAGCGGGTTAATGAGGTCATAGCCGTAGGTTGCGACATCGAGAAACCACAGCGGTATGATACCCCAGTGCAGGCCGAACATGACGAGCAGGCTCCAGAACGTGCCGATGACGAAGCCGGCGATGGCGGGCTGGAAGTTGATGAGCATCAAGATGATCTGGGCAACGATATTGGAGAGGACCGTCATGACCGGACCGACCACAAGCAGGCCAAGGATGCCGCAAATGAGGAGCGTCAGGATGTTGGAGAAGAACGAACTCACAAGCGCGGGCAACGCGTTAGAAAGGGCCTTGTGCACCTTGGAGGCAATCCAGACGATAAAGATCGCAGGCAGAATCGTCGATGAGTAATTCTGCATGATTAGCGGGATGCCAAAAATATCACCGTAGACATTGGACTCGAAGACCGTACCGGCGCCGAGCGTGTAGAGCGGATCTCCACCCATAAGGGCAACGAGCGTCGGGTAGACGAGGATACCGCCGAGCGCCATTCCCATAACGGGCTTAAGTCCGAACTTCTTGGCCGACGTCCAGCCAATGATTAGCGGAAAGTAATAGAAGACCGAATCTCCGATTGCCGAGAGCGTCACATACGTATTGCTGTCCTTGGCAAGCCAACCGGCAACCGTGCAGAGCGCGAGCATCGACTTGATAAAGCCACCGGCCATAAGCACGCCAAGAACCGGTTGCAGAATCTCGGAGATGATGGCCAGCAGACGCGAGAATGGATCGCCCTTTTTGACGTCGTCGCCTTCATCGATATCGAGTGCGGGTTTGGAGTCGAACCCGCCAATCTGAACAAGGTCGTTGTAGACGGCCTCGACAGTGGCACCAATCACGACCTGATACTGTCCGCCGGCCTGGATGACGTCAACGACGCCCTTCGTCGCCTTAAGCTCATTAGTCTGGGCGAGCGATTCATCCTTGAGGTGGAAGCGGAGACGCGTAATGCAGTGGCTCACGTCTAACACATTGTCTCGACCACCGACCTTTGTGATGATTTCATCGCAAAGCTTCTGGTATTTCATGGAATTCTCCTTTTTCTGAGCGGGGTATAGCATCGATTTCATGCCTCCGTAGTCGACGTGGGAGGGCAAGGAACCCGCTTCCCCCTTTGAAATCCGCGGACGCACGTACGCCCGGGATGGGAAACGGCAGAGAAGATGGAAGATGCCGATCACATGGCAGCGAGCCTCATTGGCCCATGTCACGCAATCAGGTCTACAGACGCGAATCTGCTGCGCCGAGAAGTCTCGTCGTCTGGCAGAACTTGTCACACAGACGTTCCGGTTCGCCCTGGGGAATCTGAGTACGCTCGGTCTCAAAGGAGAGGCCGTACTCGCGTGCCGGAAGGAAATACTCGAAATAGCCGTTGGTGTAACCGCAAACTATTCCCTCGACCGGGCATTCGCGCTTCATGCGAATACCCAAGTCGCTGCCGAGCTCACTCGGGAACACAAAGAGATGCAGGCCGCCCAGACTGATGACGGCACACTTAAGCGTGAGCGAAAAGTCGTCATGGGCAACGGTGTGATAGAACGTCTGAGGCTCGATGCGGTCAAGAACGACCTCGCGATCGAGCTTGATCTGGGAAATCGCCTCGGCAAGACCGGTCGAAACGCGCTCGACCTCGGGAATGCCGCGTCCCTGGCGAAAATTGCGGTCGCTACAGTCGCCAGCAGCACCGACGACCATGGCCGGATAGTAACCAAGACTCTGAGCGAGCTTTTTGCCGGTAAGACCGGCGAGTTCGCTCGTGAGCTCCGTGCAGTCGGGTCCGACACAGGCAGAATGCACCGCCCAGTTCACAAAGCCCGCAAATGGCTTGCCTTCGGTATCGAAGAACGATACGACAATGACCTCATTGTCGGCGAGTTCACCTGGGATGATGCGGTTGTCGTAGAAACCGGTGATGACTTTTTTGCCCATGCGGCAGGTCGCAGGTCGCGCGTTGGCGCGGCACTCTTCGAAGCATTGACAGATGGTATCGAGGAACCAGCGATAGTAGTCCTCGTTGAATTTTCCCGTCCACCAGCTGCGATGGTAGGCGACGATCGAAGTGTGGTCGTGCGTCGCGGAGAGCAGAACGCAGTCACGGTCGATTCCGTAGCGCTCGGCGAGCATCGTCTTAACCTCCTCGGCCATGCCCTCCTCAAACTCGAGAACATCGGCGTTGAAGAGAAAAACTTCGCGGTCGTCCTGTTGGAAAAGAATCGCGTTGGCGAAGACGTCGTCATGGACGCCTGTCGCAGGCTCCAGACGGTTGGGGAGGTTGCGGTATCCGATTAGATAGATGTCGCCTTGCGGGGTAATCTTGCGGCGTGCATGTCCGATATTCATGCAAGTTCTCCTTTTTGTCATGCCGCGTTTAAAGCGGCAAGGATGGTTTGAAGGAGGCGCTCATGGGAACCGGCGGCGAAGCCGGAGTTCATGGCCTCATAGGTGATTTTCTCGTACGCATCGGGGGCCGGCAGATACTTTTGCCCTCCGTTGACAAGCGTGGCAAAGAGCACGGGGCAGAATCGGGCGGCGCGCACGGCGGCGCCAAACGAGCTCGAAACCTCGGGCTGGATACCAACGAACTCGACATTTCCCAGCCGAAGTAAATAGACCCTCGTACGCTGTTCGCCTGCCGCATGAAACCCATAAGTTCGATGCGGGGCCAATGAGCGGAAGTCGGCGCGCGTCTGGGCGGGCAAAAGGACGTCGACCGTGCGAGCGTCGACGCCGATGGCATCGTCCTCACGTGCCGCACGGACGGCCTCAATCAACGCATCGCTCATAGCGCGACCCTGTCGATGCAGCATGCGATATCCACTCTCGTGAGCATCTAACGTTTGCTTCGCCCCGGTCGAATCGAACGCAACGGTTACGGCGCGCTCCGCCGGACTCTGATCCCCCGCGGCACCGGGTAGCAGCAACACGACTCCGCCCAATTCGCGCTCGAGAGCCATGGCGGCAAAGCCAAAGAGGTCCCCGCTCACCAAGCGCTTCCCCTGAGAATCGTGCGATCCGTCGAGCACGGAAGACTGGACATCAGCCGTCGCAAGCATGGCAACGAGCCCGCCCTCGGCATCCCTCGCGACAAGTATGGGCATCGCGTGGTCGGCAAACCCCTTGGGGTCTACTCCCAGCCACCAGCCGGCCGGCGTCTCAATGTCGCGGTTAACGTTCACAGGACAGTAGCCCTCCGCCGAGGCGAGCGTGACAGAGCGAATGCCCGCAACCGCCTGCTCAACGGCCGCGCGTGTCGCGGCGATGAGCGCGGCACGATAGCGCTCATTTCGATCGCGGGCATCGGTGTCGGCCAGATGCCCAGGGGTGCGCACGTGAGGCGCAGAAAACGTGTGGGTCGGGACCACCCAAGAAAAGGCGCCGTCGCAATTGGAGACATCCTTGACAACCTCACGCAGATCGACGAGTAGGGCCGGAGCGATCGAGGTAACCTCAAGTGAAAGGATGCAAGCGCGCCGCCCCATCCCTTCGACCACGAAGGCACGGGCAAAGATTTCATGACGGAGTGCGTCGAAACCGTCGAACGGCAATACGTCCTCTAAGTTAATGGCCACCCGGGCGGCTCCGGCCTTCATCTCTCCCTTATCCATGGCGAACGCCCTCCTTTATCTGTCGCTCACTCGATGCCGTACAAGCGCTGTGCCGTGCCGCCAAGCATAAGGTCCTTGTCCGTATCACTTAAATCTGTGGCGCGGACGCAGGCGACACCCTCTGTTAGCCACTCGCGTTTAACGGGATAACTCGTACCAAAGACAATATGGTCTGCACCAAGGACCTCAACCGCACAGGCAAGAAGCGTCTCGCCCCAGGGCTGAGCATGGGACATGTCGAAATAAACGTTGTTCTCAAGACGCTTGGAGACCGTCTCGGTATCGGTCTGGAAGCGACCCGAGGCATCTGGACGCTTGGGACCGTGCGGCAGCAGCATCTCCTTAAACGCAAAATAAGCGCCACCGAGCATGGAGTGGACCATCTTGATATTGGGGTAGCGCTCAAAGAAATCGCCAAAGATCTCTCGGCCGATCGCCGTAGTTTGGTCGACGCAGCGGCCATAAGAGCGGCGAAGGTTGTCGTACGCGAGAAGCGACTCGTTCTCGACCGGCACGGGAACATGGTGCACGTAAACGGTGACATGGCGTTCGTTCAGGTGCTCGAAAAAACTCGAGAAGACCTGGTCGTCGAGATAGCGCTTGCCGTAGTGAGCGCAGAGCTGCACACCCGCAAAACCATCGTCGAGTCTGCGGTCGAGCTCCTCCAAATTTGCTTTGGTGCCAAAGGGCGGCACAGCGACAAGCGGAATCAGACGGCCACTTGACGCCTTCGCGTCAGCAGCCATACCGTCGTTGAAACGCCGGCACATCTCGAGCGACATCCACTCGTGACAGCCGGGGAGCTTGAGGATCGCCTTGTCGACCCCCGCCTCATCCATATCGGCCAAGCGCTTCTCGAGGGTGTAGTCGCCCTCAATGTAGTTAAGACCCGGAGAACCGGCGGGCATCTCGATCACGATCTGTCGTTTGCCGGCGGAATTCATGGTCAGATAGCCTTCGGTGTCATAGGCGCGGGGTACCTCGGCCAAAAACTGTTCGCAGAGCGTCTCGTCATGAAAGATGCGCTCGTCGAACCAGTAGGAATTTGCATCGATAATCATTGGTTGGAACCGCCTTTCATCTTGTTGAAAACATTCTAGAAAAGCAGGTACCCGGACATCAATTCCAGCTTAAGCCCACTGTATTCCATTTTGGAATAGAACTTACCGCTCACACGCGAACCTCGCCCGCTCAACGAGACAAGCGCTAACAGCACGGGCTTAGACAGAAAACGGTCGGCCCGCATCCGTTGCGGGCCGACCGTTTCATTACAGGCTACCTTTGCCGTTACGCCTGGCGGTAATGGTCAAAGAAATCGGCGAGGTCTTCGAGGGACTCTTTGAGTACTTCCATGCGCGGCAGGTACACGATACGGAAGTGGTCGGGCTCAGCCCAGTTGAAGCCGCCGCCACGCGTGATCAGGATCTTCTTCTCGTGCAGCAGGTCAAGGGCGAACTGCTCGTCATCGGTGATGTTGAACTTCTTCACATCCATCTTGGGGAAGATGTAGAACGCCGCACGCGGCTTAACCACCGAGATGCCGTCAATCTTGTTGAGCGCCTCATACACAAAGTTGCGCTGCTCGTAGACACGGCCGCCGGGACGGATGTAGTCGTTAACGGACTGATGGCCACCGAGTGCCGTCTGAACGATCGACTGAGCCGGCACGTTGGAACACAGACGCATGTTAGAGAGCATGTTGATGCCCATGATGAAGTCGCTCATGCAGCGCTGGTTGCCCGAAAGCACCATCCAGCCAATGCGATAGCCCGCGATCATGTGCGACTTGGAAAGGCCGCTAAAGGTGACACAGGGCAGATCGGGGGCGAGCGAGGCAATCGAGACGTGCTCGTAGCCGTCCATGCACAGGCGGTCGTAGATCTCATCGGCAAAGATCATCAGCTGATGCCTGCGTGCAATCTCGACGATGCCCTCGAGCACCTCGCGCGGATAGACAGAACCCGTGGGGTTGTTGGGGTTGATGATGACGAGGGCTTTGGTCGCGCTCGTGATCTTGGACTCCATATCCTCCAGGTCGGGATACCAATCCGCCTGCTCATCGCACAGATAATGTACGGGATGACCGCCAGCAAGGGTTGCGCACGCCGTCCAGAGCGGATAGTCGGGGCTGGGGATCAGAATCTCGTCGCCATTGTCGAGCAGCGCGTTCATCGAAAGCTGAATGAGCTCGGACACACCGTTGCCCGTGTAGATATGCTCCATCTGAACGTTGGGCAGGCCCTTGATCTGCGAATACTGCATGATCGCCTTGCGCGCGGAGAACAGGCCACGCGAGTTGGAATAGCCTTCGCAGTCGGGCAGCTGCTGGCGCATGTCCTTGATGACCTCATCGGGCGTGCGGAAACCGAAGGGCGCCGGGTTGCCGATATTGAGCTTGAGGATGCGCTCGCCTTCGTCCTCCATACGGGCAGCCTCGTCGACGACGGGGCCGCGCACGTCATACAGGACGTTCTCAAGTTTGGTGGATTTAGAAAAAGTACGCATGGTGGCACTCCTTGCAATTTGAGCTGAGGGATGGGGTTCAGGCTTGGAAACGTTGCGGGGCGATGATGTCTCGCCTTGATCGGCGTCACCGGCGAGCAGCCAGGTAACATCGACCTCCAAAATGCGGGCGAGCAGCTCTGCCACATCGCGCCGCGGAATCGTCTTGCCGCTCACATATTGGCTCATCTGACTCTTGCCGAGTTTTTTGCCGAGCATCTCCGATGCGCGGATTACGTCCGACTGGCGAACATCGCGATCGGACATAGTCCGTCGCAGGCGATCGCTAAACGTCTCTTGGGCCACAGGAACCTCCTTGCTGGCAAAGTTCAATTTACAGAACACGAATTGAACCAAGGTTCAATTTAGCAAGCAGTATAGCGCCGTACCTCATTCGAAAGTTCAATTTCATAAGAAAACGTACCGAACTCCGAGATTTGCCCAAAGCGGACAATGACGTGCACACGTTTAGAGGTATTCAAGGAATCGAGCGGCGGCAAGCGAAACGTCAGCGGTGCGATATATCGCATTGATCTGCCGATGGGGATGCCCCTCGAGCGGACGCACGGCAACATCGAACTGACAGCGGCGCAGGATGAGCGCGGGAAGAATGCTCACACCCAAGCCGTCCTCGACCATGGCCATAATCGCATAGTCATCCCAAGTCGACAGTTTTGAGCGCACTGTCAGTCCCGCCCGACGAAACAGCGGCGTAATCTCGTCATCGGTGCCGCGTTCTAGCAGAATAAACTGCTCGTTGGCCAAATCGGAAAGAGAGACGGCCTCCGCCGTGGCAAGCAAAGAGTCTGCCGGCACTACCGCCATCAACTCGTCGCGCACCAAAGACCGCGATGTCATGCCGTTTTCTCGTGGCTCATGCGGGATAAAGCCCAGATCGCAGCGGCCCTCTGACACCCATTGTTCAATCTCTGAGTAATCACCCATCAGCAACTCATAATCGACGTCCGGGTGATCGGCGCGAAAGCGCGCAATCACCGGCGGCAGCACGTGGGTCGCCACACTCGAAAACGTACCGATGCAGATTTTGCCGCGCATGAGCCCACGCATCTCGTCCACGTGTCGCTGCAAACGAACAAATTCCTCGCATAACGCCTCGACCGCCGGCATAACTTGCCGCCCATCGGCAGAAAGAGCAACACCCTCACGACTGCGGTCGAGCACCTTAAAGCCCCAATCGGTCTCAAGATCGGCCACCATGCGACTCACGCCCGACTGCGAATAGCTCAGCCGCTCGGCAGCACGCGTAAAACTGCCGGCGCGCACGGTCTCGAGCAGCACCTGCATCTTTTGAATATTCGTTTCCACGGCACCCCTCCACCTTTGCATGAGTTTTTGTCATGTTATCTATGCATTATATTCGCTTTTCTTCTAAAGCCAGTTCACCCATAGTGAAGATGCTCGGATATAGAGGGGACGAAAGCGCATGGACAACGGACTGTTTACGTACTTAGCAGCATTGCTATTGTTTGGCTCCAACGGCATCATCGCCGCTGCCATCGCGCTGCCGAGCTCCGATATCGTGCTACTACGCACGTTTTTGGGCGCGCTCTCGCTTGTCACCATCCTCGCCATCACCCAAAGCCATAAGTTGCAGGCGCCATCTCGCCCCCGCGAAGCCGCAGCCCTCCTCCTCTCGGGAGCCGCGCTGGGCGCCAGCTGGATTTTTCTGTTCCGCGCCTACCAGACGATCGGCGTCGGCGTATCCTCGCTGCTGTACTACTGCGGCCCCATCATTGTCATGGCGCTCTCCCCGCTCATCTTTGGCGAAAAGCTGACCGGCGGCAAAATCGCCGGCTTTATCGCCGTTGCTTGCGGTGCTTTTCTCATTGCAGCACAAGGTCTAGGCGGCAATATGCCCATTGCGGGTATCGCCTGCGGTATCGCCTCGGCATTTTGCTATGCGCTGATGGTCATCGCTAGCAAGGGTGCGCCACACATCGAAGGCCTCGAGAACTCCACGCTCCAGGTGAGCGCCGCCTTTGTGACCGCGCTGGTCCTCACGCTCATCACGCAGGGCGCTCCCTCATTCCTGTCCGCCGGCGTCGCCGCCAGTATTGATTGGCGCGCCGTCATCATGCTCGGCGTCGTCAACACCGGCATCGGTTGCCTGCTCTACTTTAGTGCCGTCGCCAAGCTGCCCGTCCAGACCGTCGCGGTCGTCGGCTACCTCGAGCCGCTTTCGGCCGTCGTGTTCTCGGCCGTCCTTTTGGGCGAAGCCATAACACCGGTCCGTCTGATGGGTGCCGCGCTTATCATCGGCGGCGCGATTTTTTGCGAACTCGCCGGCAAACGCGCAAGCGCCAAGGCTGGCATAGCCCAGACAGCACGTGCTTAAAAGCCCCTGTTTTGAAATGCTACCTACGTACGTAAATAATCCCCAGCTGGGGATTATTGTCTAAAACACCCCGATGTGCCAAACTGCTCTTATATGTATAAAGATGGCATAAAGGTCTACTGCCCTTGGCAGAGACCAGATGTCTAAGGGAGTCCACGTGGCACACACCAAACTGGAGGCAAACCTCCAAGGCCAGCATGGGCAGGGCGGGCACGGAGCCATCCCCCTCTCCGCTGGCATGCTGCTCGTAACGCTCGGCGTCGTCTATGGCGACATCGGCACGAGCCCCATGTACACCATGAAATCAATCGTCGCCAACAACGGCGGCATCGGTACCGTCAGCGAGGACATGATCCTGGGCGCGCTTTCGCTCGTCATCTGGACCATGACGCTCGTGACCACGGTCAAGTACGTGGTAATCGCCATGAAGGCCGACAACCACAACGAAGGCGGCATCTTCGCCCTGTTCAGTCTCGTGCGCAAGGTGGCGCCATGGCTGATTCTCCCCGCCATGATCGGCGGCGCGGCGCTGCTTGCCGACGGCATCCTCACCCCCGCGGTCACGGTCACCACAGCCATTGAGGGCCTGCGTACCATCGAGTGGGGCCACGCACTATTGGGTGACGGTCAGACCAATGTGATCATCATCACCATCATCATTATCTGCGGTCTGTTTGCCATGCAGCGCGCCGGCACCTCGTCAATCGGCAAGCTCTTCGGCCCGCTCATGACGCTATGGTTCCTGTTCCTGGCAGGCGCCGGTCTGTTCAACATGCTCGGCAACCTGTCCATCTTGCGCGCGCTCAACCCCATCCGCGGCATTATGTTCCTGTTCTCGCCCATCAACCACTCGGGCATCATGGTGCTCGGCTTCGTCTTCCTGTCGACGACCGGCGCCGAGGCACTCTATTCGGACATGGGTCACGTGGGCAAGGCTAACATTTACGCATCCTGGCCGTTCGTAAAGGCGGCCCTCATCCTTAACTATCTGGGTCAGGGCGCTTGGCTGCTCGCCAATAACTCCAACCCCCAGATGCTCGCGATGGATATCGTCAACCCGTTCTATATGATGCTCCCCGAGCCCCTGCGCCCCTTTGCCATCGTGCTTTCGGCCGTGGCGGCCATCATCGCCTCGCAGGCGCTCATCACCGGCTCGTTCTCGCTGGTATCCGAGGCAACGCGCCTCAACCTTATGCCGCATCTGCGCATCCACTACCCCAGCGACACCAAGGGTCAGCTCTATATTCCGCTCGTCAACAACATCATGTGGGTCGGCTGCATCTTCATCGTGCTGCTGTTCCAAAACTCCGAGCGCATGGAGAGCGCCTACGGCCTCGCCATTACCGTGACCATGCTCATGACCACGACGCTGCTGACGAGCTATATCGCCGGCATTCTCAAGCACAAGCTGGGCGCCTGCGTCTTCGCCCTGCTCTTCGGTGCCATTGAGCTGTGCTTCTTCGCCTCGTGCCTCACCATGTTCTTTGACGGCGGCTACGTCATGATCTTCCTGGCCGCACTGCTGTTTGGCCTTATGTACGTGTGGCGCCGCGGCACCGCCATCGAGCGCACGCAGACGATTTTGCTGCCCGTCTCCAAGTACATCGACCAGCTCAACCGCCTGCGCAACGACGAGACCTATCCCGTGCTCGCCGACAATCTGGTATTTCTCACCAACAGCCCCGACCCGCTCACGCTCGACCGCGACGTGCTCTATTCCATCTTGGACAAGCATCCCAAGCGCGCCAAGGCATATTGGTTCATCAACGTACACGTTACCGACGAGCCCTATACGCACGAGTATTCCGTTGAGACCTTTGGCACAGACTTCCTGTTCCGCGTGCGCTTGGACCTGGGCTTTAAGGTCAATCAGCGCATCAACGCCTACCTGCGCCAGATCGTTGGCGACCTGATGGCCTCGGGTGAGTTGCCGCCGCAGCACCACACCTACTCCATCTACGAGACGCGCGGCAACGTGGGCGACTTCCGTTTTTGCATGCTGCGCAAGATGCTTGCCCCCGAAACGGACATCAACCGCAATGACCACCGCGTGATGGCCATCAAGTACGCCGTCCGCCGCGCTTGCGGAAGCCCGGCGCGCTGGTACGGTCTCGAGAACTCTGCCATCATCATCGAGTACGTGCCGCTGTTTGCCCGCATGCGCCCGGCCGTTAAGCTCGTGCGCACCCAGGTGCCGCTCGAGGTTCAGATTGAAGAGGCCGAGGAAATGGAAGTCGACATCTTCTCGGACGACTTGGTCAACGGCAACGAGGCCGGTAGGGACATGAACGTCGATCCCACCGAGCTGCTCGAGAGCGTCGCCGATACGCCCGAACAGCAACTGCTCGACGGCCTCGAAAGTGAACAACTCAACGACGCCAACTTCTAGCGACGTCACAAATCAACGAAAGCGGCCCTGCACCTCACGGGAGATGCAGGGCCGTTTTGCATTGCGGTAAAGCTATCGGCTACGAACGGCGCGGCTCGGGAACCACGAGCCTATCGGGGCTCGCGCCCTCGGCATCCATCAGGCTCACGTAGCGAATCGACGGATCCCCATACATCGCGTAGTAATAATTGCCCGTGCGCGCGCTAAAGCATCCGGTGTAGATAGTCTTCTCGAACTTGCCATCGCCCATCCTGGACGCTCCCTCGATCATCACCACGCCCTCGAGCGAGCGGAACATGCGAACGACGTTTTCGGTCTCGCTCTCCTTTTGCGGGTAATTGGCATTGAGGTACGCCGCCTTTACAAAACGGCTCGGCGAATAGCAATCGCCCGGAATGCCGCGCATGCCGGCACCGGCTCCATAGGGCTTGAGCTCGGCGCCACGCCATGTCGCCGTCTGCGGAAAATCGCTTGTGGCGGTGATATAGGTGCGCAGGTTTTCCATGTGCCACGGGAAGGTCGGCTGGTTGGCAAGGGTGTCGACCAGATCGTCGTATACATGCAGGCCGTCAGCCATCATCTCGACCACGATGCTGCGCTGGCTGTCGCCGATAATCCAATGGAGCAGCGACACGCCCAGCCCCTCTCCGGCAGATTTGGCGACAATCACCGTGTCGCGCAGCGCGGCCTCGACCTCATCGACCGTCGAGAACGTCGCTGCCACCCACAGGGGAAACTCATAGGCCGCGATATTGGTCTTGCCATCAACCGGGCCCTCAGCATACTCGGCATAGCCGGGAAAGTTGAGTCCTGCCACAGCCAGACCTGCATCGTTACCGCAGTCGAAGAACATAGGGTAGTTCTTGTAATCGATGCACATACCGATCACCGCGTGTGCCGCCGTCGCGTCGTCGATAAACGAATACGGAATGTGAAACCCGCGTGGCATCACGCGAACCTGTTGGCCGTAGTCAAAACTCCAGTCGAGGTTGCGGCCCAGATACATGTTGCCGGAATTATCGGTAAATCGAATGCTCGTACACATAGCGCCTCCTAGCTTTTCGTTCTTGCTAAGTTCATTGTCACCAAACAAAAAGGCGCTAAACACAAAAGCCCGGACATGACAACAATGTCACGCCCGGGACAAAAGCAACGAAGTGCGGTGTTGTGGTCACCCTAGACAAGCTTACCAAGACAGTGATCGATCATATGCTGGACCATCTGCGCCTCGAAGCCCACAAAGTCCTGCTTGCGCTCGCGCATCTTGCCGTCGACGATCACGTCATAAGCAACCTTGCACTTGATATAGCGCGTGGACTTGGTGACCTCCTCGTGCGTCAGGCAGCTCTCCTCCATCTTGCTGGCGCCCAGGCCAAACACCAGGCGGGGGTTGTAGAGCACATGGGGCTCGCCGGCGTCGTCCAGGTAGACGCAGACCTTCTTGGTAACGCCAATCTGGTTAGCGGCAAGGCAGCCGGCATCGTCGAGCGACTTGATGGTATCGATCAGGTCCTGAGCAACCGACTCGTCCTCGACGGTCGCGACCTCGCAACGCTGGGACAGAATAGCCTCGTCGTGGCAGAGCTCTTTAATCATACGTTCCTCCATAGGGGTCGTTGTAACTGCTTAAGTATACGGTACCCACACATTTTCATACGGAAAATACCGCCCGTCCGCTACAAAGCGCCGAACATCAACATGTGAGGAACAGCAAGGTTGTAAAGGCGATATAGTGAGTGAGTTCGTGTCAATCGGCCTAAACTCGGGGCCGAACAAGGAAAGGGTATGCATGGACGAACTATTTCACGTCAGCGAGCGCAAGTCCACAATCGGGACCGAACTTCGCGCTGGACTGACAACGTTCCTGGCAATGGCCTACATCATTGCCGTCAACCCCGCGGTGCTCTCGGGCGCCGGCATCGATGCGGGAGCGCTCGCCTGCGCCACTTGCCTGGGCGCCGGCATCATGACCATCTGCATGGGCATCTTCGCCAACCGCCCGCTCGCCTGCGCTTCGGGCCTGGGCATCAACGCCATGATCGCGGGCATCGCCACCACCATGTGCGGCGGCGACTGGCACGTGGCCATGAGCGTTATCTTCCTCGAGGGTATCGTCATCTTGCTGCTCGTCCTTTGCGGCCTGCGCGAGGCCATCATGGATGCCATCCCTGTGGTCCTGCGCCACGCCATCTCGGTTGGCTTGGGTCTGTTTATCGCCATGATCGGCCTGTGCGACGCCGGCATCATCACCGCTGGCGCCGGTACGCTCGTCGGCCTGGGCGACATCGCCTCCCCCACCTTTATCGTCGGCATCATCTCCATCGTCGTGACGGTTGCCCTGGCTTCCCGCAACGTGCCGGGCTCGCTGCTCATCGGCATCATCGTCGCCGTTATCGCCGGTATCCCGCTGGGCGTCACCCATGCGCCCGAGGGCCTTATCGCCCCGCTCAACTTCTCGACCTTTGGCGCCCCGTTTGCCAGCACCGCCGACGGCAACATGGCCATCGTGAAGGTTCTGACCGACCCGATGCTGCTCGTCGTCGCCTTCTCGCTGCTCATGAGTGACTTCTTCGACACCATGGGCACCGCGATGGCCGTCGCCAAGCAGGGCGAGTTCTTGACCGAGGACGGCAATGTCGAGGACATCCGCCCCATCTTGGTCGTTGACTCCGTGGCCGCCGCTGCCGGTGGCTTTATGGGCGTCTCCTCCATCACCACCTTCGTCGAGTCCACCTCTGGCGCTGCCGACGGCGGCCGCACGGGCCTCACCTCCGTCACCACCGGCGTGCTGTTCATTCTCGCCGCGTTCTTCTCCCCCATCGTCACCATCGTTTCCAGCGCCGCCACCTGCGGTGCTCTGGTCTACGTCGGCTACCTCATGATGAGCGAGGCCTCCGAGATCGACTGGTCCGACGTGTCGCAGGGTTTCCCGGCGTTCATGATTGTCGCCGGCGTGCCCTTCACCTACTCCATCTCTGCCGGCATTGGTCTGGGCTTTATCGCCTACGTGATCGTCGCGCTCTTTAAGGGCGAGGCCTCCAAGATCAAGCCGCTCATGTGGATCGCAGCCCTCGCCTTCCTCGTCTACTTCTTTGTAGCGTAACGGAAAAGCTGCCAAAGCAGAACACCAAAGCGCGGAGTCGCATCGAGCGGCCCCGCGCTTTTCTTTTAAAGCCAGGCAACGCACGGACGCGCGATGTATTGCTTCCCAAGTTTTGGACATTTTGCCCTCCAAACGGCACTACCGCCGGCTACATCCTGCAGATATGCTGGGCGTAATCGCATAGGCCCTATGAGGATGGGAGTAACCATGGCCGCCTTGTTCACGACCCCCAAGCGCAATGACAAAACCTCTGGAGCCCATTTTGTCGAGCCCGACGTGCGCCGTCGCACGCTGCTCGCACACGGCATCTGGCGCCGCGTGACACGCCGCATCGTCTGCGGCCTGGCCTGCGCGCTCACGGTGAGCTCGCTGCTCATGCCGAGCGTCTCGCTCGCGGCGGAGTGGGTGGACGTCGGCGGCGTCCGCCACGAAGCGGCCGCGGGGCCCGCGGGAGACGCCGCCGGCACCTGGAGCTGGGACGGCGCCAACGACATGAAGCTCAACGGCTATAACGGCGGTGCAATCGAGGCCAAGGGCAAGCTCAACATTGCCTACGAGGGCAAGAACACCGTGAAAACCGAGCCCGATTACACTGGAGCCGCCATCAAAGCGCAGGATGGCACTAGCCAGAAAGCAGAGTTGAACATAACGAGCTCGAATAGCACGGATGAGCTCAATGTGACAGCCGAGACCGATGCAATTAAATCCACAGGCGACCTCTCCATTTCTGGCCCAGGCACTGTGAACACCACAAGCACTAATGCCGACGGAATTGAGGCAAAGGGCGATCTCTCTATCACGGGCTCGGGCACCGTGAATGCTACGGGAGGCACCGAAGGCATCCAATCCAAGGGCAAGACCACCATCGATTCCTCTGGCACAGTGATCGCAAAAGGAAACGAAAGTTACGGCATCTCCGCGGGCAGTGACCTCATCATCAAAGGCGGTGGCAAGGTAGAAGCAAGCTCGATAGAAGAAGCGGCGATTTGGGCTGAAGACGGCAACATCGACATCTCGGGCGGCAGTCAGGTCGAGGCGAGCTCCCAGGAAGACCTTGCCGTCGACGCTGAGGGCAGTCTCACGGTCACCAACGCATCCCTTAACGCAAGCGGTGTTGAGTATGGCGTCTATGGCCGCAAGGGCATCACGCTCGACCACGCGACCGTGACGGTCCGTGCAAGCACGGGCGGCGGTTGGCAAACTATCGCTCTCATCACTGACGAGGACGACATCGTCATCAAGAATGGTTCCATCGTGGACGCGCTCGCGGAAGGCGGGTTCTCGGCTGCTATCGCCAGCAGAAACTACAACCCTGGCGAGTCAGGCGGCCACATCTACATCAGCGACTCCGCTGTCAAGGCTATAGCCCGCTATATCGAGACCGGTGGCGGCCCCGACCACTACAGCAACGACCAGGACGGCGAGATTGACCCTGGGCCTCAAGGCCTGAACATCGGCATCTTCGCCCAGTCCGAGAAGGGCATCACGCCCGCGACCATCTCAATCGTCCGCAGCAAGGTCACTGCCGAAGGAGACACGGCGGCGATCTTCGCCCTTGCCATGAGCGCGGACGGCAAGGCAATCGGCACCATCGAAATCGAAGGCTCCACCATCCTGACGCCTGAAGGCGGCAAGGTCATTGACTATCGCAACAAAGAAGAGCTCAGCAACGGCGACATCTACGAGGCAGGTCAAACCATCGGCACGGGTGACGCCACAATCGACTCCCCCTATGACGCCGCTGTCGCCAAGAGCACGGTCATCGTGCCTCCCGAGGAGATCAAACCCGAGGAAAAGCCCGGCGAGACCAAGCCCGAGGGTTCCAAGTCCGAGGGCACGAAGACGACCAAGACCGTTGCAGTTGCAACCACGGGAGCCAAGACCACCGGCAAGCTCGCAGCAACCGGCGACGCCTCGAGCGCAGCCATCGTGGCAGCCGCCCTTGCGGGAAC
>URKV01000023.1 GCA_900548565.1 uncultured Collinsella sp.
TCTACACGCGTAAGATCGTCGGCAGCGTCAGATGTGTATAAGAGACAGGCTCTGGGTGCGGTCGCAGCGCTCAATGATATCCGCCATGCGCGCCTGCTCACCCTCGTCAGCAGCCATGGCCTCGATAAAGAGGCGCTGTGGGCTGCGCAGTCCGTAATACAGGGGCGCGTCGACCGCTTCATAGAACTCGGAGACGGCGTCCGCATGGCCAGCCTCGACATCGCGCCTTTCGATGATCTGCGAGCCACGCCGGACAGCAGAGCGCCACATGTAATATCCCACCAGCTGGACCATGTAGGGATGCCCCATACTCTTGCGCGCCGCAAGGTCCGCCGTCTCCGCGTCAACGCAAAGGCCAGAGTCTTTAACCGTCTGGATATATGAATCGCGCACCTTGGGCAAAGAAATCGCCCCCAGCGCACGCTGCTGAGCGCGGCGCAAAAACGTCACGCTCGGCTCTTCGAGCAGGTCGTCAACCATACTGGGCAAGCCGGCAAATACCAGCGCAAGACCGCGCTGGTCGCTATCGGGCAGGCCCGTAGCATCCTGATCTCCGAGCACCTGCTGATAGAGAACGGCAAGAGCCGCCAGTTCCTCGATTGACGCAGATTGCGCCTCGTCAATCGCAAACACGATGCCCTTGCCTGGACTGAGCTTCTTGAGGCGCTCGTTGACCAGCCCCCGTAGCGTCTCGCCCTTTGCCCGAGCCGCCTCGACCGACATCCGACCAAACGACGGCCCAAACTCCATTGACGTCACAACGGGTTTATTCGAGCGAAGCGCGTCGGCCAGGCGATCGCACAAGCCAAGCGAAGCAGAATCGGAGACAACCGCCCATCCGCGCTCATTGGCTAGACGTTGCAGTTCCCGCAGGAGAACCGTCTTGCCGCAGCCGCGGTTTCCCGTAATGAGCATGAGCCTGCCCGGCGCTCCGGCGCCGTTGTCGAGTCCTTCCTCAAAATCTTCGATGGCCGACTCGCGACCGATGAGTATCGGAGGCCGCTTACCAGCTGTGGGCTTAAAGGGATTTGGATTCATATCGGCCTCCTCGGATTGGCAAACCCTGGTAACAGTTATACCAACTTATACCGAGTTATACCAACAGGATGCGACAAAGAGATTGAACCTCTATCACCTATGGCCGAAAAACTCGGCGTCTGCCGCTCGCCAGGGACGGAAGGTGGCGGGATCGACCTTTACGTGCGCCGCGGCGGGTACGTCGTACCACTTGACCGTGTAGCCGGCGCCGTGGGCGCAAAAGACCGAGTCGGGCGTGTTGGGCAGGTCGGCCTCGGGCTCATATGCGGCCGCCCCGATGACGCGCTCGGCATCATGGCAAGCCGCATAGCCGGCGAACTCCAGGTACAGATGTCCGCGGCCGCTCGTGTAGGCAGCCACCTCCAGCGCATAATCCTGCACTTCGGACGCCGGTACGCGACCCACGAGTTTTGCCCGGTCGCCCGCCATTGCCGGCGGCTCGTACTCGGCGCCCATGCGCGTGGCATCCGAGAGAGCCCTGCCCACGCACTCCCCCGGCACCTCGAGCTCAAAGTGGTACCACGGCTCCAACAGCACGGCCGCGCCGGCCTCGCGCGCAAGCATGAGCCCCTGGCGAATCGCGCGATACGTTGCCTGGCGAAAATCGCCGCCCTCGGTATGTTTGGCATGCGCACGGCCGCCCGTGAGCGTAATGCGCACATCGGTGATGGGCGAGCCGGTCAACACGCCAAGGTGATCGCGTTCCATGGCGTTGGTGAGTGCCAAACGCTGCCAGTTCAGATCGAGCTCGTCGGTCGAGGTCACGGTGCCAAACTGCACGCCCGAGCCCGCTGGCAGCGGCTCCAGGCACAGGTGCACCTCGGCATAGTGGCGCAGCGGTTCAAAGTGGCCCACGCCCTCGACCGGCTGCGAGGTAGTCTCCTTATAGAGAATGCCGCCGGGCTCAAACTCGACCGCAAGGCCAAAACGATCGGCCAGCACGCGCTGCACGACCTCGAGCTGCACGGCGCCCATCAACTGCAGGTGAATCTGCTCAAGATGCGTATTCCAGCTTACGCCGAGCATGGGATCTTCGTCCGCCAACTCAGTCAATGCTTTGAACACCGTATGGACGTCGTGTTCGCCCGGCAGCACCGTATAGGTGAGGACTGGCGCAATGACGGGTGCATCGCCCGCGGACTCCGCGCCCAGGGCATCCCCTGGGCGAACGTGCGCAAGACCCGTCACGGCACAAATACCGCCAGCAGCAACTTCTTGCGCAAGCTCATACTTCTCGCCGTTATAGATGCGCAACTGATCGACCTTCTGCTCCCATGCCTCGGCACCGGAACGTCCGTCAATCATCTGCTTGGCGTGCAGCGTGCCGCCGGTCACTTTAACCCAAGCCAAACGCTCGCCGCGATCTCCGCGGCTGACACGATAGACGCGCGCGGCAAACTCCGGGGGCCACGCCTGTTCACGCATCAGCGCGCATATGCCATCCAACAGCTCGTCCACGCCTTGGTCCTTGAGCGCCGAGCCGGCAAAGCAGGGAAAGAGCTTGCGCTCGGCAACCATGCGCGACGGCGTTGCGACAGAAAGCTCACCCGCTTCAAAAAACTCCTCGAGCGCCGCTTCGTCCAACGCGGCAGCGTCCTCCTGATTGGCGCCGCCCGCCAGCAGTTCGCCGGCATCCAGGCAGCCCTCGGAAAGACGCTGCCCAAGCTGCGCCAGCAAAACATCGCGGCCGGGATGCTCCAGGTCGATTTTGTTGATAAAGATGAACGTCGGGATGTCATAGCGCGCAAGCAGGCGCCACAAGGTTTCGGTGTGCCCCTGCACGCCATCGTTGGCGCCCACAACCAAAATCGCGTAGTCGAGTGCGCGCAGCGTGCGCTCCGCCTCGGCAGAAAAATCGACATGCCCCGGTGCATCCACGAGCATGACGTGGGTATCGCTATGGTCGAGCACGGCCTGCGACGAGAAGATCGTGATACCGCGCTCGCGCTCGATCTCGTTCGTATCCAGGTGCGAATCGCCATCGTCCACGCGGCCGCGCTTGCGAATGCGACCTGCGTTGAACAGCATGGCCTCGGCCAGCGTGGTCTTGCCGGCATCGACATGCGCCAAGATTCCAACGACCGCTTGCTTCGACATGGCTCTCCCCTTATTGCAAGCCCATCGCACGCGGCAACGGGCATCCTCGTTCCACACTGGATGATACAATTTACGGGCCGGCGGGCGAAGCGGGCCCTATCCCCCGACCGAGCTCATCGCCCCGCGTTGCCGCGCGGCGATTTTCGTAGGTTCGCGCCTTGCGAAAGCCGGCACCTCCCCTTTTGCCCGCCCGGTCTCATCTGAGGCGGTAACAATGCGAGTCCCACAACGACGCGTTTTACCAAAAATGGCCCCACTCGGGGCCATTTTTTATTTGAGCTGGGTGATGCTACGTGCCTTGGCTCCTACGCCTCGCGCAGCCAATCGAACGCGACACGCGGCGTACCGTCCGACACATATACGATACCGGCGCGCTTAAACCCGGCCTTGGCGATGGCGCCCTGCATGGGCAAGTTGTCCTCGTGCGTGTCGATACGCAGATGGTCGGCGCGTTCCTTGGCAAAGGCAAACATCGCAGCCGCGATACCGTGCACGGTGCCGTCGGACGCCACTCGGTGCAGTACGGCATACGGAGTGTCGCTACGCCATTGCCCGTCCTCAATGACGTCATAGCACTCGTCCGGCCCCGGCAAAAAGGCAAACGTCGCCACCACGCGACCGTCGACTTCGCACACGTAACTGCCACCAGCGGCAATATCGGCAGCCAGCTGCTCGGCCGAAGGCGTGCCCTCGGGCCACTGCGTGGCGTTGCCATGTGCGCGCATAAAGGCGCGGGCCGCGTCATAGATAGCCATGACGGCGGGGATGTCGGTATCGAGGGTTTTTCTGATCATCACGCGGCGACCTCACGTTTATTGGTATCACTTTGATTGAGCAATGATACCAACGTTTGGAGAGGGGCGCGAAGCGGATGGGAAGCAAAAAGCGAGCCGCCTGGTCAAAGGCCAAAAGCGAGTTTTTGGGCGCTGCCACCGGCGGCGATATGAGCGACCTGTTTGTGCGCGAGGACGAGCGCCGCGACGCCCTGGGCGCCGAGCGCGATGAGGCCTGGCGCTACAAGTCGTGCGAGCGCAAAAACCGGTACGACACACGCGCCGAGGCCGAAGCAGTTATGGCCGACTGCGAAAACCGCGGGCGGCGTGGTTTGGCCTGCTACAAATGCGAATACTGCGGCGGATGGCATTTGACGTCGCATCCCTGGAAATAGGGCCTGCGTCGGCGCGGCGCTGACGCAGCGGCACGGCACCGGCGCAGCGCCGGCCATCGCACACAAGCTACGGGCGCGGCGGCACCAAAACATCGTAACGAACGGCTTTGCCCGCAAGCTGATAGCTCGGCTTAACGCCGGCAAGCAGCGGCCCCTTCACCGGCCGCTTGATAACGACCTTGCGCGGCCGCACCGCAAGCGCAGCTTCGACCAGTGTCTCTTCATCGGCGCACGGCTGCTCCAAATGGTGCAGGAGTTGGAACTTCTTTTTGACCGCCGCGCTCTTGGTGCGCTCGGGAAACATGGGGTCCAGGTACACCACGTCGGGAGCCGTAAGCTCACCCTGCTCGATTAGCTCAGCCGTATGGCGAAGGCCGGCAATGCTGTCCTCGCCCGCATGCAAGTGCATGCGCGCCACGGCATCCGCAAGTGCCGGATCATCTGCCGCTCGATCCAAAGCATCCTGCAGCAGCGCCGCGATCACGCAATCCTGCTCATACAGATCGACGGTAAAGCCCGCGGCCGCTAGCAGCAGCGAGTCCTCGCCAAAGCCTGCCGTAGCGTCAATCGCCCAGGGGCTCTCAATGCCTTTTGTGCGCGCGGCCTTCACCAACAGCTCTTGCTGCAGACGGCCCTGCTTGAGCCGTGGGCGCATGCGGGCAAAATCGGCACGCAGCTCCATCGTGCCGTCGGTGAGCGTGAGCCCCTCGGGCTTCTCGGTCAGCTCTAGCCCTGCGGCCCGAGCAACAGAAAAGGGATCGACGACGCCCATGGGCACTCCTTCACAAGCAAAACGGATACGCAGGCGCCGTGTCCGTCGGCACCCAGCCGTTCGTTATTGTCCCACATGCGACATGGCCCACAGCATCCCAATGCAAAGCACCGCCATCAATCCCGTGCACACGGCAGCGATCACAGAATCGCTCATGCGCCTTCCCAACGACCGCGACTCGCGCACTTGCTCTGTTCCGTACATCATGGCTCCTCCTTAGACCAGCTCCTTGTTACGATTCCATCATCGCAGCGCTGCGCATGAGCTGCCATCGATTTGGCTTACGCCCGGCTTTCCTTTTTGAAAGGTTGAGGTGCGCAGACCCCAAGCGCTTTCAGGCCGTGCTTACCCTTCCCGCTCTCGGCGGCAGCGTCGTTAACATCGGTGCCTTTGCCATCGTGGTGTACGACCTGCTCTTTGTTCAGCAGGCTCACGCCGTTACGGCCGAGAACAAGGATCGCCTGTAGGTACCCGTCTGCCACAGCCCCCTGCAATCAAGCAGCCAACATGGGCCGATCGCACCACAATGCGATCAGCCCTTTACGTTTGCCCAGATAAAACCTGCCAAAACAAACCTGTCCCTTTTTGGCAGGTTGTTAGCTGTGGCGGTACTCGGCGATGATGAAGTCGGTATCGGTCTGAAGGGCGTCCAGGACCTAACGCCCATCGCAGAATGCGAGCATCTATTTAGCGGTAAAGCACCAAATCCCGTCAGGTATTGTCCTCCACCTCAACCCTCCGTTTACCCGCCGCTTCGCGACTATTCCATACTTGCCCGTCCATATCATTAAAGGACTGAACATTCGTCGTGAGGAATGCAAATGGACCATTCAGTCACACGCCGAAAGGCCTGCCGGTTGGCAATCTCGGCAGCCGGAGCCACACTGGCAGCCGTGGTACTGTCAGCCTGCTCGAACAGCGCTTCCGGCATGTCCGGCAAGGCCAGGCTGAACGTAGGCGTCCGCTCGGATATCGTCGGGTTTAGCGAACGTAATCCCAACAACGGCAAGTACTACGGATTCGAAATCGACCTCGCCAACGAGTTGGCAAACCGTCTTGGCTATGGAGGCTGTTCGTTTACATCCGTAACGCCCGAGACGCGCGAAGAAATGCTCTCGTCGGGAAAAGTCGATTGCCTGATCGCGTGCTACTCGATAAGCGACGAACGCAAAAAGCTGTTTGACTTCTCTGCCGCCTATTACACCGACTCGGTAATTCTTGTTGTCGAAAATACATCGCTCATTCAATCCTTCTCCCAGCTTAAGGGCGGAACAATTGGCACGGTATCCGGAACAAACGCTGCACCTCAACTTGCCGCGAAGTTTTTGGAGCTGGGGCTTTCGGACGGCATCCCCCGGCAGCAGGATGCCAAGAGCGGCAACATTGACTACGACACATGGCATCTGAGCCAATATGCAAGCTACGCCGAGCTTTCCCACGCATTGGAATCCGGCGACGTCGACGCCATGGCGACCGATGGCGCAATTGCCAAAACCTATCTCGATGGCGAGCGCACCGTCCTGCCCGATTTTGGCATCAACCCACAGCGCTACGCTGTCGCAACGCAGAAGGGCTCCGAGCTTTCACCCAAGATTGCCGCCGAAGTACGCTCAATGCTCAAAGACAAAACAATCGATACGCTCATCCAGAAATGGAACTAAGGAAGTCCACCCATGTCCAAGCGACTAAAACAGAAGTCCGTGGCGCTTGCCATTGCCGTAGCCGTCTGCACGTTAGCGATGGGACTCCTACTCGCCTCGATGCAAACGCGTCTATCGCAAGAGGAATACGCTTTGGAATTCGATCGCGTTGCCGCTGAACTCCCCGATCTCGTTAAAACGGCTCAGTCGGAAACGAAAGACAACACCCAAACATTTGATGACTTGTATCGTACGCGTGCCGCAAGCATCGCATTTATGGCGGCCAACAATGCCGGTTATGAAGCGACCGATGCCAAAATGGCCGAGTTCAAGGACCTGCTCAAGGTCGATAACGTTCTCATTACCCGACGTGACGGCTCCATCATCGCCAAAGCGGCTGACACCAAAGCCGATTTCAGCCGCGCCCGCTTTAACCAGCTACGTCAGTGCTTCGAGACCGGCAAGCCCTCCGATCCAGTTGAGATCGATCTTCCCGATCAAGACTGGGTCATGCGATACTATGCCGCCATAATCGATGACGACACCATGGTCATCGTAGAGCAAAATCCCCAAGAGCTGCACGCCCTTGTCAAGGACACCGGCTCGACCGAGAGCATGCTCAAGAACATCTCGCTCGGCAGCCACGGATATGTCCTCGCCGTATCGGCAAAAACGCACCTGATCACCTACCATCCCGATCAGAACATGATAGGTACCGATGCGCTCGACAACGGCATCGACATGGGCAATCTTGAGGACGGCAAGACATTCATCACTTCCGTCAAAAACACAAGCCTGTATTGTCGCGTCAAGTTGGTCGATGACACCTATTACATTCTCGCCATTCCCGAAAGCGATACCGCCTCCGCGCGCAACATCACCGTGGGTGTCATCCTCTTTGCCTTCATCACAATCGTCGCCGCCGTGGCACTCTATGACCTGTTTGTCCTAGCGGATGACGAACATGACGACCACGGGCATCGCGAATACGTCAAGATCGGTCGCGGCCTTCGGTTTAGCCCCTCCGTGGGCAGGCGCGCAACAGCCTTGTCCATTGCAGGACTCGTCTTACTTTTGGCAGTAACCTTCTATATGCAAACGCTCTTTGCCCTTTCGAGCCAGGTGACGGTCAATCGAGAGCGCTTAGAGCAGATCGATCAAACGCTCAAAAATAATGCGCTGCGCGAGGATGAACTTACGAGCCAATATAGCGAGCACTATGCCACTGCCTGCCACATTATCGCCTACATCATTGAGCACAATCCAGAGCTCGCCACGCGAGCCGACCTGCACAGCTTGGCAAAAACGTTCAACATCGAGTCAATTTATCTCTACGACGGCGACGGCAATATGACGATCTCGAGCACGTCGCAGCGATCCTACAGCCTTTCGACCAAGTACGGTGACTCCTCCTACGAGTTCCGCTCGCTTTTGGGCGGCAAGGATGAATATATACAGCCCCTCTCTATCAACAGAACCACCGGCGAGACATATCAGTACATCGGAGTCGCACTCTACGATCAGGATGGCATTGCAGACGGAATCGTGCAGATTGCCGTGCGCCCCATGCGCTTAGAAGAAATGCTCAAGAGCACCAAGATCGACGCGGTGCTCGATGGCATCAAGGCGGGCGCCGGAGGCTTCGCCTTTGCAATCGAGAAAAAAGACGGTACCGTCGCATATCATCCCAACGACCTTCTTTTGGGGAAAAAGGCATCCGAAATAGGACTGACTGACGAGCAGCTTGCAGACGGCTTTAGCGACTTCGTCTACATCGACAACCAAAAACTCTACGCCTCCTGCTTGGAGACTGGTGACTATTACGTTTACGTCGCAGCACCCGAAGACTCTTTTATGCACCAGCGCGTTCCGCTCACCATCGCAACCGGAGTTATCGCCGCCATTTGCTTTGCCCTTATCTACCCGTTGCTGACACTCGACACCATAAAAGTCGAAGAAAAGCGTTCGAAGCGCGAAGACGATTTCGCGACAAGGCGGCACAACATCACCGTCACGACGCCCGACGGCCGTGTCAAACACAGCGAAAGCGCCATTGGCCGATGGCTCAACATCTCCTTTAAATGGGAGGACAAAACCCCCGAGCAAAAACTCGGCACAGTCCTTAGATGGTTTACCGGCATCGCGGTGTTTATCGTCTTTTTGGCCGTCTTGCTTAAAGACGCTCTGTTTGGCCCGAATTCGGTATTTACCTATATCCTAGGTAACGACTGGCAGCACGGTCTCAACATATTCGCGCTCACCGCTTCAATCATGTACGCCTGTGTGGCTCTCACAGTGTGCGCTATCGCGCAGGCGCTTCTTCGCATGTTGTCCAATGTGCTTGGAGCGCGCGGCGAGACGATATGCCGACTTCTCTCGAGCCTGACAAAATACGGGACTCTCATCGCTATGCTCTATTGGTGCCTCGGTGTTTTGGGTGTCGATACCGCAACGCTTTTAGCCTCGGCAGGCATCATCACGCTCGCCGTCTCCTTTGGAGCCAAAGACCTCATCACGGACATCTTATGCGGGCTCTTTATTATCTTTGAAGGCGAGTTCCGCGTTGGAGACGTCATCTCGGTTGGCGGCAATACCGGCACCGTTATGGAGATTGGCGTGCGAACCACAAAGATCAATGACGGCAACGGCAATGTTCTGCTCCTGCGCAACAGCTCGATTTCGAATGTCACCAACATGACCAAACTTAATTCTTACGCCAGTATAGATATCACCATCCCGGTGGGAGAATCTCTACCCTATGTCGAAAAGGTGCTTAAAGACGAGCTCAAAAGCGTGCATGACCGCGTTCCCGCCATTATCGATGGCCCCTTCTACAAGGGCGTGGTCGACCTTAGCAGCGCCGCTATGACCATTCGCGTCGTCGCCACCTGCAAGGAGACCGATCGCGGCGGCGTCATGCGTTCTTTGCGCCGTGAGGTAAAGCTCATGCTTTCCCGCCGCGACATCGCCCCCTATCAACTCGTTTTCGATCATTGCGATGCCGACGAGTCCGCCTCAAGGGAAGCTACCGCTGAAGAACTCGCCGAAGCGGACGAGTTTAGCGAAGAGCAGAAACTCGCCTCGCAAGACCTGGGTAATGAACCTACCAATCAGTAATTCATGGCACCGGGCAACACCCGCACGGCGCCATTAAGGCTCAAGGGAAAGGAACTGAACATGAGCAACAATCGTAAAGTCCTAAAGGTCATGTCCATCATCTATGTAGTGGGAGGTATTTTTAGCATCGCCGCGGGCGCGTTGGCACTCACTGCAGCTTCGGGCGACGCCAGCGGCGATCTCTCGGTCTACAGCGTTGTCGTCATCGTGATGGGCATCGTCGAAATCATCGCTGCCGCGTTGGGCATCCGCGCCTCAAATAACCCCAGCAAGATTGGTGTCGTTTGGGTCTGGGCTATCATTTGCCTGGTATGCGCCGTTGTGAGCCTGCTGCTTTCCGAGCCCTTCTTGGGCGGAGTCGGCACCAGCGCCACCGATGTTACCGCCGTGGTCGTAAGTGCCGTGTACTTCGTTTTCGCCAACCGCGTTAAAAAGGAAAGCCAGGAGCGCCTGAGCTAGGGTATCTGACCTGCCTGCGCAGAGCGCCGTATATGAAAACCGCCCTCCGTTTCTCGAGCAGACAAGAAACGGAGGGCGGTTTACTGTGGATAGTCTTTGCATTCATTCGGTTGCCACGGCACGGCACAATCGACAGCATAATGCCAGACACGACCGGGCCGACAGCGGCAAGCGCGTCAACAAATGTGCTAGCGAGCAGCAGACCCGTTGGCACAGCCCACCATGCGAATCAAGTAGTTCTCTACGACGTGATAAGCTTGGGACTTTTCATCTTTAAGGGAAACTAAGCACACCGGAACCGTCAGGGCCCCTTCGCCCACAATGGGAACAATCTCAAACCCACTTGCAACCTGACCGGGAACGGGAAGAATGGCATTTAAGAAATAGCCGCGCTCGGCCGTCAAAAACGCCCCAACTTGAGCGGGGCTATCGATAACGCGCGTCTCACCTAGGACATCGTGGCTATTGTACTGCCAAAAAATCGAGTTGTTAAAGCTATCGAACGCAGTCGACTGTCCCACCGGATAGGAGCTCAGATCAGCCACAGTCACAAAGGGCCTCTTGCCGAGCGGATGGTCGGCAGCGACGAAAATACCCGTGGGCAGAGTTCCCAGCTGTTCGCAGTCATCATTGGTATTGTCATATGTACCCACCGTAAGCAAGGCATCAAGGCCGCCCTGCTCGAGCTCCTGCTGGGCAACTCCGGGATGCACAGTGCAAAACTTCACCCGCACGCGCACACCACGCATGATAAGCGCAGATAGCCCCTTATATAGCTTATCCTCGTTATCGAATGCGGGAGCGCACAGGCCAATCGAGAGTTCCGGCATCGCTTGCGGACCAGAGGCCGACGAGACGGTCAGGTCACATCCAGACGGGTCAAAGTTTTCAACCTCGCGATATGCTTCGACGGCGGGGCGAGCCTTGGCATAAAAGCTGCGGCCGGCCTGAGTCGGCCTGACACCGCTACTTCCACGCTCAAAAAACTGAACGTTAAAAAACTGCTCGAGCTCGCTAATTGACTTGGAAATGGCCTGAACGGTCACGTTGCGCTGTTGCGCCGCAGCAGTAAAACTCTTCGTCTCGAATACGGCGACAAAATAGCCAACCTGCTTGATATTCACCATTCACCTCTAAAAAATGCACAGTTTAATCCAGTTAAACAAAAACCTAGCACAGCGCAAGTGCCATCCCTGTCATGAGCGGAGCATTCAACTATTGGATGAACGTACACAGCACCTGGTTGAATTACAATATGCTTCGCGACATGCGTCATGCGTGCGCATCAAATACGTCATGTCCACTTCGAAAGGACCAGCTATGAGCTACACTCGCAAGACACTCAAAATACTTGCCCTCATTTACTTTGTTTTGGGCATCGCCAGCCTCGTCATCGCCGGCGTCGGCATCGCCAACGGCAGCCTCGATTCCAAGTATGGGTCGAACGCCATGCTCGCCGCGGCCGTACTTGTCATCAAAGGTCTTGTCGATCTTGCGGCAGGCGTCGCCGGCATCAAGGGCGCCAACAAGCCCTCGCAGGTGGATGGCGCGTTTAAGCTCGGCATCGTTGCCGCACTCGCCACGATTGCGCAGGCCGTGCTCACGCTTCCCGCACTCGGCGGCAGCGCCGTCAATATCGGCGCCTTTGTCATCGTGGTCTACGACCTGTTCTTTGTTCAGCAGGCGCACGCCGTCAAGGCCGAGAACAAGGACCGCCTGTAAGCGCTCGCTTCTCATAGCCTCTGCAGCCAAGCAACTAAAAAGGGCCGATCGCACATCTCCGCGGTCGGCCCTTTGCATTTGCCCAGATAAAACCTGCCAAAATAAACCTGTCCCTTTTTGGTAGGTTAGTGGCGGTATTCGGCGATGATGAAGTCGATGTCGGTTTGAAGGGTGTCCAAGTTTGCCAGGCGCTCTTTGTCGGCAGGGCGCGTGCGGTAGTAGTACGGCGTCATCTGGAACACCGCCTCGATGTCAGCCTGGGTCTGAAGCATAATGTTCGCAGACACCCGCTGCGTTCCGACCAACTCGAGCTCGGTAGTCTTCGGCAGCTTTTCATCGTTGAGATATGGCGTGTCGTAGAGCACCTCCTTGAGCCCAAAGAGATGACGGGCACCCGGCACCACGGTATAGAGCGAACCCTCGGGCGCCAGCACGCGGGCAAACTCGCGCTCGTTAAAGGGAGCAAAGAGCTCAGTCACCATATCGAAGGCGCCATCGGCCACGGGGATGTCCTTCATATTGGCCACAAAGTAGGTCGCATCGCCGCGCTTGGCGGCCAGGCGCACCATCTCTTTGCCCAGGTCGAAACCGTAAGCATCCACGCCCGGCACCGCACCCATGGCACTCGTGTAATAGCCCTCGCCACAGCAAATATCGAGCAAGGTCATGGGGACGCCTGCAGACGCCGCGCGCCCAGACACCCGCTCGCGCACCAGCTCGACCATCGCATCGCGCAACGGCGCGTAGTATCCACGGTTCAGAAAGTCACGACGGCTGCGCGCCTGCGACTTGGGATCACCCATGGAGTCGCCGCTCTTGGACGAGCGCAGCAGATAGAGATAGCCCTCGCGCGCACGGTCAAATCGGTGTCCGCCCGCGCATGCAGCACCGCGCTCGTCGTCCACCAACGGTTCATGGCAAACGGGACACAACAACATGGCAACTCCTTAGCGCGAACAACACAACGCCCACCATTGTCGCACGCCTTCCCCACCTAGTCATAGAAGAGACAAGGAGTGTCCCCAGCTGCCGGCAGAAAAGGAACGTCCCTAAGTGCCGGCTGGCTGCATTAGGAGTATCATCGTCTGCGCAAATAAGCACGAAAGAGCATATTAGAGATTGAGAGCGTATGGCAGACACCGCATCTAAGCACATTGACATGACTACCGGCTCGCTGTGGCGCAATATTCCCCTGTTCGCCTTCCCCGTAGCCGCCACGAGCATCTTGGAGCAGCTGTCGAACCTCATCGCCACGGTCATCATCGGTAACTTCTCGGGCGACCAGGGAACCCTCGCCATGGCGGCGGTCGGCTCCAATGTTCCGCTTACCAGTCTTATGCTCAACCTTTTTATTGGCATGTCGCTTGGCTCCAACGTGGTCATCGCCAACGCTATCGGCCGCAACGATCAGAACATGGTCAAACGCGCCGTCCATACCTCGATTTTAATGGCGCTCGTGGGCTTTGTCGTCATCGCACTGGGCGAGATCTTTGCCGAGCCCATGCTCGCTGCGCTCAACGTGCCTGCCGAGACCATGCCGCTCGCTTCGCTCTACCTGCGCGTCTTTTTGCTCAGCATGCCCTCGATCTTACTCTACAACTTTGAGGCCGCGATCTTCCGCTCCGTCGGCATCACCCGCATGCCGCTGCAGGCACTTGCCGTGTCCACCGTCCTCAACATTGGCCTGGACCTCATCTTTGTCCCCGTACTCCACTGGGGCGTCGCGGGCGTCGCCATCGCCACCGCCATCGCCTACACCGTCAGCGCCGCTACGCTCTTTATCCGCCTGCTCAAGACCGACTCCGTCGTCCGCGTCACCCCACGCGACTTAGGCTTAGACCCCGTCGCCCTCAAGCGCATCGTCAAGATCGGCCTGCCCGCCGGCATCCAAAGCGCTGTCTTTGCCGTCGCCAACATCATCATCCAGTCCGCCATCAACAGCTTGGGCACCGAGGTCATGGCGGCATCGAGCGCTGCCATGAGCCTGGAGTACGTGTGCTACAACCTGCTCAACAGCTTTAGCCAGGCCTGCACCACCTTTGTGGGACAAAACCACGGTGCCCGCCAAATCGACCGCTGCACCAAGACGCTCAAGGTCTGCCTGGTCGAAGGCGGTATCGTCGCGCTCACCACCATCGTCATCATCGTAGGCTTGGGACGCGAAATCCTGGCGCTGTTCAACAGCGACCCCAACATCGTCTCGATCGGCTATATCCGCGTGTGCTCGATCTTCCCTGCCTACGCCTTTAGCATGTTCTACGAAAACATGTCCGGCTACCTGCGCGGCTTTGGCATCTCGCTCATGCCCGCCCTCATCACCATGATCTGCGTCTGCGGCATCCGCTTCTATTGGGTATTCTGCGTGTTCCCGCACTTCCGCACCTTTGCGAACATCATGATGGTCTACCCCATCAGCCTGGGCACCACAGCATTCTTTATGGTCGTGGCGGTGCTACTTTGCCACCCGGCACGCACCTACCGTCTAGCACAAGCCAAAGCGACAGCCCGCTAATCGCCACGCTCAACGTCACGCCAGTCATTAATTGACAATATGCGAGCTCATATAGTCGATAAAGTGCCTCGTGGCGATAGGCATGGTGTCCCAGCTGCGCCAGGCCGCCACTACGTCGCGCGAGGGGGCATGCACGATGGGACGTACGCGAATATCGGCCTGCATGCCCTCGACGGTACGGCGATACAGCATGCTCACGCCTAGGCCCTCCTCCACCATCGCCATGATGGTGTAGTCGTCGGTCACCTCGCTCGTCACGTGCGGCGACAGCCCATGCGCCGCGAATGCATCGAGCACCAGGCTCTGTTCGCCCTCATCCAGCAGCACAAACGGCTCGGACGCCAGGTCGGCGAGCGTCACCTTTTCCTTTGCCGTCAGCGGATGCGCGGTCGGCAGCAGCGCCACCAACTCGTCGTGATAGACCACGCGCTTCTCGAGTCCAGCGGTAAATCCGCGCGCCGTAAAGCAAAAGTCAACCACGCCATCGTGCACCCACTGAGCGTTGCGCGTGTAATCGCCCTGCTTGAGGGTGAAGTGCACGCCCGAGTGCAGGGCCCCAAAGTCGCGAATCACGCGCGGCAACACGGTACGGCTCACGTTGGTAAACGTCGCAATGCGAATGTCAGTCGACGAAAGCCCCAGCAACTCCTGCCGTTTGCCCTCAAGCTCGGCCTCGGCAGTTACAATCTGGCGCAGATACGGCAGATACTGCTTACCGTCGCGCGTAAGCGATACGCCCTGCTTACCGCGCTCGATAATCGTGGTACCCAGCTCGCGCTCGAGCGCCTTGACGGCCTGGCTCACCGCGCTTTGTGTATAGCCCAGCTCATCGGCTGCACCCTTAAGACTGCCGCGATCGACCACCATACAAACAATCTGATACCGCGATGCCATCGTGCCTCCACATCAATGCAGCCGTAAAACGTTTTGCCAGCGCTTTTTCTAGCAACATTAGTATTTCTTAATCATACTGAAGATACATTCGCTTTACTACATCCACATCTGGGAGCAGAATCCTTTTTGCGAAACCGTTCTGTAACAAAAGGAGTCCCATGGATCGCAAAAAAGCAATCGCGCTCTCATTTTCCGTTCCCGTCGCATGGGGCTTTTCGTACCCCCTCATGAAGATCGGCATGGATAGCATGAACGCCACGAGCATCGTTGCGCTGCGCTGCATCATCGCCTTTGTGGCCTGTCTGCTGCTCTTCCACAAGCACGCGCTGCGTATCAACCGTGACGTGATGGTTCGCTCCGCCATCATCGGCGCCATCATGGCAACCGAGCTCACCTGCATGTGCCTGGGTTCCAGCCTCACCTCCGCCTCAACCGCCGGCTTTTTGCAGAGCCTGACGGTCGTAATCGTGCCGTTTGCCAACGCCGCCCTGCTGCGCCGCGCCCCCGAGCGCAAAGTTCTCGTCGGCACCGCCATCGTCACCTGTGGCATGCTGCTGCTCTCGGGCGCCGACTTCACCAGCCTGAACCCGGGCGCGCTCATCATGTTGCTCTCAGCCTTTATCTATGCCAGCCACATTATCGTAGCCAAGCGCTTTGTCGAAGAAGTCGACCCGCTGGCCCTGGGCGTTTGGCAGCTTGGCTTCGGCGGCTTATTCTCGGGTATCGCCGCATTCACCTTTGGCGGTTTCACGCTTCCCGGCACGCCGGGCGAGGTCGTGGTCGTCATCGCGCTCGCACTCATCTGCTCTGCCTACGGCTTTATCACCCAGACGCTCGTACAGCCCCACGTGCCCGCCGAGACCACGGGCTTTGCCTTCTCGCTCGAGCCGGTCTGCTCCGCCGTCTTCTCGTTTTTCCTGGTTGGCGAGGTCCTGAGCCCCATCGCCTTCTTTGGCGCCGCCCTCATCCTCACCGGCGTCATGGTGGCAACCGTCGAGCTCCCGCGCCTTCGCTCGCAAGGACACGCTCACATGGCAGGAGCACCCGAGCGCGTCTCGTAGACCCCACTCTTCATACAGCCGCGGCATAAAGGCAACCGGTGCGCCTTTACAATAGATGCCGACATAGCATCTGCTATAAAGGAGTTCCATGGACACCGCAACGCGCGACCGCAACATAGCAGCTTGGTTGGGCGATGCGCCGCAGCCGGTACGTGACACGACGAACCAGCTGCTCGAGCGCATCGCCCTTTTGCGTGCCGAGCAGACCATCTACCCGGCACAAGACGACATCCTCAATGCCCTCGCCTACACGCCGGCAGACCACGTCAAGGTTGTCATCTTGGGTCAAGACCCCTATCACGGACCCAACCAGGCAATGGGGTTGTCGTTCTCGGTCCCCGCGTCGCAAACCAAGTTGCCGCCGAGCCTGCGCAACATCTATAAGGAACTCAACGCCGATCTGGGTTGCCCCATTCCCGCCACGGGAGACCTAACCCCATGGGCACAACAGGGCGTCCTGCTCCTCAACACTACGCTCACCGTGCGTGAGCATGCCGCGAATTCGCACGCCAAACTGGGCTGGAGCACGCTCACCGACTACGTTATCGAACGCTGCTGTCAGCTGCCCCAACCGGTCGTCTTTTTGGCATGGGGCCGCTTTGCCCAGCAAATGGTTGAGGGCAAGCTCGACGCGATCGGCGCGGGCAAGGCAACCGGCAAGTTCTGCCTAGCTTCTACGCACCCCTCGCCGCTTTCGGCCAACCGCGCCACGGCAGAACTCCCCGCCTTTATAGGGTCGCGCCCCTTCTCGGCAGCCAATCGGCTACTCGAACAGCACGGCTCGACCCCCGTCAACTGGACTTGCCTCGGCTAAAAATCAATACATCAAAAACGCGCCCGACGGATTTCCATCGGGCGCGTTTTCTACTCGGGCCAGATAAACTGGGTGCGGCCGGCCTCGCCGCCATCGATCAGCAGGCTCTGCCCGGTCATAAACCGGTTGGTCACGCCCACAAAGTAGATCCACTCGGCGATCTCTTGGGCGGTGGCCCAGCGTTTAAGCGGCGTGAGCTCCATAATCTGGTTCCACAGGTGCTCGTCTTCCATCACGCAACGGTTGAGCGGCGTGATAACGCCGCCCGGGTCCACACTGTTGGCGATGGCCTGCGGTGCTAGGCGGTTTGCAAGGTTCTTGGTGTAGGCGATAACGCCGCCCTTGCTGGCGGCATAGGCGGGAAACTCCGATCCCGTATGTCCGCTCGCCGACCCCACATTGACCACGGATTTGATAGCCGCTGTCGGCTTGGCGGCAAGCCCCTCCCCCACAAAGGCGTAGCGTTCGGTCACGTTGATGGTGCCACACAGGTTGGCGGCAATGTCGTCGGCCGAATCCTGCGTACCGGCAACGTTCACGATTACTTGAGGCTCAAGGTCGCCTGGAAACGAGTCAGGCTCGCGGACATCAACGATCAGATGGCGGTAGCGCTCGTGTTCGATCGCCGCCGGCAGCAGGTCAAAGCCCACGACCTCGTGGCCCTCGTCCAAAAAGCGCTGCACGCATGCGGCTCCGATTCCGCCCGCAGCGCCCGTGATCAAAACCCGCATACTTGCTCCTTAGGCGGTTGCGTGGCGCTCAAGGTATTCGGAGCCTACATTATCGCGCTCCCAGCTGCGCACGACCTTGTAGCCCACGGGGCTCAGGAAGACCTCGCACAGCAGCTCGGCAATAGCGCCGGTCAGCGAGCACATAAGGACCTGTACCCACGTCCAACCAAAGAACGTGTGGCTCACCACAATGGCAAAGACCAGGTTGTCGATGAACTGGCCAACGCCCGTGGACACATAGGAGCGGAAGGCAAAGCTCGCAAAATTATTCTTTTTGACCATACGGCCGAGCGACTGGTTGAGCGTGGAGTTAACCACGGCAGAAACGAGCATGGCAAGCGACGAGCCAAGCACCACGTACCAGGTGCCACCGATGGTGGCGTTAAGGGCAGTGTTGACCTCGATCATGCCGGTGTCGTAGTAGGCACCCCACATGCCGGGCGTGAGCGAGCATACCCAAAAGCACAAGCTCACGGCCAGGTTGACCAGCAGCGCGAGGATAGAGATTTTGATGGATGCCCTGGCGCCAAAGCGCTTGCAGATCATGTCCTGGCACAAAAACGAAACCCAGCTCACCACAAAGCCGCAATCGAGTGCCAGATACGGCAGGCTGATAAGCTCTTTGTTGGCCAGCAAGTTCATCATGATGACGCTCACGAAAAACAGCGAAACCGTTGCCGCGGGAATGCTCCGCAACAGGACTTTATAGTCCTCCATGACCTTCTTGATCATTATGTACTCCTTTGGTTTTAGGTTTAACGAGCAGGATATCGGACCCGAACTGCTCGGACGCCCCGGTCTTGAGACGACGGTGGGTATGATAGCCGCTCACACGGCATCAGGCAAGCAAGCGGCGCGGCAGCCCCACAGGGCCACCGCGCCGATGCGTTAAAAGGCTACGTTGCCAAACTCCGACAGGATAAGGTTGGGGTTGTGGTCGGTCTGTCTCTTATACACATCTGACGCTGCCGACGATCTTACGCGTGTAGATC
>URKV01000024.1 GCA_900548565.1 uncultured Collinsella sp.
GATGCTCAGGAGTCTCGTGGGCTCGGAGATGTGTATAAGAGACAGGGGTACAGGAACTCGTGCAGGGCGATCGGCGTCTGAGACTGGTAGCGCTTAGTAAAGTCGTCGCGCTCAAGGATGCGGGCGACGGTGAACTTGGAGCATACCTGCAGCAGGCCGGCCAGGTCCATCGAAAGAATCCAGTCGCCGTTGTGCACGATGGTGGTCTTCTCGGGATCCAGGATCTTCATGGCCTGGCTCACATAGGTCTCGGCATTGGCCTCGATCTGCTCCTGCGAAAGCTGCGGACGGGTGGAATTCTTGCCCGAAGGGTCGCCGATCAGCGCGGTGCCGTTGCCGATGATGAGGGTGACGTTGTGGCCCAGGTCCTGGAACTGACGCATCTTGCGCAGCGGCACGGCGTGGCCCAGGTGCAGGTCGGGGCTGGTGGGGTCGACGCCGAGCTTGATGTTGAGGGGCTCGCCCTTCTCAAGCTTCTTGCGAAGGTCGGCCTCGGGAACGATCTGCGCGGCGCCCGAGGTGATGATACGCATTTGCTCGTCAACAGACAGCATTGGGTATCCTCCTTTTGCTATAGCACCCTCGCCGAAAACGGCGGTGCTGGAAGTCCATAAACTCTCTTATGATAACAAACTGACGCGACACGGCACCTACGACAGGAAAATCCTCGTCCTGCCGCACGCGTCAACGGCGACCGGCAGACGCGTACCGTCACGTTCAACTAAATAGCGCGTTTGCTGACGGCACGGGCAGTCACGACAATGAACCTGCCCCGTCGCATCCGTAGCGCAGACGCCCTCGGCGGTCAGCAGGCAGTGCTCACACACCATAAGCTCGGGACGGTCGGCGTCGACCGGACCCAAGACGCCGGGTTCAGCAGCCAGTTCGGCAATACGCTCCGCATCATTGCCGAGCAACTCGGCCGGCAAGTACACCCGCCCCGCACCGAGTCCGCGCAGCCAGGTAAGCGTGGCCCGATTCGCGCAGAACACCGGCGCCGCCACGTCAAACGTCACGCCCAGCTCGCGAGCGATCACCACCTGTCCCAGGCTGCGGCAGACGACACGCCTGGCACGCTGCATCAGCGAGCGGGTCCGCTCGACGTCGCCCCCGCGACAGACCTCATCGAGCACCACGGTCGCATCGGACAGGTCGAGCTCGTCACACGGGTCGGCATCCATCAGCTCCCAGGCAAAGAACATACGAGCCAAAGCCCCCTGCTCCGCCGACTCCGCCAGTCCCGCCGCCGGCACATCGCCAGCGACAACGGAGCCCTCAAACGGCAGCACTTCAACGGCGCGAGCAGCAGGCACGACCGCATCGGCCTCGGCATGCATGCGCTCCAGGGCCGCCGCCGTCTGATCCAACACGCCGGCGCTGCGAATCAGGTATACCTCGCAGCCCGCGTCCACCTTACGCTTGCAATGCACGACGACGCGCTTCCCCGCTGCGGCATCCACCGGGCAGGGCACCTGCGGCCAGCGCTTGGGCACATCGGGACGCGCGTCGACACCCGGATAGAACCGAATCTCGAGCGTGTCACCCGCCGCCACGGCGGCGTCGAGCTCAACGGTCACCTCTTCGTGGCCCACAGCGACCAAGCGCCCCACGCGCACGCCCTGGTTAATTGCGCGCTCAAAGCTCATCAGCTCGGCACCCGAACGCCCTCGCAGGTACGCATCGGTAAACCCACGGTTAAACGACCTTCCCAGCTCGCGCTCAAGCTCTTCCACGGCACCGGGGCCCCACGCGCCGTCGCACAGCATATCGAGTGCCCGGCGCCACACCCGCACCACGTTGAATACGTAATCGGGGTTCTTCATGCGCCCCTCGATCTTGAGCGACGCCACGCCGGCATCTACAAGCTCGGGCAGATGCGCAATACCCAGATAGTCGCGCGGGCACAGCAGGCGATCTCCCTCGACAGCAACAACACTCTGCCCCGCCTCGTCCACTAGGTCGTACGCCAGACGGCACGGCTGTGTGCAGTCGCCGCGCATCGCCGAGCGCCCACGCCGCAGGGCCGAGAACTCGCACGCCCCCGAATAGCCGATGCAAATCGCACCGTGGCAGAATACCTCGATGGGCACGCCCGTGGCACATAGCGCCGCAATCTCGTCGACCGTCAGCTCGCGTGCCGTCGTCACGCGCTCGACCCCCAGCTCGTCGGCGGCAAGCCGCACGGCACCCTCGCTATGAGCGCCCGCCTGCGTGGACAGGTGAATCTCGACCCCGGGAATCGCCGCGCGCAGCGCGCAGGCCAACCCGGCATCGGCCACAATCAGAGCATCGGCGCCCAGCTCCAGTGCATGAGCTCCCAGCGCCACCGCGTCGGACAGCTCATCGTCAAACACGAACACGTTGAGCGTTACGTACACACGCACGCCATGAGCATGCGCCACGGCACAACCGCGCGCAAACTCGTCATCCGTAAAACCATGCGCGCTCACGCGGGCGTTAAAGCCGCCCAACCCCGCATAGATGGCATCGGCACCCGCGGCGATGGCCGCAAGCATCTGGTCGAGCCCGCCCGCCGGCGCCAGCAGCTCGGGCAGCGCCGCACCGGCAGCATCCAATCCAGTCTCGTATTGTCCGCTCGGCCCCATCGCCCGAATCGCCATCGGCAAACTCCTTACCAAGGTATGCATTCACTCTGAAAAATGCCGTCTTCCAGCATACACGAGGCCTCGCGCGCCCCGTTTGGTTTATCGTGTAATAACTTATGTCCATCCTGCCTCGACGGCACATCCACCGTCCGGCACGACATACCTGGAGGTCAATATATGGGTCCTCGCCAACGACAGGGACGCAGCCGTTCAAAGACGCATGCCCTGCCCATAATCCTGCTCTCGTTTTTGGGCTTTTTGCTTATCGCGGGCGTGGCGTTTGGCATCGGCATGGTCGGCAACGTCAACCGCTGGCTGTCCGATCTGCCCGACTACACCGACGCCAACGCGTATCTGGTGAGCGAGCCCACCGAGATCGTCGACTGCAACGGCAACAAGATCGCGAGCTTCTACACGCAAAACCGCAAGTCCATCACCAAGGACGAGGTCTCCCCCTACGTGCTGCAGGGCACCGTTGACGTCGAGGACGAGCGCTTCTACGAGCACGGCGGTATCGACCTGTGGGGTATCGCGCGTGCTGCGGTGGCAACCCTCGGCGGCGGGCACGAAGGCGCCTCGACTATCACCCAGCAGCTGGTGCGCAACACCATCCTGCAGGAGGAGCAGTTCGACTCGACCATCGAGCGTAAGGTGCGCGAGGCCTACATCGCCGTCAAGATGGAGGACATGTACTCCAAAGACGAGATCCTCATGATGTACCTCAACACCATCTATTACGGCCACGGTGCCTACGGCATCGAGGCCGCAGCCGAGACCTATCTGTCCAAGAGCGCCGCCGATCTCACCCTCAGCGAGGCCGCGCTGCTCATCGGCCTTCCCAACTCGCCCTCGCAGTACGACCCCACGGTCAACCCCGACCTGGCGCTGTCCCGTCGCAACAAAGTCCTTGACAACATGTTGCGCCTGGGCCACATCACGCAGGAGGAGCACGATGCCGCACAGGCCGAGCCCATCACCCTCAACGTGACCGAGATTTCGGGCAGCGGCGTCGACGTATACTCGCAGCCCTACTTTGTCGCCTATGTTAAGCAGCTGCTGGAGCAGGAGTTCTCGACCGACGTGCTCTTTAAGGGCGGTCTGACCGTCAAGACCACCATCGACCCCACGATGCAGCAGGTGGCAGAGAATGCCGTCCGCGAGCAGCTCGACACACTCTCACTCGACGGCCTGGACATGGGCATGGTCGTCGTCGACCCCAAGACCGGCTACATCAAGTGCATGGTGGGCGGCTACGACTACAACGCCGACGAGAACCACGTAAACCATGCCACGGCCAAGCGTCCCGTCGGCTCCACCTTCAAGGCCTTTACGCTGGCAACTGCCATCCAAAACGGCATGAACCCCAACGTCACCCTCAACTGCAACTCGCCACTCAAGGCCAAGGGCACCACGACCGAGGTCCAAAACTACGCCAACCATAGCTATGGCAACATCACGCTTAAGCAGGCGACGGCATACTCCTCCAACACCGGCTACATCCAGGTGGCGGAAGCCGTCGGCAACAGCAAGATCATCTCACTCGTCAAAAAGCTCGGCATCGATCCCGCCAAGGACAACATCGAGGACGTTCCCGTCATGACCCTCGGCACCGGCTCGATCTCGCCGCTCGAGATGGCCGCCGCCTATGCGACGTTTGCCAACGGCGGCTACTATCGCCAGCCGATCGCCATCACCGAGATTGACTCTCGTACCGGTTCGGTGCTGTACCAGCACACCGACAATCCCTCACAGGTGCTTACCGAGGGCGAGGCCGCCGCGGTCACCGATGTTCTGTCCGGCGTCATGCAGGGCGGCGGTACGGGTGCTGCCGGTGCCCTGAGCGTCAACCAGCCCTATGCCGGCAAGACGGGCACCACCGACAACACCACCAACCTGTGGTTCTGCGGCTATACCCCGCAGCTGGCGTGCGCCCTGTGGACCGGCTATTCCGCGGGAGAGATCCCCATCCAAAAATACGGCACGGACCTGCTGGGCGACAGCACCAACCTGCCTGTCTTTAAGCGGTTTATGAACACCGTTCTGACCGGTACCGAGCGCGAGGAGTTTGCGACCGGAACGGCTCCCACCTACAAGAACAACAGCGTCTGGAAGTTCTACGGCACCAACAACTCCAAGAAGACGGAGAACGACGACAAGGACGAGAACGAGGACGAAGAGGAAACCACCACGACGACTACCACGACGACCACGACCACCGAGACTACGGGCGGCGACACCACCGGCGGCACCGGTACGACCGGTGGTTCGACGGGCGGTTCCACTGGTGGTTCGACCGGCGGCGATGGCGGCACGCCCACGCCCACGCCTACGCCCACTCCCGACCCCTCGCCCACGCCTGACGATACTGTTGGCTAGAAATTCATCCGGCCATTAGCAACAAGGCCCCCGAGCAGCTTATTAAAGTGCTCGGGGGCCTTTTAGTTTAAAGCGACCTGGTGGACGGTCTTTATACCGGCAAACAATATAGGGGGTACCGACCAACGTCGATACCCCCTTACAAGCCACCATGTCACGCACACAGTGCCGAGCGCACGACCCGCACGCCTACTTGCGAGAATTGCTCAGCTTATTGATCAGCGCCTCAAGACGCTCGCCGTCCTCGGCCGTCTGGGCAATAACCAAAATCGTATCGTTGCCGGCAAGCGAGCCAAGCACATCGGGCAGCTCTGCCGCATCAACAGCGGCGGCGATGCCGGAAGCCGTACCAGGCTGAGCCTTGATCATAACCAGATTATCGGTGCGCAGAACGCCCGTTACGAGCTCGGAAACCATACGCTGCAGGTGCAGGTCCTCTGCCAGAACATAGATGCCCTCAGGGAGCTTACGCAGCCCCATATCGGCAATATCGCGAGAGACAGTCGCCTGCGTGCAATCAAAGCCCATAGCGCGGAGCTCATCGACCAGCACGCGCTGCGTGCGGACGTCCTTATTGCGCACAGTATCTCTAATGGCATCCTGGCGCCCATTGCGTTTTTTAGCCATACAAACCCTCTCTCCAAAAGATGGCGGAGACAATCAATCAGTGATTGAATAGTTTAACGCTATTTGAAGGCTTTTGTGTATAAGAACGCATTTCGAAACAATTCTATGCAAATTTGTTTCGAAATGAGCCGTTTAGGCGGTTTTTGCGCCCGTCCGGTTAAGAAAAGCTGCCAGATGCGTACACATCACGCAGCGCGCGGGCTTGGCGCTGGCGATCGGCCCAAACAACAGACCGAGTCCCCGATGGTTATCCTTGAGCGCGGCGACCATCTGACGGGTTCGAGGCGCCTCGAGCATATCACGCATGCGGGCGGAACGCTCGATTGACGACACCCCATGCGGGCTCAGACACAAATTCTCGATGCAGGCGACCAGTCCGGCAAAGTAGAACTTCTGGCTTGCCAGCTTGAGCCGACCACCGCTATCTGCTTCCGAGAGTGAGTCCGCAAGCTCGTCGAGCGCTCGGGTATCATCAGATACCTTGGCATACATGGTGGGATCAAAGGCATCTGTAAGCTTAGGTGCCGCCGCGTGGAAACAAGCATCGCCGCAGCCGGACACGCATCGTGCCTGCGAAAGCGCATAAGCCATAAACTCAACCGTACGGTACGCCTTGCCGCGCGACAGGCATGCCTCAAATAGCGGACGGCTATACATCACGCCAGAGGTCTGAGCGACTAGGCCGCCCAAAATCAACTGGGGCAGCCCAGTCACCATAGAAGACTCGTCTTCTATGGCAATAGAGGCAGCATCCAAGACGCGCGAATGACGCTCGCGATGCGCATCGTATCGATCGAGCGACACCGAGGGGAGCACAATGTCTGCCGCAGTATCGCACGCGATATCGACCATCTTGGAAAGGGCCTGCGGAGCAAACCACTCATCGGCGTTCATGGCGATGATTTGAGAGCCGCGCGAGGCATCAAAACCGGCACGAAGACAAGCGCCGCGCTTCGCGTCCTCGACGTCAATCAAATCAATATGGATGTCCCTGTCGGCAGCAACTTGAAGCGAATGGCGAACGCCGGGCGCAGCATCGCGGCAGACAACGACAATCTGCAAATCATAGAGGTCTTGGTTCTGGATACTCTCGAGCGCACGCATCGCATAGCTGGGCGAACCTTCTACCACAAGGATCACCGAAAGTCGCGGATGCGAGCCACGTCGAACCAAGTTATCCGTCCTCTCGACAGCAATGAATCAAACCGTGGTTCATGGTACACCCCATAAATAAAAGCAATGAGACACCGGTTGCACTGCACGCCAAGAACAGATGTTGCACACGCGCAGCTCACACATAGTATGTGCCAGGCACGGACGCGCCGAGCACTCCCCTAGTCGAGCACGACAAGCTCGGCGGGATCGTAATCCACGCCCATAAACGTAAGGCCGCAGGCAGGCGCCGTGGGACCCGCAGCGGTACGGTCGCAGGCATCAATGACCTCGCGCATCCACTCGGGATCGCGGCGATGCATGCCAATCTCCACGAGCGTGCCCACAATGGTTCGCACCATCGAGTGCAAAAACGCGTTGCCCTCGATAGTGAAGGTCAGGATATCCTCGCCAAAAGCGACCTCGTGGCCAAACTCGGCACGCATCACGCAGCGGTGCGTGGGCTTGCCCACGGCAGACGCCACCTTGCAAAAGCTCTTAAAGTCCTGTTCACCCAAGAGCGCAGGGCACGCGGCAGCCATGGCGTCGACATCCAAGGGGTAGCGATGCCACCACACCGCACCGCGCGAGAGCACGGGGCGCGCATCGCGGTCGGCAATACGGTACGTATACGTACGGGAACGCGCATCAAAGCGTGCAGAAAAGCCCTTACGGGCCTTGTAGACCTCGTTTATGGCGATATCTTTGGGCAGGAGGGCATCCATAGCCCTCAACCATCTACGGCGCGTCAAAGCCAGCTCAGCGTCCGTTACGGGCACGCTGATGAACTGTGCCACCGCATGCACACCGGCATCGGTACGCCCCGCACACGTCAGATCGATCGGGCGGCGCAGGAGCGTCTCGATGGCACGGCGCAGCTCGCCCGCAACCGTCGTCTGCCCAGGCTGCTCCGCAAAGCCGCTATAGGACGAGCCATCGTAGGCCACGCGGAATACGAGCGTGGCATCGAGCTCTGGAATCGAATTGAAATCAGACGGCGCGGTCATGGGCGCTCCCAACAAACAATCAACGGTATCGCGACAAAAAAAGAGGGGTACGCGAACGTACCCCTCGAATATAGCCTATGCAGACGGATTGTCTACTCAGCGGTCTCCTCGGCAGCCTCGACCTTCTTGGGAGCAGCGGCCTTCTTGGGGGCCGGAGCAGCCTTCTTGGCCTTAGGCGTGCAAGGCTCGGTGACGAGCTCCATGATAACGATAGGAGCGTTGTCGCCCTTACGGTTACCGAGCTTCATGATGCGGGTGTAACCGCCGTTGCGGTCCTGCCACATGCCCTGGGCAGCCTTGTCGAAGATCTCGGCAACGAGCTGCTTATCGCCGAGCTTGGCGATGGCCAGACGACGAGAGTGCAGGTCGCCCTTCTTGGCCCAGGTGATGATCGGATCGACGACCGAACGCAGCGCCTTAGCGCGGGTCTCGGTGGTCTTGATGCGGTCGTTCTCGAAGAGGGCCTTGGCCAGGCTCTTCTTCATGGCCTTGGTGTGGCTCGCATCGGTGCCGAGCTTCAGGCCCTTCTTAACGTTGTGACGCATGGTCTAGTTTCTCCTCAAATATGCGAAGCATTAAGCCTTCAGGCTCAGGCCCATGGACTCAAGCTTGTCCTTCACTTCCTCGATCGACTTAACACCGAAGTTACGGATGTTGAGCAGATCGTTCTCCGAGAACTCAACGAGCTGACGGACCGAGTGAATGCTGGCGCGCTTAAGGCAGTTGTAGGAACGGACGGAAAGGTCCAGATCCTCGATCTGCTTGTCCAGCTCGGCGTTGTCGTTGGTGACCTCGGGAGCGAAGATCGAAGCCTCCTCCTCGACCTCGGGGGTCTCGGCAAGGTTCATAAAGGCGGCCATATGCTGGTTGATGATATTGGCAGCCTGGACCACGGCGTCGCGCGGGGCGATGGAACCGTTGGTCTCGATCTCGAGGACAAGGCGGTCGTAGTCGGTATGCTGACCGACACGGCAAGCCTCAACGAGCTTGGCGCAACGGGAAACCGGCGAGTACAGCGAGTCGACGTGGATCACACCGATGGGATCGTTGTCGCGCTTGTTGGCCTCGCCAGAAACATAGCCGCGGCCATAGCCGATGCGCATGCTCATGGTGAGATGGCCACCCTCGGTGAGCGTAGCGATGTGCTGCTCGGGGTTGACCAGCTCAAACTCGGACGGAATAAAGAAGTCCGCACCGGTGACCTCGCAGGGGCCGTCAACCGAGATGGTGGCGGTCGCCTCGTCGGTCGTGCCGAGAGCCCTGAAGACAAGACCCTTGACATTCAGGACGATGTCGGTGACATCCTCGACCATGTTAGGGATGGTCATGAACTCGTGCTGCGCGCCATCGATCTGAATAGCCTCGACGGCGGCACCCTCGAGCGAGGACAGAAGAACGCGACGAAGGGAGTTACCCAGCGTATCGCCGTAGCCACGCTCGAGCGGCTCGACGGAGACACGAGCAGACGTCTCGTTGATCTCTTCGACCTGAACCTGAGGCCTAATGAATTCTGACATGTATTACCTCCAGCCTCAGCAGCCCGGATGGACTACTTAGAGTAGAGCTCGACGATGAGCTGCTCGTTGATATCACCGCTGATCTGCTCACGCGTCGGCAGAGCGAGCACGTTACCAGACAGCTTCTCGATATCGACCTCGAGCCAGCCAGGGACCTCAAAGCGCTCGGAGGAAATCAGGGCCTCCTTGATGGGGAGGAGGTCACGGAACTTCTCGCCGACAGCGACGACGTCGCCGGCCTTGACGCGGTAAGACGGGATGTCCACGCGCTTGCCGTTCACGGTGAAGTGACCGTGACGGACGGACTGACGAGCCTCTTTGCGGGTGCGGGCAAAGCCAAGACGGAAGACGACGTTGTCGAGGCGAGACTCAAGGATGATCATGAGGTTCTCACCGGTGACGCCGTTCATCTTGCGGGCCTTGTTGAAGTAGCCGTGGAACTGCTTCTCCAGAACGCCATAGATGAACTTGACCTTCTGCTTCTCGCGCAGCTGCATGCCGTACTCAGATTCCTTGCGACGGCGCTTGGGCTGACGGATAGATTCCTTCTTGCTGCTGTAACCGAGCTCAGCGGGATCGATCCCGAGCTGACGGCAGCGCTTAAGAACAGGAGTCCTGTCGATTGCCATATTGATACGATCCTTTCAGTTACACGCGGCGACGCTTCTTGGGGCGGCAGCCGTTGTGCGGAATGGGGGTCTTGTCCTGGATGCTCGAGACCTCGAGGCCAGCAGCCTGGAGGGAGCGGATGGCGGTCTCACGACCGGAGCCGGGGCCCTTGACGAAGACGGAAACCTTCTTCATACCGTGCTCCATGGCCTGCTTGGCAGCAGCCTCGGCAGCCATCTGGGCAGCGAACGGCGTGGACTTACGGGAGCCCTTGAAGCCCACCTGGCCAGCCGACTTCCAGGAAATGACGTTGCCCTGGGGATCGGTGATCGAAACGATCGTGTTGTTGAACGTAGAACGAATGTGAGCCTGGCCCACGGAAATGTTCTTACGGTCCGCGCGCTTCAGACGGGCAGCGCGAACGTTCTTCTTAGCAGTAGCCATCTATCTAGCGCTCCTTATTTCTTCTTCTTAGCACCGATCTGACGCTTCGGGCCCTTGCGGGTACGAGCGTTAGTGTGGGTGCGCTGGCCGCGGACCGGGAGGCCCTTGCGGTGACGAAGGCCGCGGTTGCAGCCGATGTCCATAAGGCGCTTGACGTTCTGGTTGCGCTCACGGCGGAGGTCGCCCTCAACCATGATCTGGTTCTTATCGATATAATCGCGGATGGCGTTAACCTCATCCTCGGTGAGGTCCTTAACGCGCGTATCCACGTTAACGTTGCACTCGACGCAAATCTTCGTCGCAGTGGTGCGGCCGATGCCGTAAATGTAGGTCAGACCGATCTCAACGCGCTTCTCACGCGGGAGGTCGACACCATTAATACGGGCCAACGTAGTCTCCTCTCTTAACCCTGACGCTGCTTATGACGGGGGTTCTCGCAAATGACGAGGACCTTGCCATGGCGCCTAATGATTTTGCACTTATCGCACATCTTCTTGACCGAAGGACGTACCTTCATCGTTCTTCCTTTCGGTAGCGCTCAAACTACTTCCCTACTATCTACTCGCCCAGCCGCAGGCGTTTAAAACTATGGCTGGTCTTCACACGCAAACCGACCGTAGGTTGAGCTAAGCCTGCAGTCGGAAAAGAGCGTGTATGCGTGCCGCTATTTATAGCGATAGGTGATGCGGCCGCGGGTCAGGTCGTACGGGGAAAGCTCCACGACAACCCTGTCACCGGGGAGAATGCGGATGTAATTCATTCGGATCTTGCCAGAAATGTTGCACAGAACCGAATGACCGTTCTCGAGCTCGACCTTAAACATGGCGTTGGGCAGCGGCTCTTTTACCGTACCCTCGAGCTCAATTGCGTCTTCCTTCTTCACAAGCAATCATCTTTCTCTAGAAAACGACAGCGATTGAGTATTCTACAACACGTATGTACGCATCGTAATAACTTCGTAATGGCTCCACAACTAAGTGGAACTTGTTACATTTCTCCGCCTTGGAGCGAACACCAAGCGCCTTGCGCGTCGGTGGTGAGAATCACCGGGCCGTCATCGGTGATGGCGACGGTGTTCTCGTAGTGCGCGGCGGGCAGGTGGTCGTTGGTCGTAACGATCCAACCATCGGAGCCCGTACTCACATGATTGGATCCCATCGTGACCATCGGCTCGATGGCAATGACCATACCGGCCTGGAGACGAACGCCCCTCCCCTTCTTTCCGTAATTCGGAACGTTGGGGTCCTCGTGCATCACATGGCCAATACCGTGCCCCACATAATCGCGAAGCACGCCATAGCCGTGAGACTCGGCGAGGGACTGGACGGCATAACCAATGTCCCCAATATGGTTACCGGGAACAGCCTGCTCGATTGCAGCCTTAAGGCAATCGCGCGTAACCTCGCACAGGGCCTTGGCCTCGGGCGTGGGGGTACCGACGAAAAACGTCCAAGCGTTATCGCCGACCCAACCGTCGACAACGGCTCCCGTATCGATGGAGATGATATCGCCATCGCGCAGGATCATGTCGGGATTGGGAATACCGTGGACCACAGCATCGTTAATCGATGCACAAATGGTACCGGGGAACCCGCCGTAACCCTTAAAGGCCGGGGTGCCGCCATGCATGCGGATAATCTGCTCCGCGAGCTGATCGAGCTCAAAGGTGGAAACGCCGGGGCGCACCATGGCTCCAACGTGGCGGAGCGCCATCTTAGATAGCGCTCCTGCCTTCTTCATCTGCTCGATTTGCGTTGCAGACTTAATCTTGATCATAGACCGAGAGCCTCTTTGACATCCCCGTACACGGTCTCGCGAGCCTGGTCACCGTTGACCGACTTGAGCAGACCCTGGCCACGATAGTAGTCGACGAGCGGGCTCGTGGACTTCTCGTAGACGTCGAGACGGTTCTTGATGGTCTCGGGCTTGTCGTCGTCGCGCTGATACATCTCGCCACCGCACTTGGGGCAGGTGGCATCGGCAGCAGTGCCGGTGTAACCGCAGGCGCGGCAGGTGCGACGCGAAGACAGACGATCGATAATGACCTCGGGGGCCACATCGACCAGAAGGGCGCAATCGATCTCGCGACCCATGGCGGAGAGCTCGGAATCGAGCGTCACAGCCTGGGCGGTGTTGCGCGGGAAGCCGTCGAGGATGAAGCCCTGCTGGGCGTCATCGGCGGCAAGGCGCTCCTTGACAAGGTCGATCACGAGCTGGTCGGGAACGAGCTCGCCAGCGTCCATGTACTTCTTAGCCTGAATACCAAGCTCGGTGCCACCCTTGACGGCAGCACGCAGCAGGTCGCCCGTGGAAATATGGGCGACGCCAAACTCGGCGACGAGCTCCTGTGCGACGGTGCCCTTACCGGCACCCGGAGCTCCGAGCAATACGAGGTTCATGAGCAATCCTCCTCTAGCCTATTTAAAGAATCCATCGTAATCATACATCTTGATCTGGCCTTCGAGCTTATCGACCGTGTCGAGCACGACGCCGACCATGATGAGGATGGACGTGCCGCCAAATGCCTGGATCAGATGGTTACCCGTGAAGGAGAAGATGATCGAAGGCACGATGGCGATGAGCGCCAAAAAGACAGCGCTAGGAAGCGTGATCTTGTTGAGCGCGTTCTTGATGTAGGCCGCGGTAGCCCTACCCGGACGGACGCCCGGAATAAAGCCGCCCTGCTTCTTAAGGTTATCGGCCGTGTCATCGGGGTTGAACACCATGGAGGTGTAGAAGTACGCGAAGAACACGATGAGGACAACGTTAAGCACCCAGTTGAGCCAACCGGTCGAAAGCGCGGAGGCAACTGCCTGAATCCAGCCGATGCCGGGGAAGAACACGGCAATCTGAGCCGGGAAGTACAGCAGCGCCGAAGCGAAGATGATCGGCACGACACCCGCGGTGTTGACCTTGATGGGCAGGTAGGTGGTCTGGCCACCCATCATGCGACGGCCCACGACGCGCTTAGCGTAGGAGACCGGGATGCGGCGCTGGCCGCGCTCAAGGAAAACAATCAGCGGGATAACCAGCAGGATGATGGCGCAGATGATCACCATAGTGATGATGCCACCGGCGTTGCCCTCGGTGCTGGAGAAGATAGCCTGCGGCAGACCGGCCATGATGTTCGCGAAGATGATCAGCGACATGCCATTGCCGATACCGCGCTGGGTGATGAGCTCACCAATCCACATGATCAGCATAGCGCCCGCGGTGAGCGTACCGACGATCATGAGGTCGAAGATGATCTCGGGAGCGCCGGCGCCATTAAAGCTGATGCCGAAGCTCTTAAAGAGGAAGAGGTAACCCACGGAGTTGAGGATTGCCAGAGCCAGGGTGAGGTAACGCGAATACTGCGTAATCTTGGTCTGACCGACCTCGCCCTCGCGGGCAAGCTCATGCAGGGAAGGCACGACGGCCTGGAGCATCTGGAGGATGATCGAGCTGGTGATGTAAGGCATGATGCCCAGCGAAAACACCGACACATAGCTCAACGCGCCGCCAGAGAAAAGATTCAGGAGGGCCATAGCACCTGCGGCGACCGAATTGTTATCGGTCGAGAAAAGGCCCAGCATCCCCTGGAAGGGAATGCCGGGCACAGGAACGTGCGCACCAATGCGGTACACGACGAGCATAGCTATGGTAAAAAGAATCTTTTCGCGCAATTCTTTGATGCGGAAAGCATTCTTAAGACCATTTAGCACGGCAGCTCGACCTTTCCGCCGGCGGCCTCGATCTTGGCCTGCGCAGAAGCGCTGACCTTGTCGACCTTGACCGTGAACTTCTTGGTGAGCTCACCATTGCCGAGCACCTTGACGGGCTCGAACTCGCTCTTGGTGATGCGAGCGGCCTTAAGAGCGGCACCGTCGATCACAGCGCCGTCCTCGAACTTGCGCTCGAGACGCTCAACGTTAACAGCGGTGTACTCGATACGACGGGGGTTGCGGAAGCCCGGAAGCTTGGGCAGGCGCATGGCCAGCGGAGTCTGGCCACCCTCGAAGCCGGCACCCTTGGTGCCGCCAGAGCGGGAACCCTGGCCCTTCTGACCGCGGCCAGAAGTGGTGCCATGACCCGAAGAATTGCCACGGCCGACGCGCTTGCGGTTCTTGGTGGAACCGGGCGCGGGAGTAAGATCGTGAAGCTGCATTTGCTACTCCTCTACAATCTCGACAAGGTGCTTGACCTTGAAGATCATGCCGCGGACGGACTCGTTGTCAGCAATCTCGCGAACCTCGCGGATCCTGTGGAGACCGAGGGCACGGACAGTACGGACCTGGTCCTGCTTGCAACCGTTGGTGCTGCGGACCTGCTTGATCTTGATGGTGTCAGCCATGCTTAGTTCTCCTTACCGACGAACATCTCGGAGACCGTCAGGCCACGGCGAGCCGCGACGTCCTCAGGGCTGGAGAGCTCCTTGAGGCCCTCGACGGCAGCCTTGATGATGTTAAGGCCGTTGTCGGTACCGAGGGACTTGGACAGGACGTTCTTGATGCCAGCAAGCTCGAAGAGGGGACGCACAGCGCCGCCGGCGATAACGCCGGTACCCTCGACAGCGGGCTTGATGATGATGCGGCCGGCACCAAAGTGACCGAGAACCTCGTGCGGGATGGTGCCCTGATCGGTCACCGGCACGTGGAACATGTTCTTCTTGGCATCGAGAGACGCCTTGGAGATGGCCATGGGCACCTCAGCGGACTTGCCCATGCCAACGCCGACGTTGCCCTTGCCGTCGCCAACGACGACGAGAGCGACGAGGCTCATGCGACGACCACCCTTGACGGTCTTCGACACGCGGTTGATGTAAACGACGCGCTCCTCGAACTCGGAGGCCTCGCGCTGCTGCTTCTGATTACGAGCCATGTGCTACATACCTCCTAGAACTCGAGACCGGCGGCACGAGCACCGTCGGCGAGGGCCTTGACGCGGCCATGGTAGATACGGCCACCGCGATCGAAGGCGACCTTGGTGATGCCGGCCTCGATGGCGCGCTTGCCAACGAGCTGACCGACCTTCTCCGCAGCCTCCTTGTTCGAGGTGTGGGTGCCCTTGAACTCGGCCTCGAGGGTCGAGGCAGAGACGAGCGTCAGGCTGGAGCCCTTGCTGTCGTCGATGATCTGGGCATAGATGTTGGCGTTAGTACGGGTCACGCGAAGACGCGGACGCTCGGAGGTACCCGAGACCTTGCCGCGAACACGACGCTGACGACGCTTGAGGCCTTCCAGCTTCGCCTTATGCTTGTTCATACGTAAACTCCTAAAAAGGTTGATCTTGCCAGCACCTGACGGGGTGCTGGTCTTATGCGAGTGAGTCGGTTACGACTACTTGGCGGCCTTACCCAGCTTGCGGCGGATGTGCTCGCCAACGTAGTGGATACCCTTGCCCTTGTAAGGCTCGGGAGGACGATGGCCGCGGATCTCAGCGGCGATCTGACCGACCTGCTGCTTGTTGATACCCTTGACGTTCACGTGGGTGTTGTCGGGAACCTCGAAGGTGATGCCCTCGGGAGCCTCGACGATCACGGGGTGCGAGAAGCCCAGGGAGAACTCGAGGTTCTTGCCCTTCTGCTGCACGCGGTAACCGACGCCGGCGAGCTCGAGCTTCTTCTCGAAGCCCTCGGAAACGCCAACAACCATGTTGTGGATGAGGGCGCGGGTGAGGCCGTGGCGGGCACGGGTCTCACGCTCGTCGTCGGGACGGGAAACGGTGAGGACGTTGTCCTCGACGTTGATAGCGAGCTTCTCAAAGACATCGAGCTCGAGCTGGCCCTTGGGGCCCTTGACGACAACGTTGTTGCCGTTGACTGCCACTTCGACTCCGGCGGGAATCTGGACAGGCTTATTACCGATACGAGACACGGTGATCTCCTTTCCTTCTACCTACCGAGCGAATTACCAGACGTAAGCGATGATCTCGCCGCCGACGTTGTGCTTGCGAGCATCGCGGTCGGTCATGACGCCATGGCTGGTGGAAATAATGGCGGTACCAAGGCCACCGCGGACGCGGGGCATGTCGGCAACGCCGGTGTACTTACGCAGGCCCGGCTTGGAAATGCGGCGGATGCCGTTGATGACCTTAGCCTTCTTGGGACCATACTTAAGCGTGATGTGCAGAGTCTTCTGGGGAACGGTGTCCTCGACATCGTAGCCCTCGATGTAGCCCTCCTCGTGCAGAACACGAGCGATCTCGACGAGCTTCTTGCTGCTCGGCATGGAGACCGTGGCCTTGTTCACAGAGTTAGCGTTACGGATGCGCGTAAGCATATCTGCGATCGGGTCTGTAAGGTTCATACAGATTCTCCTTCGTTCTTGATGAACACGTGCTCTTGGTTCTTCGCCGCCCTTAACGGCAAAGCCTTTTTAGCGCGTTTTCCCTGTTCCAAACTGATGCTTGAAACGCTGGTAGTGACTTACCAGCTGGCCTTCTTAACGCCGGGAAGCTCGCCCTTGAGTGCAAGCTCGCGGAAGCAGACACGGCACAGGCCGAACTTGCGGTACACAGAGTGCGGACGGCCGCAGCGCTGGCAGCGCGTGTACTCACGAGTAGAGAACTTCTGCTTGCGATTGCACTTGACGATCATCGATGTCTTAGCCACTTATATCCTCCTCACATAGAGTATTGTTCGCCCCAAGCGCCGCCCCCTTGTGGGAACGGCGCTTATAGGGCAGGTGAACCTATTTCTTGAACGGGAAACCGAAGGCGTCCAGAAGGGCCTTGGCCTCCTCATCGGTGTTGGCGGTGGTCACGAAAGTGATGTCCATACCACGCTGGTGATCGACGGAGTCGAAGTCGATCTCGGGGAAGATGAGCTGCTCGGTGACGCCCATGGAGAAGTTACCACGGCCGTCGAAGCTCTTGGCGGAGATGCCGCGGAAGTCGCGGATACGGGGGATCGCGACGGAGGTCAGACGATCGAAGAACTCCCACATACGGTCGCCACGCAGGGTAACCTTGCAGCCGATCGGCATACCAGCGCGCAGGCGGAAGGTAGCGATGGACTTGCGGGCACGGGTGATCATCGGCTGCTGGCCGGTGATGGCGCGCAGGTCGCGCACGGCACCGTCGATGGCCTTGGAATCGGTAGCGGCCTCGCCGACACCCATGTTCACGACGATCTTCTCAAACTTGGGGATCATCATGACGTTCTCGTACTGGAACTTGTCCTGAAGCTGCTGCTTGACCTCGTTGTTGTACTTGGTCTTCAGACGCGGCACATACTTCTCTTCTGCCATTGTTCACTCCTTCTTGGGGTTTTAAGCACGGGGCGTGGCCACGATGGGTTGTCCTCGTGCCTCCTGGCTGCATCCGCGCCGCTCATGGCATTTTGCGGTTTGGACTCGACGCAGCAGGAGCCGACAAAACAATCGGTACTATACGCGCATCGGGAGCGTATTTCCAGAAAAACCTCGTCTGCCTGCACAACTCCACAACTCCCCCGCACAAATGGATCCCAAAAAGCAGTTGCGGTGAAATAGGGACTGTTTGGCGGCCTAACAGGCTTAAACAGTCCCTATTTCACCGCAACTTATTGGTGGGGATGCGATTAGCGCTTGCGGGGGACGAGTTTGGTGCGGCGCAGGTGGATCATCTCGGCGGCGATGGAGATGGCGATCTCCTCGGGGTCCTCGGCCTCGATGGCAACGCCGATCGGAAGGTGCAGCTCGTCGATCTGGTCCTGCGTAAAGCCTTCCTGCTCCAGGCGGGCACGCACAAAGGCCGTCTTGCGGCGCGAGCCCAGACAGCCCAGGTAGGCAGGCTTGGCGCGCATGGCCTGAATCACCACGTCGATATCGGACTTGTGGCCTGCTGTGGCCACGACCACCAAATCGCGCGGACCGATGGGACACAGCTCGCTCAGGTTCTTGTAATCGACCAGGCGACGATCGTAGACACCGGGCACCCATTCGGGCGTCAACGTGCCGGGGCGGTCATCGCAGGCCACGACGGCAAAGCCCGCCGCCGTGAGCACGCGCGCCGTCGCGGCGCCTACGTGTCCGCAGCCAAAGATGTAGGTCAGGCCCTCGGGGCAGAGCGTCTCGATGTGCGCCGCGGGAATCTCAGAGGCAGCGTTGGTGTAGGTGACGTTACTCCCCTCCTCCACCAGTGAAAGCCCGGGGCAGCCCGCAATGGTATGGCGCGATGCCTCGCCATGGTACTCGGCCACATCGCCCTCGAGCGCGCTCGCGATAAACGGCTCAAAGTCGATGACGAAGTCGCCGATGCGCCGATAGACCAAGACGTCGGCAATTTCCTGGAACAACGGTGCCTGGGTCGCATCCAGATGCAGATAGCACAGGCAAATGGCTCCGCCGCAGATCATGCCGGTATCGGAGTTCTCGCCGCCCATGGTGTAGCGGACCAGACGCGACTGTCCCGCGCTCAGGAGTTCGCGCGCCTCATCCAGCGCAAAGAGCTCAATCTTACCGCCGCCGATAGTGCCCGCCTGGCTGCCATCGGCAAAGACGGCCATCCATGCGCCCACACCGCGCGGTGACGACCCCGCCGTGCCGGCCACGAC
>URKV01000025.1 GCA_900548565.1 uncultured Collinsella sp.
CGAGATGCTCAGGAGTCTCGTGGGCTCGGAGATGTGTATAAGAGACAGGCGCGGCACCGTCCAGATCATGAGTGATAAGCGGAGTAAACATCGGGGGCTCCTAATGGCTGGAATAGCAGGTGGTGTGGGCGGCGCGGAAGCGGCAGTGCTCACGCATGCGGCAGATATTGCAGGTGGGGCGGCTCTGGGCGTCGTGGACTTCGCCGTCGAACAGGCCGATCACCGCGGTCACGCTCTTGGTGGGCATGAGCAGGCTGGTGGGGGTGACGGTAAGTCCAATGAGGCGCGTGGCGTTGAGTGCATCCACGATCGAGCGCTGGGCAGAGAGCGGGCAGTCGCCGTAGCCGGGGCTAAAGCGCCAGTTACCGGCGAGTCCGTATGCGGCGGCCGCAGCCTTGACCTGCTGGTCCATCTGCTCGACGGCGGCTTCTACATAGGCAGAGCATGCGGCGTCGAGCACGGCGCCTTCCAGGGGTTGCTGAGCTCCGGTGGTTCGCAGACGGCGTTCGGCAGACATCCCGAGGGTACATGCCATGAGCGCCGCCAGGCGGGCGTCCTTAAGGTGGCGATAGATATCACGACCCCGCAGCTCAACATTGGTGCCAACCAAGCGGATGCAGGGCTCGCCCTGCTCGTCAACGCCCGTGGCATCGACGGCAAACACGCGTCGCACGCCGCGGGGCTCGATATCCAGCTCTAGGCGCTCGACCACAAGCTCAATTCGTCGTGACAGCTCGGGCTCAATCTGCTGGCCGCCGTAGCCCAGGTAGCGCAACATCTCGGCACGATCGACGCGGGGATGGTGGGCATCATCGATACGATAAAGCGCCGGCGACGCAAGGTCGGCCGGCACTTCGGCAAAAGCTGTATCGACGTGCGGTTTTTCCATTACCCCAGGCGCTCCATAATGGTCGCGGCGATCGCAGGACGGTTCATAGTGTACAGGTGCAGGCCGTCGGCGCCGTGCTCCTTGAGGTCGCAAAGTTGGCGGGCGGCATAATCTACACCGGCTGCCTGCAGGCTCTCGGGGTCGTTCTCGTACTTGGCGAGAATCTTGATGACGGGGGAGGGCAGCGACGCGCCGCACATAAAGACCATGCGGCTGATCTGGGACTTGCCCATAAACGGCATGATGCCCGCGGTAATGGGCACGGTGATGCCGACCTTGTCGGCAAGCTCGCGGAAGCGGTAGAAGCACTCGTTATCAAAGAAGAGCTGCGTCACAAAGAAGCTCGCGCCGGCGTCCTGTTTTTGCTTGAGGTGTTCGACCGAGAGGTTGAGATCCTCACAGGCAATGTGGCCCTCGGGGTAGGCTGCGGCGCCCACGCAAAAGCCGGCGTCGACGAGCTCGGGGATGAGGTCGCGGGCGTAGGCGTAGTCGGAGGCGGGCTTGTCGTCCTCGGTCGCGCCGGCAGGGAGATCGCCACGCAGGGCCAGAATGTTTTCAACGCCGGCGGTGCGATACTCGTCGATCTTGGCGGCGATGTCGGCGTGGGTGCGGCCCACGCAGGTGAGGTGTGCCACCGAGGGCGTGTCGAATTCGCTCGAAATCATATGCGCGATGGGGGCGGTGGCGGCACCGTTGCCCGAGCCGCCGGCAGAGCAGGTGACCGAGACAAAGCTCGGCGAAAGCTTGCACAGATTGCCTGCCACTTCGCGAGCCGTGTCGAGGGTGAGCTCGCCCTTGGGCGGGAACATCTCAAACGAAACGGGCGCGGTGCCCTGGGATGCTGCCTGCTTAAAAACCTCGTCGACGCGCATATCGTGCTCCTCTAGATACGTAATAGTGTGATGTGTTGTAAGGATTCTACAGCACCACTGTGTCACGGTGGAGTTTCACTCGTTATTCGGGGATACCAATCAAAGATGCCTTGCTATCGGCTTTCTCTATAACAGAGCGGCTAATCTAGGCACGGACTATAAAGACTGGTATCTGATGCAAAATACCAGTTAATAGAGCTCCATCCCAAATTGACTACCCTTAAACCCATGGGGAGAGGTCTGCAATTTATGCAGTTGATTGGCTGTTGAGGGTGGCAACGCCGCCTCGATAGGGTAACCTCATTGATTGGTTTCGCGACAGCAACATAACGGTAATGTCGCGGAAACACGGCGAGTCTAAGCTATGACTCGTTCGTTAGTAATCAACACCGCTTCTCACGCGGTGCCGATACGAAGGGAGTTCCGTATGGCCGAACTTACTGACCGCTTCGGGACCATGGTGTTCTCTGAGGAAGTCATGAAGGACTACCTCCCCAAGGACATTTGGAAGCGCCTTGCTGCAACCCTCGAGGGCGGTGAGCCGCTCGACCTGGATGTGGCCAACGCCGTTGCCCATGCCATGAAGGTCTGGGCCATCTCCAAGGGCGCGACGCACTACGCACACTGGTTCCAGCCGCTTTCGGGCATTACTTCCGAGAAGCACGACAGCTTCCTGGAGCCCAACCACGACGGCACCGCCATTACCAAGTTTACGGGCAAGAACCTCATCCAGGGCGAGCCCGATGCCTCCAGCTTCCCCAACGGCGGCCTGCGCGCCACCTTCGAGGCCCGTGGCTACACCGCTTGGGATCCCACTAGCCCCGCCTTTATCAAGGACGACGTCCTGTGCATCCCCACGGCTTTCTGCTCCTACACGGGCGAGGCCCTGGACAAGAAGACCCCGCTGCTGCGTTCCATGACCGCGCTCTCGCGTGAGTCCAAGCGCGTTTTGGCGCTGTTCGGTAAGACCCCCAAGAAGGTCGTTCCTTCCGTGGGCGACGAGCAGGAGTACTTCCTGATCAAGAAGGACGCCTACCGCAAGCGCAAGGACCTGGTCATCACCGGCCGCACCCTCTTTGGTGCTGCTCCCTGCAAGGGCCAAGAGCTCGAGGAGCACTACTTTGGCGCTATCCGCCCCACCGTCTCGGCCTATATGAAGGACCTGGACGATGAACTGTGGGCGCTCGGCATTCCCGCCAAGACCAAGCACAACGAGGTTGCTCCCTGCCAGCATGAGCTCGCCCCCGTCTATGGCGAAGTCAACGAGGCCATCGACCAGAATCTGGTCATGATGGAGAAAATGAAGCTCATTGCCTCCCGCCACGACTTGGTCTGCCTGCTGCACGAGAAGCCCTTCGAGGGCATCAACGGCTCGGGCAAGCACAACAACTGGTCGCTTGGCACCGAGTCCGAGAACCTGCTCGATCCGGGCGACACTCCGCTCGACAACCTGCAGTTCATCGTCTTCCTCACCGCGGTAATCGAGGCCGTCGATAACTATCAGGAGCTCCTGCGTGCCTCCGTTGCCTCGGCCGGTAACGACCATCGTCTGGGCGCCAACGAGGCTCCTCCGGCGATTATGTCCATCTTCCTGGGCGACCAGCTTACCGAGGTCGTCGAGAAGATCATCGATGGCAAGGCTTCCGTCCATGCCACGCGCGGCGTGCTCGACCTGGGCGCCGATACCCTGCCCAAGCTGATGCAGGACAACACCGACCGCAACCGCACCTCCCCGTTTGCCTTCACCGGCAATAAGTTCGAGTTCCGTGCCTGCGGCTCCGAGCAGAACGTCTCCGACTCCAACCTGGTGCTCGATGCCGCCGTGGCCAAGTCGCTCAAGTCCTTCGCCGACGCACTCGAGGGTACGCCCGAGGATAAGTTCCAGGACGCCGCGCTCGAGTACTGCAAGAAGGTGCTGACCGATCACCAGCGCATCCTGTTCTCCGGCGACGGCTACTCCGACGAGTGGCCCATTGAGGCCGAGAAGCGCGGCCTTGCCAACAACAAGACCACGGCCGACGCCCTGCCCGCCTTTGTTTCCGATAAGGCTATCGCGCTCTTTGAGGAGACGGGTGTCCTGACCAAGGCCGAGGCCCAGTGCCGCTACGACTGCAAGCTCGAGAAGTACAACAAGCTCATGAACATCGAGGCCACCACGATGGTTCGCGAGGCGCGTCGTACCTATCGCCCGGTCATTACCGCCTATGCCACCAAGGTCGCTAAGGGCCTTGAGACTATTCGTGCCGCCGGTGCCGAGGCCGCCATGCAGTGCGAGCAGAACACGCTCAACAAGCTCTGCAACGGTATCACCACCATCAACGACTCCATCAAGGCGCTCGACGCCGTGCATCAGAAGGCCGAGGCCCTCGATGGCCAGGAGCAGGCCAACGTGTATGCACACGAGGTCGTTCCCGCTATGGATACGCTGCGTGCCGCCGTGGATGCCATGGAGGAGATCGTGGCCGCCGACTACTGGCCGGTCCCGACCTACGACGACATCCTGTTCTACGTGTAGAATATAACTGACATATCGTCACGGTATTGAGCCGGGGTCCGCATCGTGCGGGCCCCGGCTTTTTGTTTGAGAAGGACGCTTTGAAGCCCGTTTTGCAACTGATTCACCCACGCAATAAGGGGTCGTGGGCAAAAAACGTCAAATATGAGTACTGTCACAAGTGCTGTAGCATTATTTTTTTAAAATATGCTGTGTTACGCAACATATGTCCAAGTACTTAGCTGATAAAAGCCTGCAATTCTTCCGCCGTAGGATTCCTGGCGTCTAAATCGCCTTCTGGTGATATGCAATCGCTGTTACTAAATTGGTAACAGTACTCATATTTGCTATTTTTTGACCACGGGCCCTTGGATGGCAGTGTGATTTTATGCCCTCGGGGTTCGAATCCCCGGCACATGGATAGCAAAAAGCCCGTCACCGCAAGGGCAACGAGCTTCTCAGTTTAAATGGTGCCCCCAGCGGGATGTCCGCGTGCGGCTGGCGCCGCCCGCCTTCGCTGCGTCGCTCCGCTCCTTGCGTGCTGCGCTGGAAAACGCTTCGCGTTTCCTCAGCTCCGCACCCTGTCGGCTTCGAATCCCGGCATATCGGTAGCAAAAAGCCCGCTACCGAATTGGTAACGGGCTTCTCAGATTCTGTGGTGCCCCCAGCGGGATTCGAACCCGCGATATCCACCTTGAAAGGGTGGCGTCCTTGGCCGCTAGACGATGGGGACAGCGGGAAAGAGTATAGCAGACTTTTTTGCCGGTGCGTATATCGATGGCAAACTGGAAAACCACCACAAAGGTGCCTGTCCCTTTGTAGTGGCGGGGCGTTAGGGGAGGAGCTTCATGGCGGCGTCGTGGGCGGCGCGCTCGTAGGTGTCGTCGAGGGGCTTGAGCGGCAGCAGGGCTGTGGCCTGCGCATCGCCGCGGCGCTCGAGGGCGTGGGCGATGAGCCAGTCGGCGAGTTCAGGGTTCTTGGGTAGCGCTGGTCCGTGCAGGTACGTGCCGATGACGCCCTTGTAGATGATGCCCTCAAAGCCATCGTCGCCGTTGTTGCCGGTGCCCGCAACGACGGACGTTCCGAGCGGCGTGGCCTCTGTATCGAGCAGGGTGCGGCCGCCGTGGTTCTCGAATCCCACAAAGGGCTCAGGCGCCAGGTCGGTCTTGACGGCGACGTTGCCGATTAGGCGGTCAGAACCGCGCACGGTTTCGACGGAAATGACACCCAGACCTTCGATGCGATTCTCGCCCATATAGTACGAACGGCCGAGCAGCTGATAACTGCCGCAGATAGCAAGCAGCGAGCCGCCGTCCTCAACATAAGCCGCAACCTTGTCTTTTTGAGCGAGCAGCTCATGCGCCACGGCCAGCTGGTCGCGATCGGAGCCGCCGCCCATCATGACGATGTCGGCGTCGGCGAGATCGAGCGACTCGCCCATGCGGACCTCGTTCACGCGCACGGGAATGCCGCGCCAGGCGCAGCGGCGCTCGAGGGCGATGACGTTGCCACCGTCGCCGTAGAGGTTGAGGGCATCGGGGTACAGATAGACGATGCGCAGCGGGCGCGAGAGCTCGGTCGGCGCGACACCGACGGGGACGGCACTGCCATCGGCGCACGTTGCAGCGTGGGCGGCAACCGTAGCCGCATCGGTGCCCTTAAGTTCGTCGAGCTCCTTGACCAGCGGCGGAAAGGCCGTGTAGTTGGCGACGGCATAGAAAGTGTCGCCAGCCTCCTCGTCTGCCACGGCGCCGATCGCCTGCTCGATATTCGAGATAATCGTGGCATCGATGCCGGCGTACTTGAGGCGCACCTGCATGTCGTGCGCGCGCGTGCCGCCGGCAAAGGCGACAAGTCCCGTTGTGTCGGCGATGCGCTCAAAGTCGACGTCGTAGATCCACGATACATCGTGGCCGTCGGCATCGTTGTCGTTCAGGAAAAAGGCGCAGAGCCTGCCGCCTGCCGTCTTGATGGACTGGATTTGCCGATCGAAGCCCACGGGATTTTTGGCCAGATTGGCCTCGACGGTACGGCCGGCGATATTCCAACGGCCCATGCGACCACCTGCTGGCACGTAGGCATCGAGCGTAGGCTGCAGGTGAGCTGCGTCCACGCCCAGCTCGCGCGCCGCAAAGAAGGCTGCGGCTACGTTGTAGACCATATACAGGCCGTTGTAGCGTGTGGCGATGTGTACGGCAGCCGCGTCGGGCGCAGATCCAAAGACCAGGTCAAAGCCGTAGCCGTCGCAGCCGAGCTCCACGCCCGTCACGCGACGGACAAGCCCAGGGCGGACCCAGCCGCACGAGGGGCAATGGTATGCGCCAAGCTGTCCGTACTGCACATAGTCGTACTCCAACGGCGCGTTGCACTGTGAGCAAAAACGCGAGTCGCTAATGCGGTCGGATTCGGTGTCGGTGGCGCCGTCGATGCCAAAGGCGATGCTTGCATTGGGAACGCGCGCGGCGATTGCGGCACACAGCGGGTCGTCTGCGTTGTAGATGAGCGTCGTTGCCGGTGAAAGCTCCAGCGCGTGGGCGATGACGTCCTGGGTGTGGTCGATCTCGCCGTAACGGTCCAGCTGGTCGCGGAACAGGTTGAGCAGCACAAAGTACGTCGGCTTGAGTTTGGGCAGAACGCGTACGGTGTAGAGCTCGTCGCACTCAAAAACGCCCACGCGCTTGCCGCTGCTGGTGTGCTTAAGGCCGCCGCGGGCCTCGAGCAGAGCACCCACCACACCAGGCTCCATATTGTTGCCGGCACGGTTGCACACCACGGTAGCGCCGCTGGCAGCAACGGCGTCGGCGATGAGGTTGGAGGTCGTGGTCTTGCCGTTGGTGCCGGTGATCACCACGCTGCGGTCGACTAGGCTTGCGAGGTCGCTTAGCAGCTCTGGGTCGATCTTCATGGCGATACGGCCGGGAAGCACGCCACCCTGGCGTTTGAGGACGGAGCGCAGCCCCCAGCGGGCGATATCGCTCGAGGTGCAGGCGAGAGATGAGCGGAGGTTCATGAAGCCGTTCCTAACATAGATGACATGGTCGGGGCGATCGCGTTCCTAAAAGCCGTAGCGGCGTGCAAATTCCTGGGCAAGCTGCGATACGTCTTCGCAGGCGTTGGCCCAGGGGGCAAAGTCGGGGGTGTCCGAGATAATGCCGTCGGCTTCCCAAACCGCCTGGTGCGAGAGGTCCCAGGGGTCGCGTGGCTCGGGTCGGCAGGGAAGGTACGGCGTCTGGTACATGGGGTTCAGCAAGAAGAACGCGCCGCCCTCGCAACGGTTAGCGAACTCACGCAGCGCGCGCGTCGCCGGACGCATCTTGTTTGTTTTGAACAGCAGAATCGTGCGGGCGAGCAGGTACCAGGGGGAGTTCTCGAGGGTATCGGCCCCCACCTGCTCCTCGAGCTGGTGAGCCAGGGCAAAAAAGCCGTCCTGGTCTTCCAAGCGGGCGAGGGCGAGCAACACGGTGCCGGCAGCTCGGGTGGGATAACCTTCTGCCTTAAGGACGCGGCGGGCGTAGTTGGCAGCGGCGCGGTAACGAGCGCTCGCCATGCACAGCTGCGAGATGGCCTCGAGCGTGTGAAGCCACCCGATAAGGGCCGGCTCGCTCACGGTAAGGTCTGCTGCGGTGACACCATCGGCCAAAACATTATTGGCCCAGTAGTGCGGGGCCTCCATATCAAACCCGGGCACGCTTTGTTGCAGGTAGTCGGCCGTGCTCGCCTCGAGCTTCATCAAGTCGCCCAGGCAGGCATCGACGGGCGTGTCCGCCAGGATGATGGCGAGCAGCTGGGCATCGAGGACATGCGCATCGACGCGGACGATCTTGAGCAGCTCATCGCGCATATCGTCGAACAGGCGGTTGCGCGTCTGCTCAAACTCCTCATCGCTGCCCATGTCCTCGATGCGATGGAGCTCGTCGAGCAGGTGACGATGAACGCCGGCATAGGACAGCAGCGCTTGGGCATGCTCGGTCTGCGCATACTTGTGAGGGTTTGCGCTGATGTCGTTATGGACAAGCTCGCGTGCTGCATCGGTGAGTTCGGGGTGCGACGCAACGTAGGCGCGCTCCAGGTAGGCGGGGATGTAGACGCTCGGATCCATTAGAGGTCTCCTCCCTTAAACGGCAAACCCTGCTCGGCCGCGCGCAGGATTCGTTCGTCGATCTGGGAGCGCACGATGTCGTTGGTGGCGACCCAGGCGGCAAAGCTGGCGTTGTCGGGCGCGCCTAGGCCCTCCTGCAGCACCGGCGTCGCCTCGGACAGGGCAAGGACAAGCTCATCGGTGGAGCCCACACCCACGTTGACGCGAGCATAGACGCCATCGGGAAATTCGGTTTGGAAGTAGAGCGCCTCGGCTGCGTGCGGGCATGAGCGCACCAGGATGCGCAGGTAGTGCTCGGCGCCCTCGTAATCCAGCTCGCGCCAGGCTGCGCTCATCAGTGCGATGAGCGTCCACGGGTCCAAGTCGCGCTCTGCGTCCTTGGGACGGCGGCGCAGCGGCGTGTTGGCAAGATAGGGTACGGAGTGGGCGGAACGAAAACGCTTGAGCTCCTCGGCAGGGTATTCAAGCTTTGCCATGGCGAGCATCGCAGTATGGCGGACGCCGGCGGGGTCGTTGGGCGCAAAGTCCAGGCTGCGATTCGCGGCTTCGAGCGACATGCGGTAGCGGCCGCTAATGAGCGCGCGCGATGCCAAGGCAGCAAGCCAGCGCAGGTAGGGACGGCGGGTCAGGTCGCCTGCGGCCTCACGCTCGTAGGGGTCCTGCGCCGAGGCGATCTTGAGCGCCAGATCGTGCTCCACCTCGTCGCACTTGGACACCAGATACTGCACGTATTCCTCGTTGGATTCGGCTGTGAGCGCCGTCAGCATGCGCTGGGCATCCCAGTTGGCCGGATCGAGCGCGGCCGCCTCGCGGAGCATGTTCTCGGCTGCGGCTTCTTCTTGCTCTGCCTGGGCGTCGTCGGGGATAAAGGGGATGCGGTAGTCGACAGCCTCGACGACCTTGGCGATCAGATGCCCAGCTCGGTCGCGATCGTGCACGATGAGCGGCGCGGGGTTGCGGGTGAATTGCTCCATCAGACGCTCGACGGCGGGGCCGTCGGTGAGTGGGATATTGTCGCGGCGCAAGGCCTCAAGAACGAGGCGATGGCAATCCTCTTGAATGGGATCGAATGCCATGGGGCCTCCTTTGCTGCGGTTAGGGTTCAAATATCTCTATATAAGGTTCTAGTTTACCCGCATGTGGCACACCGGGGGTGCCGCACTTGGACTTGCACCTTTGCACCACGAAGACGGATGTCGCACAAATGTCGGCACCTCGGTTGCGCGGGTGGTATCACAGTGCCGTAAACGGTCGATTTTTGGCGGCGAACGGGGCGCATTTTTGAGGGGCACAGCCCTGCCCGGGATATGTAGTCAACCCTGATAAAACGTTTGCCCAGCTTGGGGTACGAATGCCCCACAAGAGTCTTCAGGGATAGAAAAAACGTTTCATCATTGTCAGCTTTAGGTGAATAACTGACCAACCAGAACGGTAAAATAGTGTTTGTCTGAGCGTTGAGACGTTTGGACATCGTGCATTGCCATCGCCGGCAACGCGCAAACCGGTCCTAACGGAGCCAATTGGGTGCTCCGTTATATACGCAAGTCTAAGAGGGGCTTGTTTAGGAGGCACAGTATGGGACGTTTTACCAATCCTCGCGATCTGTACTTTGGTGAGGGCGCTCGCCACGAGGTGAAGAACCTCAAGGGCAAGAAGGCCATCATCGTTTCTGGCGGCAGCTCTATGCGCCGCGGCGGGTTCCTGCAGGACGTTGAGGCCGACCTTAAGGAAGGCGGTTTCGAGGTCAAGCTGTTCGAGGGCGTCGAGTCCGACCCGTCCATCGAGACGGTCATGAAGGGCGCCGAGGCCATGCGCGAGTTCGAGCCCGACTGGATTATCGCCATCGGCGGCGGCTCGCCCATCGATGCCGCTAAGGCCATGTGGGTCTTCTACGAGTATCCCGAGGAGTCCTTCGACAACATCATCCAGCCGTTCAGCTTCCCCGAGCTGCGTCAGAAGGCTCATTTCTGCGCCATCTCCTCTACCTCCGGCACCGCTACCGAGGTCACCGCGTTCTCCGTCATTACCGACTACGCCAAGGGCATCAAGTACCCGCTGGCCGACTTCAACATCACCCCTGATGTCGCCATCGTCGACCCCGAGCTCACCTACACCATGCCCGCCAAGCTGTGCGCTCACACCGGCATGGATGCTCTGACCCACTGCATGGAGGCCTACGTTTCTACCTTCGCCTCTATGTTCACCGACGCCAACGCTCTGCACGGCATCCGCGAGATCGTCGAGTGGCTGCCCAAGTCCTATGCTGGCGACCATGAGGCCCGTCAGCACATGCACGAGGCTCAGTGCATCGCCGGTATCGCCTTCTCCTCGGGCCTGCTCGGCATCGTTCACTCCATGGCTCACAAGACCGGTGCTGCCTTCGAGAATGGCCACATCATCCACGGTGCCGCTAACGCCATGTACCTGGGCAAGGTCATCCAGTGGAACTCCAAGGATCCCCGTGCTGCCGAGCGTTACGCTTACGTGGCCAAGGAGATCCTGCACCTTCCCGGCGAGACCAACGAGGAGCTCATCGCTGCGCTCGTCCAGAAGATCCGCGACCTCAACGACCAGCTCAACATTCCGCAGTCCATCAAGGATTACGCAAATGGTGGCGTGAAGGTCGACGCCGAGAACCCGCAGATGGTTTCCGAGGAGGAGTTCCTCGCCAAGCTGCCCGAGATCGCCGCGAACGCCGAGCAGGACGCCTGCACGCCGGAGAACCCGCGTGAGACCAAGGCTGCCGACTTCGAGAAGATTCTCAAGGCCTGCTACTACGACACCGACATCGATTTCTAATCGACTCTTGTTATCGTAACGAGGGGCTCCGCACGTATCCGTACGGAGCCCCTTTCTTTTTTAGAGAATGGGATAGTTATGGCTGCAATTTTCAATAGCCCCAGCAAGTACATCCAGGGTCCGGACGAGCTCGCCAAGCTCGGCTCCTATGTCGAGCCGCTCGGCGCTAAGGCCCTCGTCATCGTGACGCCTTCGGGCAAGAAGCGCGTCGGTGCCAAGATCGAGGGCGGCTTTGCCGAGGCTAAGGCCGAGCTGCTATTTGAGGACTTTAACGGCGAGTGCTCCAAGGGCGAGGTCGATCGCCTGGTTGCGCTCGCTCGCGACAACGGTTGCGACATCATCGTCGGCGTCGGTGGTGGCAAGATCCTCGACACCGCCAAGGCCGTTGCCTACTACCTGGAGTCTCCGGTTATTATTTGCCCCACCATCGCCTCGACCGATGCCCCGTGCTCGGCACTTTCGGTGCTCTACACCGATGACGGCCAGTTCGATAAATATCTTTTCCTTAAGGCAAACCCCAACATTGTCCTGATGGATACGACGGTTATCGCGGCGAGCCCGGTGCGCCTGACGGTTTCCGGTATGGGCGATGCGCTCGCAACCTACTTTGAGGCCCAGGCGACGCATGATGCCGACGGTGGCACTTGCGCCGGCGGCAAGGGCGGCATGGCCGGCCTGGCGCTCGCCAAGCTCTGCTACGAGACGCTTATGGCCGATGGCGCCAAGGCCAAGGTCGCGCTGGAGAAGGGTGCGCTCACGCCTGCCGTCGAGCATATCATCGAGGCAAACACGCTGCTTTCGGGCATTGGCTTTGAGAGCTCGGGCCTTGCTGCTGCTCATGCCATCCACAATGGCCTGACGATGCTGCCCGAGTGCCACGGCATGTATCACGGCGAGAAGGTCGCTTTTGGCACCATCGTCCAGCTAGTACTTGAGGATGCTCCGACTGAGAAACTCGAGGAAGTCTTGGGCTTCTGCATTGAGCTGGGCCTGCCGGTCACGATGAAGGAACTTGGCGTTGCCGAGCTTACGCGCGAGCAGGCCATGATTGTTGCCGAGGCCGCCTGCGCGCCCGATGACACCATGTGCAACATGCCGTTTGAGGTGACGCCCGAGATGGTCGCAAACGCCATCCTGGGTGCCGACGCTCTGGGCCACTACTATCTCATGGATGAGTAAATCAAGCTAAGGAAGGGGTAAAGCAAGCAGATGGCTTTGCCCCTTTTTGCTATGGTGCAAACTAACCTGACCCCATCGCACCAAGTTGGTGCAAGGGGGTCAGGTTAGTTTGCACCAATCGTTGTTTGATGAAGGGCGGATCCTCGTATGGCGCTTCCTATGGTTTACGGCGGTCCTGGCCGGTATGTTCAGGGGCCGGGCGAACTTTCGCGTCAGGGCAGGTATTTGTCATGGTTGGGCTGCGCTGCCTATGTTTTGTTTGACCAGGGCACCGAGGATCGGCTGTGCAGGCAGATCGTCGATGGATTTCTGGACGAAGATCTAAGCGAGCCGTTCTTTAAGATTTATGACGGTCCGTGTACGGACGAGGCCGTTGTCGAAATGGCTAAGGAAGCCCAGGCCGAGTATTGCGACATGGTAGTGGGTATTGGCGGCGGCAAGATGCTCGATATCGCCAAGGCCGTTGCGTTTTATGCCGAGTTGCCGTTGTGCGTATGCCCCACGGCGGCTTCGATGGACGGTCCGTGCAGCGAGATTTCCGATGCCGATCTGCAGGGTGTTGCAAATGCGGTCTTTAGAAACGAGCGTAATATGGCCAACGAGCAGGCCAAGGTGACCAAACAAAAGCTCGTGCAGCTCATGTGCGAGGCATAGCTTGGCACTTGATTGACCTTGTGCAATCGAGGCGGCGATAGGCCATAGGCTATTTGCCCCAAAGGTGCACCGCGTGTAATTTGCCCAAGGCGTGGGCCGATGGCGTATCATTATCTTTTGCTTGTTTGCACTGCTCAGGGAGGGGCCGCGCATGGCGCAGGAACACGATCTGTTTGATGACATTATCGAGATCAGCAAGGGTTTCGACTTTCTTAAAAACCCGCTTGGCGGTGTGACCGATGCACTCGATCCGTCGGCGCCGCAGTGGAATCCTGCCGACTACAAGGAGCGCCCGCGCGGCAACACCATCCCGTGTCTGACCTGCAAAAACGAAAAGAGCGGCTGCACCGCGTGCATGGACGTGTGCCCGGTCAACGCTATCGAGGTCGAGGAAGACGCCATCGAGATCCTCGACTCCTGTCGCAAGTGCGGTCTGTGCGCCGCTGCCTGTCCGACCGAGGCGATCATCTCGCCGCGCCTGGCGCCCAAAAACCTGTATGACGATATCGTCTCTGCTGCTACGAGCCACGAGACCGCCTACGTCACCTGCACGCGCGCCCTCAAGCGCATACCGCGCGAAAATGAGGTCGTCGTTGCCTGCGTGGGCGATATTACGGCAGAGACTTGGTTTTCGGTACTGGCCGACTATCCCAACGTGAGTGTGTACCTGCCGTTGGGCGTGTGCGATAAATGCCGCAACACCGGCGGTGAGGACATTCTGGGCGAGGCGATTGCGAAGGCCGAGGAGTGGTCTGGCACGGGTATGGGCCTGGAGGTCGACCCCAAGAGCCTCAAGTGCCATAAGCTTCGCGAGTACGAGCGCAAGGAGTACATGGAAAAAATTGCCCGCACCACGGGCCTGACGGTGACCAAGCTCAATCCGGCGACTGCGGCACTGGCCTCGGTGACGCAGAAGTTGAAGGCCCACCGTCACCAGATCACGCAGCTTGAGCGCACGCTCAACACCATGTGCGGTACCACGACGACCAAGCGCCGCCGTTCGCTCACGCATGGGCGGCAGCTGGTGCTCTCGACATTGCAAAACCACCCCGAGCTTGCCCAGAACATGCAGGTGAGCACGCCGGAGTGCGATTTTGACAAGTGCACGTCGTGCGGCGAGTGCGTCAACGTATGCCCCACGTTCGCCTGCGATCTGGTGGGAAGCGGTCGCTTTGCACTGGAATCCACGTATTGTTTGGGTTGCGGTGCCTGTGTCAAGGTTTGTCCCGAGCATGCGCTCAAGCTTGTTGAGCACGACGCGTCCAATCTGGTCGTCGTCGATCCCGAAGCCGAGGAAAAGGCCGCCCAGAAGGCGAAGGCTCACGAAGAAGCTGAGAAGGTCAAGGCCGAAGCAAAGGCCAAGCTCGACAAGATGCTCGACCAGGTAGAAAAGCTCGCGGACTAGCTTAAAGAGCGTAAATGATGGCCGGTGGGACAGGTGCTGCCCCGCCGGCCAAAAAAGTTGCGGTGGAATAGTTCCTGTTTTGCCCTTAAGCTGGCCATTCTAGGAACTATTCCACCGCAACTAATAGATGGTTAGTTCATGCTGCTTTGGTGGCCGGTTCGACCGGTACCGTTGCGTGTCACGGTTTCATGGAGCAAAAAGAACCCGGGAACCTGTTTGGTCTCGGTGTATTCCATAAGGATACCGTCGGCGTTGTAGGTCTGTCCGCGTATAACGGCGAGTGCGTTAAAGTTGTCGAGATCGAGCACGCGTGCATCCTCGGGCGTGGGATGCTCAATCGTTACATCGCGTTTGCCCGTGGCAATCTTAATGCCAAGGTCTTCTTCGAGGTAACGATAGATCGAGTCGTTGACAATCTCGGGTGTCAGCCCCGGTACCTGTGAGCTTAGGTAATAGGAGTCGTCGGAGCACACGGCCCGTCCGTCTGCATAACGGATGCGTTTGGCGCGTGTGAGCTCACAGCCTTCAGGAAACCCGGTAATCTTGGAGAGCGCCTTGTTGCAAACGAGGAGCTCAAAGACAGTGGTAACCGTTTTGAGCTCAAAGCCTCGGCTGGCTGCGATTTCCTTAAAGGTCTCGAGTCCGCCGCCACCACGATTCGTCTCGTCACTGATGTTGCGAATGACGCGCATGCCTTTGCCTTGCTGGGGGAGCACGTAACCATCTGCCGCAAGCATCGAGATGGCGCGACGGACCGTCATACGCGAACAGTCAAACAGCTGCGTGAGCTCAGTCTCCGAAGGCAGATAACTCTGATAGGCGTATGTGCCGTCGTCAATCGACTGCTTCACGTTGTCATAAATAGTTTGGAAGATGGCTCGCGCCATGACGGTCTCCTAGAGCTGAGTGCGCGAGCGGTGGATGAGGACCGCTCGCGCAGGTGTCGATCGATTTACTTGCTGGGGTCGATTATATATTTACCCATGGCACGCAGAGCTGGGTCTGACAGGATGGCGCCGAGTTCGTCGAGGGAAGCCACCTTGGCGACCATCGAGGATACGTCGAGCCTGCCAGAGTCGATGAGCTCGAGCGCGCGACGCTGCGTATAAGGGTTGATGTAGGACGAGGTAAGCACAAGCTCCTTCTGGAAGACCTCGAAGGGCTTGACGGTGATTGTCTCATCGGGCTTGGTGAGGCCGAACATCATGACCGTAGCCTTGTGGCCGGCGATCTGGATGGCCTGCTCGATGGTGACGGGCTTGCCAACACACTCGATAACGACATCGACGTTGCCGACGCCCTCCTGCTTCAGGCGGGCCGGGACGTCCTCGTGGATGGAATCAATTGCCAGGTCGGCGCCGAGTTTGAGCGCAACCTCGCGCTTGCCTTCGACAGGCTCGAGCAAGACAACCTTGGTGGCGCCGGCGTTTTTAGCAAGCTGCATCATGAGCAGGCCGATCATGCCACCGCCGATAACGACAACTGTGCTGCCGGGCTTGATGTTGCACATATCGATGCCGTGCAGGCAGCAGGCGACGGGCTCGGTCATAGCACCCTGCTCAAAGCTGGTGTGATCGCCCAACTTGTAGACTTGCTGCATATCGACGGAGCAGTACTCGGCAAAGCCGCCGTTAACGGTGGTGCCGTAACCGGTCATATGCTCGCAGTAGTGGTTGATTCCGTCGCGGCAGGGTTCGCAGCAGCCGCAGGGATGGTTTGGGTCGATGCACACGCGATCGCCCGGTTTAAAGCCGGTGACATCGCTGCCCACGGCCTCGACAACGCCCGCAAACTCATGACCAAGGATCGTGGGCGGGGTAACGTCGGCTGCACCCTTGTCGCCTTCATAGATATGCACGTCGGTGCCGCAGACGCCGCAAGCTTTGACGTTGATCAGAACGTCACGCTTGCCCACGGTCGGTTTTGTCGAATCCTCGACCCTGAGATCGTGCTTTCCATAGAAGACCGCGCTTTTCATGGTGACTCCTTAACGTAGCGGTGAATGTTGTAATGAAGTATAGGTATGTCTATAGATATAGACAAGCACATCTAGACAAGTAGAAAAGAAATTTATAATGCAGCCATCAGCTATGTCAGATTTAACAGGCGAAATACTGGACATATACCGTTTACGGCCAATAATCAACCGTTTACCGACCGTAGTATTTATGCTAACTTGTCTAGATAAGCGATATGATAAAAATAGAAGCGCAAGAAGTCAGGGAAGCGGGCCCACCCGTCCTATTGCACGAGGTACACGCAAACGGCGCGTCTGCGGTCTCGAGTGAAGCCAAAACCGCAGTCGCTCCGAATGAAGAGAGGGGGATTCCCCGTCATGATGCAAAAGATACAACGTTTCGGCGGTGCAATGTACACGCCTGCAATTCTTTTCGCATTTTCCGGAATCGTCGTCGGCCTGGGTACGTTGTTTACCACCGAGGCGATCTTTGGCGAGATGGCCACTGCGGGCCATCTTTGGTTTGATTGCTGGAATGTGCTGCTCCAGGGTGGTTGGACGCTCTTTAACCAGATGCCGTTGCTGTTTTGCGTAGCGTTGCCAATCTCGCTCGCGAACAAGCAGAACGCTCGCTGCTGCATGGAGGCTTTGGCCATCTACCTTACCTTCAACTACTTTGTAAGCACAATCTTGGGGCAGTGGGGCCCTGTCTTTGGGGTCGACTACTCTGTCGAGGCGGGCAGCGGTACTGGTCTTGCCACTATCGCAAGCATCAAAACGCTTGATATGGGCATCATGGGCGCGCTCATTATCTCTGGTATCGCCACGATGCTGCATAATAAGTTCTTCGACACCGAGCTCCCCGAGTGGTTGGGCGTGTTCTCGGGTTCCGTGTTCATCTATATGATCGGTTTCTTCGTTATGGTTCCGGTCGCTCTTATCGCCTGCCTGGTGTGGCCGCATGTTCAGGCTGCTATCTCCGCCTTCCAGGGATTCATCCTTTCCGCCGGTACGTTTGGCGTGGGTGTCTTTGCTTTCTTCGAGCGCGTGCTGATCCCTACAGGCCTGCACCACTTTATCTATACGCCGTTCTATTACGACAACGCGGCGGTCAACGGCGGCATCTTTGCTGCTTGGGCCAACATCCTGCCCCAACTGGCTGCCGATCCGAGCATTGCTCTTAAGGATGCCGCACCCTGGGCTGCCTATACCTGCCCTGGTTGGACTAAGGTCTTCGGCTCGCTTGGCGTCGCCATTGCGTTTTATATGACCGCCAAACCCGAGCGCAAGCAGCGCGTCAAGGCTCTGCTGATCCCGGTCACCCTTACCGCTATGCTTTGCGGTATCACCGAGCCGCTTGACTTCACCTTCCTGTTCATCGCGCCCGGCCTGTTCGTCGTCCACTGCGTGCTCGGAGCGCTCGGCTGCATGGCTCAAAACCTCCTTGGCGTCGTGGGCATCTTCGACGGCGGCATCATCTCGATGCTCTCGTGGGACTGGCTGCCCCTTTGGGCCGCACACGGTCTGCAGTACGCCATCTCCATCCTTGTCGGTCTGTGCTTTACCGCTCTTTGGGTCGTGGTCTTCCGTTTCCTGATCGTCAAGTTCGACTTTAAGACCCCCGGTCGCGAGGATGACGATGTTGAGGTCGAGCTCAAGTCCAAGGCCGACTACAAGCAAAAGCAGGGCGGTGCTGCTGCTGGCAAATCGGTCGCCCAGAGTAAAGACGATGAGCGCTTGGTGCTTGCCGAGAACATCCTCGATCTGCTCGGTGGCGCGGATAACATCATCGATGTAACTAACTGCGCTACCCGTCTGCGCGTTAACGTCAAGGACAAGAGCGTCGTTGCACCCGAGGCTTCCTTCAAGGCGATCGGTACGCATGGCTTGGTGGTCCAAGGTCAGTCAATCCAGGTCATTATCGGCCTTACCGTCCCGCAGGTTCGCGAGAAGTTCGAGAGTCTTCTGAAGTTCGAGAGTCTTCTGTAAACCATCGTCCATCGAAACAATCGGCCTTGCAGAGCCGGTATGCACCGCAAGGCCGATTCTAGAGATAAAAAACTCCACTTCTAGGTAACAATTCCAAACCGTACAGGCCGCGTGCGGGGATGGATTGAGCAAGCGGCCAGAATGAGGAGGACATCATGTCCAAGAAAAACTATGCCGTGACCATTGCCGGCGGTGGCTCTACCTTCACTCCGGGCATTGCCCTGATGCTGCTTGAGGAGCGCGACCGCTTCCCGGTCAACAAGGTGACCTTCTACGACAACAACGCCGAGCGCCAGGAGACCGTGGCCAAGGCCTGCGAGATCTACTTCCATGAGAACGCTCCCGAGGTTGAGTTCAACT